>MKSH01000265.1:9591-13084 GCA_001898095.1 Solirubrobacterales bacterium 70-9 | reverse complement strand
GTTCACCGCCCAGACCTCACGCGCCTCCGCGCCGATCGGCGCCCCGTTCACCCGCACGTCGTCGCCGTCGTCGACGTCGCGCGCCGGATCGGTGACGACCTCGCCGCCGACCGTCACCACGCCCTTGGCGATGATCTCCTCGGCTTTGCGACGCGACGCGACGCCGCCGTGGGCCAGGTATTTGGCCAGCCTCACGGGAGGCGGCGCCTCACTCGGCGCGCTGTTCGCCGGCTTTCAGCAGTCGGTCGCGCAGCTCGCGTTCGTCCTCGGGGGTCGGGTCGAACTGCGAGGGGTCGGGGAGCTGGTCCATGCCGGAGAGGCCGAAGAGCCGTTCGAAGAGGTCGGAGGTCTTGAAGATCGCGGCGCCGAACTGGGAGCGTCCCGACTCCTCGATCAGCCCGCGGTCGGCGAGCGTCTGCACCGCCGACTCGGAGCTGACGCCGCGGATGCGGGCGATCTCCGGGCGGGAGACCGGCTGCAGGTAGGCGACGATCGCGAGGGTCTCGGCCTGGGCCGGGGTCAGCGGCGGGGTGCGCGGTTTGGCGAGCAGGCGGCGGGCGGCGCCCTCCGCGGTCGGGTCTGAGGCGAGCGCGAAGCCGCCGCCGATCACCCGCAGGACGATCCCCCGCTTGCCCTCGCCGAGGTCTTCGCTCAGCAGCTCGATCGCCTCGGCGACCTGGCCCTCGGTCGCTTCCGTCGCCTCGGAGAGGTCGGAGATGCTGACCGGGTCCGGCGAGAGGAAGAGCAGCGCTTCGACGGTGCGGGCGAGGTCGCTCACGCGGGCGCTCCGCCGCTGCCGCGCAGCACCCGGATCGGGCCGAAGTTCTCCTTCTGCTCCCAGGTCACCTCGCCCTTGCTGTAGAGGTCGAGCAGGGCGAAGATCGTCACCGCCTGGGTCAGCCGGTCCTCCTTGCCGAATTCCTCGTCGAAGTCGAAGGCGGGCCTGCGCAGCAGCGCGTCGCGGAGCACCCGCATGCGGCGCTGCAGGGAGACGGTCGGGCGGATGTGGGAGACGTCGACTTCCTCGGGCTCGCGCAGGAGGTCGCCGATCGCCTGGCCGAGGCGGGCGGGGTCGTAGACGGCGACGGCGGCATCGACGGCGACGCGGCGCAGGTTGGCCGGGAGCGGCGCCGAGCGGTAGAGGTAGGGACGCTCGGCCTCGAAGCGCTCGGCCAGGACGACCGAGGCGTCGCGGTAGCGGCGGTACTCGAGCATGCGGGCGAGCAGCTCCTCGACCGCCTCCTCCGGTTTCAGCGGCTCGAGGCCCTCCTCCTCGCGGGGGAGCATGAGACGGGACTTCAGCTCCAGCAGCGAGGCGATGAGGACGAGGAATTCGGTCGCGACCTCGAGGTCGAGCTGGCCGGACTCCTCGAGGTGGTCGACGTAGGCGACGACGACCTCGCCGAGCTGCAGCTCGAGCAGGCTGACCTCCTCGCGCAGGACGACGGCGAGGAGGAGGTCGAAGGGACCCGCGAAGACATCGAGGTCCAGGTCCAGATCGGCGACCGGCATCGGGCGAATGTAACGGCCGCCGCCGATGGTCACCCCTGTCCCCCACCTGGGGAATGGCTTGGGACCGGGAATCTCTCCCCCGTCCTCCGCAAACTCCGCGGAAATTACGGGACTAACCGAACCCCATCCGCGCCCGCACGTCGACCATCGTCGCCGCCGCGATCTCGCGCGCCTTCTCCGCCCCGGCCGCCAGCGTCGCCTCCAGCGCCGCCTCGTCCGGCCGCAGCTCCTCGTAGCGCTCGCGCACCGGACCGAGCAGCTCGACCACCCCGTCGGCCACCGCCTTCTTGAAGTCCCCGTAGCCGGCGCCCTCGAAGTCCGCCTCGATCTGCGCCCGCCCGGTCCCCCGCGCCACCGCGAGGATGTCGATCAGGTTCGTCACCCCCGGCTTGTCCGCCGCCGCGCGCACCTCGCGCCCGGAATCGGTCACCGCCGAGCCGACCTTCTTGCGGATCGTCTTCTCGTCGTCGAGCACCAGCACCGTCCCCCCCTCGGTCCCGCCGGTCGTCGACATCTTCATCTCCGGCTCCTGCAGGTCCATGATCCGCGCGCCGACCTCGGGGATCACCAGCTCCGGCACCACCAGCGCCTCGCCGAACCGCGCGTTGAACCGCCGCGCGATCTCCCGCATCAGCTCGACGTGCTGGCGCTGGTCGTCGCCGACCGGCACCTCGGTCGCCCGATAGGCGAGCACGTCGGCGGCCATCAGCACCGGGTAGTAGAAGAGCGCCGCCGAGGCCAGCTCGCGCGCCTTGCCGACCTTCTCCTTGAACTGGGTCATCCGATCCAGGTCGCCGTGGGACGTCACTGCCGAGAGCATCCAGGTCAGCTCGGTGTGCTCGCGCACGTCGGACTGGCGGAAGAAGATGCAGCGCTCCGGGTCGAGCCCGGCGGCGAGCAGGATCGCCGCGGTGTCGAGCACCCGCTCGCGCAGGTCGACCGGGTCGTAGGGCACCGAGATCGAGTGCAGGTCGACGACGCAGTAGATCGCCGGATCGCCCCGGTCTTGCCCCTCGACGTACTGGCGGATCGCGCCGATGTAGTTGCCGAGGTGCTTGCGGCCGGTCGGCTGGATGCCGGAGAAGATGATCGGTGCGTCAGCCATCGGCCACCAAATCTAGTTTCTTCGCCGCGTCGGCGGCACGGCGCGGGTTCTCGATGCCGATCGCGGAGGCGATCCCGCCGAGGATCATCAGGATTCCGGCGATCAGCGCGCCGAGGTGGAAGGCGGAGGTCGAGGCCTCGGTTGAGGCGGCGACGATCGCCCGCGCCTGCGCCGGCGGCACTTCTTCGGTGTCGGGGACGCCGAGCGGCTGTTCCTTCGCTTCGGCGATCGCTTCCCCCGCCGGAGTCCCCGGAGCGCCGAAGCTCTTCGGCCCGCTGCCGCCGACCGTGGTCGGGGACGCGAGCTCCGCGTCAAGCCGCGCCCCGAAGTGGGCCGAGATCACCGCCCCGAGCACCGCGATCGCCAGCAGCCCCGCCACCCGCGAGACCCCGTTGTTCACCCCCGAGGCGATCCCCACCCGGCGCTCGGAGACCGAGTCGAGCACCGTCGCGGTCAGCGGCGCCACCGTGGCCGACAGCCCCAGGCCGAAGACGAGCACCGCGGGCAGCACGTCGGTGACGTAGTCGGCCCCCGGGTCCAGCCGCATGAACAGCACCATCCCGACGCCGCCGACGATCGGCCCCAGGGTCATCGGCAGTCGCGGCCCGACCCCGGACGCGAGCTTCCCCCAGCGCGGCGAGAGCAGGAAGAGGCAGAGCGAGATCGGCGTCGTCGCCAGCCCCGCCTCGAGCGCCGAGTAGCCGACCACCTGCTGCAGGAAGAGCCCGGTGAAGAGGAGCCCGGCGCCGAGCCCGGCGTAGACGGTCAGCGTGGTGAGGTTGGCGACGGCGAAGTTGCGGATCCGGAACAGCGAGAGGTCGAGCATCGGCCGCGCCGCCCGCGCCTCCCAGAGGACGAAGGCGACGAAGCAGGCCG
>MKSH01000265.1:6467-9582 GCA_001898095.1 Solirubrobacterales bacterium 70-9 | reverse complement strand
CCCGCGAGCCCCGCCGCCGAGAGCAGCACACCGGGCACGTCGACCCCGCGCGAGGCCCCCGGGTCGCTCGACTCCTCGATCGCCCGCAGCGCCAGCGTCACCGTGACCGCGATCAGCGGGATGTTCACCCAGAAGATCGCCCGCCAGGAGATCAGCCCGACCAGCGCGCCGCCGCCCGCCGGCCCGAACACGGTCGCGATCCCGGTCCACGCGGTCCAGGTGCCGACCGCCTTGCCGCGCTCCTCGCCGGCGAAGGTGGAGGCGACGATCGCCAGCGACCCCGGCACGAGCAGCGCCCCGGCGATCCCCTGCAGCGCCCGCGCGCCGACCAGGAACTCCTCGCTCGGGGCCAGCGCGCAGAGGATCGAGGTGGCACCGAAGGCGACCAGCCCGATCACGAACAATCGCCTCCTCCCGAACTGGTCCCCGAGGCTGCCGCCAACCAGGAGCAGGGAGACCATCGTGAGCATGTAGGCCTCGACCACCCACTGCTGCCCGGCCAGACCGGCGTTCAGCTCGCGCCCGATCGAGGGCAGGGCGACGTTGACGATCGTCGCGTCGAGGAAGACGACGGTCGAGCCGAGGATCGTCGCGACCAGGGTGAGGCGCTGCTGCCGAGACACCGGAGCGAGTCTAGGAAGCGGGACCTCCGGCCCGGGCTCGTGCGTATGGAGGGCATGGACCAGATCGGGAAGCTCGGATCCCTGCTCTTGACGATCGCCGCGTTGGCGCTCCTCTCCGCACCCGCCGCCGAGGCGGGCGGCGGCTACTACACGCAGCTGTCACCGCCCCACGGCACGACCGTTCCCGGCTCCCCGTACCGCTTCCAGACCTTCGTGTTGGGACGGCACCGACGGATCACCGTGATCGAGCGGATCGAGCGCGGTCCCGGACTCGTCAGCCGGCGCTGGAAGCTGCGCGGGGCATGGCACCTGGACGCCCCCGCCTTCGACCTCGAAGGTGCCGGGGTTGCCGCGGAAGCGCCGGTGCTGGTACTGAGCCGCTTCGCCGCGCCACGGCGAAGCCTGCTGCGCGCCTGGACCGACCTCGCCTTCCTCGACACCGGTCGGCACCGCGAGCGCGGCCCGAGTCCGTTCCGGCGCGTCAGCCTCCCCGGTGACTACACCGTGCAGGCGGTCTCCCCCGACGGTCAGTTCGTCTACCTCGCCCACAACCTGCAGCCCAACCCAGAGCGTGGTCCCCGCTTCATCCTCGTCCCCTACTCCCTGCAGGCCCGCAGGCTGCTACCGGCGAGCGACATTCGCGACAACGGCGAAATCCTCTTCGGCACCCCGGTCGCCCGCACCGAAGACCCCGACGGACGCCGCGTCTTCACCCTTTACGAGGACGCCTTCCCGGGCGGGCAGATGTACGTGCGCGCGCTCGGCACGGTGCACGGCGCACTCGCGGAGAAGGCGATCCCGGGGCTGCAGCACTTCCGGAACCCGTTCCTGCTCGACCTCCACCTTGCTTCCTCCGGCCGCCTGCTGACGATCCGCAGGCGCTCATCCCGCCGGTGGATCCACCGCGAACCGGTCGTCGCCCGAATCGACCTGGACAAGTGGCTCGGCCGCGGCGACCTGCGCGGGTGGTTCAGCTCGCCGGCCCGCCCGCCGCGCGCGATCGCAACGAGACGCACCGACCCGATCGGCGCGTTCGAGCACGTCGTCGGCGAATCGCGCCAAGGGCGACCGATCGAACTGCTCGAAGTCGGCGACCTCGCCTTGCCGATGCGGGTGCTCGTCTTCGCCTGCATCCACGGCGACGAGTGCGGGGCGAGCGCGGTCGAGCCGCTGCGCAACGGCTGCCCGGACCCCGGCTCCCACGTCGACGTGGTCCCCAACCTCGATCCGGACGGCAGCGCGCAGCACTCGCGGTTGAACGCAGCCGGCGTCGACCTGAACCGAAACTTCGCATCCGGCTGGCGGCCGATCGGCGCACCGGGCGACCCCGAATACTCCGGCCCCCGTCCGTTCTCGGAGCCGGAGACGCGCCTCGCGGCCCGACTCATCCGCCGCCGCCACCCAACCGTGACGATCTGGTTCCACCAACACTGGGGCGGCGGCGCCTTCGTCCGCGCCTGGGGCCAGAGCGCCCCGGCGGCGCGGCGGTTCGCCGCCCTGGCCGGCCTCGGCTTCCGCCTCCTCCGCTGGCCGGCGGGCACCGCCCCGAACTGGCAGAACCACAACTTTCCCGGCACCGCCTCCTTCGTAGTCGAGCTGCCCCGCGGGCGGCTGCCACAGCCGCGGCTGATCCGGCTCGACGAGGCGCTTGGCCGCTTTGGCGAGGACATGGAGAATGGTTCCCAGGTCACACGGAAAGGATGAGACTTGCTCGTCGAGGAGACCGCGGTGGAGACCGACACCGTCACGCCGATCTCGCGACGGCATGAGCGGCGGCTGGTCCGCGCCGCGCGCGAAGGCTCGGGCGCGGCGGTCGCCGAACTCTACGCCGCGCATTGGCGCCGCGCACACCGCGCCGCCTACCTGGTCGTCCACGACCGGGCGGCGGCGGAGGACATCGCCCAGGACGCCTTCCTCGCCGCGATCGATGCCCTCGATCGCTTCGATCGCCGCCGTCCCTTCGCGCCCTGGCTGCACCGGATCGTGGTCAACCGCGCCATCGACTGGACCCGCCGCGAGACGCTGCGCCGTGGGGTCGACGACACCGAGGTCGCCGCGATCGCGCCGGTCGGGCCCGAGATCGGAGGCGAGGTGATGGCGGCCCTTCGGGGGCTGTCCCCGGAGCAGCGCGCCGTCGTCGTCCTGCGCCACCTGCTCGAGTACACGCCGGGCGAGATCGCCTCGATGCTGGGGGTCCCGCGGGGCACCGTCAACTCACGACTGCGGCGGGCGCTCGATCGCCTGCGGGTGGTGATGGCGGTGGAGCGATGAGGCGGCGATCGCCGGACGCGGAGCTGGGACGGCTGCTGCGCGAGGTGCCGATCCCGTCCGACCCCGAGGCCGAGGCGCGGGGGCTGGAACTGGCGCTCGCGCGGCATACCCGGCGGCGGCGGGCGCGACGCTCGCCGCTGCCGCGCCTGGTCGCGGTCTTCGCCGCCGCGCTGGCGCTCGGGGTGCTGCTGCTCACGCCGGCCTGGGCGACGGTGCGCAAC
>MKSH01000265.1:1273-6368 GCA_001898095.1 Solirubrobacterales bacterium 70-9 | reverse complement strand
CGGGAAGCGAGCTGATCCCCCCACGGGCTCTTCCTGGCGGCGGTTGGCGGCGACCGCCTCACCGCGCTCGAGCCCGACGGCGACCCACACTGGACCATCCACGCAGCGGCGCCGGTCACCTACCCCCGCTGGTCACCCTCCGGTGAACTTGTCGCCTACCGCAGCGGCGCCGGTCTCCGGGTCGTCGCCGGCGACGGCAGCGAAGACCGGGCTCTCGACGAATCGGTGGCTCCGGTCGCCCCGGCCTGGGACCCGGCGGGCCGACCCGACCTCGCCTACGTCGACGCGCGCGGAGCGTTGCGGGTGATCGATGTCTCGACCGACAGGCCGGTCATCACCTCCGGGGCGTTGCCAAGGATCCGCCGACTCGAATGGGGCCACACGAGTGCGGCGCACGAAGGCACCACCGGTGTGCTGCTGGAAGCCTCGGCGCGCCGCATCGCCGTCCGCCCGGTAGGGATCGGGGGGCCCGGCAGCGGACACCTCGGTAGACCGCTCCACCTCGATGTCCCGCCCGGCGCCACCGTCCGCACGGCGGCCCTCTCGCCCGACGGCCGCACCGTCGCCGCGCTCCTCGTCCGGCGCTCCCGACGACCTGGACACGCGCGGCCTACTGACCTGGTCCTCTATTCGACCCGCACCGGCACCGCGCGTCGCCTCGGCAGCGTTCCCGGTCGCCTCACCGAAGTCGCCTGGTCGCCACGCGGCAACCGCCTCCTGATCGCCTGGCCGAGCTTCGACGAGTGGCTCTTCGTCCCGCCCAGCGCCGCCGAGGGCAAGGCGATGACCGGCATCGCGGCCGCCTTCGGCACCACGGGGTCGCCATTTCCCGTCGTGAGCGGCTGGTGCTGCCGCGCAAGATCCGCTGCCACGCCCTAACCGGCGTCGCATCCACCGGGGTGGTCGGGAACAATCGCGGGTAGGTGATGGCTTAATGGCGAGAGCGATCTGGTCCGGCTCGATCAGCTTCGGGCTGCTGAACGTCCCTGTACGCATGTACAGCGCCGTCGCCCGGCGCAGCATCGCCCTGCGGGAAATCCGCGAGTCGGATTCGTCGCGGATCAAACTCCGCCGCTTCGCCGAGGGGACCGACGAGGAGGTCCCGCGCGAGGAGATCATCAAAGCCTACGAGCTGACCGCGGGCCAATACGTGCCGCTGACCAAAGACGAGATCGCCGCCCTTGCGCCGGAGAAAACGCGCGCGATCGACGTCTCCGACTTCGTCGACCTCGCCCAGATCGACCCGATCTACTTCGACTCGCCCTACTACCTCGGCCCCGCCACCGGCGCCGAGAAGGCCTACTCGCTGCTCGCCGCGGCGATGGCGGCCTCGGGCAAGGTGGCGATCTGCAACTTCGTCCTCCGCAGCAAAGAGAACCTGGCGGCGATCCGCAGCGATGGCAAGGTCCTGACGCTGACCACGATGCGCTTCGCCGACGAGGTCGTGCCGGCGGATGAGCTCGAGATCGTGCCCGAGAAAGCGCAGAAACCGGCAAAACGCGAGCAGGAGATGGCGGAGCAGCTGATCGCCTCCCTCTCCACCGACTTCGACCCGAGCGCCTACCACGACGAGTACCGCGAGCAGCTGCTGGCGCTGATCGAAAAGAAAGCGGAAGGCAAGGAGATCGTCGCGGTCGAGACCGAGACGCCGAAGGCGACCAAGGCCCCCGACCTGATGGCAGCGCTGGAAGAGTCGATCGCCGCCGCGCAGGGCAAGAAACCGGCCAAAAAACGGAAAAAAGCTCCGTCCAAAGCCAAAAAATCGCCTGCGAAGAAACGGGCGAAAGCCAAAGCCAAGTAGGCCTCGGGCGTGGCGACCAGCCGCCAGGTCGAGGTCGAGGGTCGGGAGCTGAAGCTCACCAACCTCGACAAGGTCCTCTACCCCAAGAGCGGCTTCACCAAGGGCGAGATGATCGACTACTACGCCAAGGTGGCGCCAGTGATGGTTCCGCACCTGAGCGCCCGCGCGGTCACCCTGCGGCGCTTCCCGGAAGGCGTCGAGGACACGAGCTCCGCCTTCTTCGAGAAGCGCTGCCCCAAACACCGTCCCAAATGGGTGAAGACCGCGAGCGTGGACGCCGGGCCGCACGCCGGGAAGATCGACTTCTGCGTCTGCGACGGGCTGCCGACGCTGGTCTGGATGGCGCAGCTGGCGACGGTCGAGCTCCACCCCTCGCTCGCCAAGGCGCGGGCGCCGAAACGGCCGACCGTGCTCGTCTTCGACCTCGACCCCGGCCCGCCCGCCGACGTCGTCGACTGCTGCCGCGTGGCGCTCCGCCTGCGCGACCTCTTCGGCCACTTCGGGGTCCAGTGCTTCGCCAAGACCTCGGGCTCGAAAGGGATGCAGGTCTACGTCCCTCTGAACTCCAAAAAAGTGAACTACGACCTGACCAAACCGTTCGCCAAAGCGATCGCCCAGCTCCTCGAGAAGCAGACCCCGGACCTGGTCCTCTCGAAGATGAAAAAAGTCGAACGCGAGGGCAAGGTCTTCGTCGACTGGTCGCAGAACCATCAGAGCAAGACGACGGTCGCCGTCTACAGCCTGCGGGCCCGCGAGCGACCGACCGCCTCGACCCCGGTCACCTGGGACGAGGTCGCCGCCGCGGCGGACTCCGGCGACGGCAAGACGCTGGTCTTCGAGGCCGACGCGGTGCTCGACCGGGTCGAGAAGCACGGCGACCTGTTCGCGCCGGTGCTCGAGCTGGAGCAGGAACTGCCGGAGCTCTAGCGGCGCCGAGGCGCGGGCGGAGACGGCGAGCGGGCCAGGCGGGCCGGCCGGCTCAGGGCCCGGGCTCGAAATGCCCGTGGACGGCCGGCGGCGCCGAGCCGCGCGGGCCGCGCCACATCTGGGTGCCGCCGAGGCCGGCGATCAGGGTGACCTCGCGGGTCGGTCGGAAGCCGAGGCGTTCGTAGCGGGGGACGTTGCCCGGGTTCGAGGACTCGAGGAAGGCCGGGGCGGCCGGATCGCCCGCGTCGATCTCGGCCAGGGATTCGGCGACCAGGCCGAGCCCGTGGCCGTTGCCGGCGTGGTCGGGATGGGTGCCGAGGAGGCTGAGGTAGAAGTGCGGCGGCTCGTGCGGGTGGTTGGCTTCGAAGGCGCCGAACAACTCCAGCGCGCGGGCGGCCGACTCCGGCCCGCAGGCCTCGGCGATCAGCCCCGGCAGCCGCGCCTCGTCGGCGGGCGACATCTCCGGCGCGCCGGGCGGGATCCAGAGCGCCACCGCCTCCACCTCGTCGGTCACCCGCACCCAGCCGTGGGCGAGCGCCGCCTCGGCACAGAAGCCGAACACCGTGGCCAGCGCCGCCAGCTTGCGCTCCCGCTCGGCCGCTTCGAAGGCCCAGCCCCAGAGCGGGTCGTGCTCGAAGGCGCGGCCGAGCGTCCGGCCGATCGCCTCCAGATCTGACTCGTTCGCGACGCGCATGGACACGGCCCACTCTCGCACTCGTCAGCCTCTCTGACCAGGCAGATCAAGGACGCAGTGAGCGTGGCGTGCTCTGCACGCGAGCGATCGAGGACGCCGAGATGCGCCGGTCAGAGAGGCTGACGGACTACCGGCTTGCGGGTCGCGCGCACCTCGTCCAGCCGGCGGACCGGGGTCGAGTAGGGCGCGTTCTTGGCGATCTCGGGGTCGGTCTCGGCCTCGGCGAGGATCTCCTCGATCGCGTCGGCGAAGGCGTCGAGGGACTCCTTCGTCTCGGTCTCGGTCGGCTCGACCATCAGCGCCTCGTCGACCAGCAGCGGGAAGTAGACGGTCGGCGGGTGGAAGCCGAAGTCGAGCAGGCGCTTCGCCAGGTCGAGGGTGGCGAGGCCGAGCTCGTTCTTCATCGGCCGGCCGGAGAGGACGAACTCGTGCATGCAGTGACGGTCGAAGGCGACCGGCAGCCGCTCCCCCGCCCGCCCGGCGGCGAGCCGCGCCTTCAGGTAGTTGGCGTTCAGCACCGCGGTCTCCGAGGCCTCGGTCAGCCCGTCGCTGCCGAGGCTGAGGATGTAGGCGTAGGAGCGCACGAAGACGCCGAAATTCCCCTGGAAGCCGCGCAGCCGCCCGATCGACCTGGGACGGTCGAAGTCGAGGTCGAAGCTCGGGCCGTGGCCGTTGTCGGCCTCACGGCGCACCACCTGCGGCCGCGGCAGGAACGGCTCGATCCGCGAGCTCACCGCGATCGGCCCCGCCCCCGGCCCGCCGCCGCCGTGCGGCTGACTGAAGGACTTGTGCAAGTTCAGGTGGACGATGTCGAAGCCCATGTCGCCGGGCCGCGTCCGTCCCATGATCGCGTTCAGGTTCGCCCCGTCGTAGTAGAGCGTCCCGCCCGCCTCGTGGATCAGCGCCGCGATCTCCTCGATGTTCTCGTCGAAGAGCCCGAGCGTGTTCGGGTTGGTCAGCATCAGGCAGGCGATCTGGTCGGGCCCCTCCTGCTCGATCTTGGCGCGGAGGTCGTCCATCTCCACCCCGCCGCGCTCGTTCGTCGCGACTTTCACCACCTCGTAGCCGGCCATCGTCACCGAGGCGGGATTGGTCCCGTGCGAGGTGTCGGGGGCCAGCACCTTGGTCCGCGTTTCACCGCGGTCGGCGTGGTAGGCGCGGGTCAGCAGCAGGCCCGCGAGCTCCCCGTGGGACCCGGCCGAGGGCTGCAGGCTGACGCCGGGCAGCCCGCAGATCTCCGCCAGGCTCTCCTGCAGCAGGCACATCAGCTCCAGCGCACCCTGGGCGCGGCGCGGATCCTGCGCCGGGTGCAGGCGGGCGTGGCCGGGCAGCGCCGCGACCCGCTCGTTCAGGCGCGGGTTGTGCTTCATCGTGCACGAGCCGAGCGGGTAGAAGCCCGAATCGAGGTCGAAGTTGCGCCGGCTCAGCCGGTTGTAGTGGCGGACGATCTCCGGCTCGGCGACCTCGGGAAGGTTCGGCGGCTCGCTGCGCAGGAGGTTCGACGGGATCAGCTCGGCGACCGGCGTCTCCGACACACCGGCATCGGGGAGCACCGCGGCGCGGCGCCCGGCCTTCGACTTCTCGTAGATCGTCGTCGCGCGTTCGCGCTGCATGGGAGCTTCGACGAGCGTCACGCGACCGCCCCCTCTGCGGCACCCTGTGGAGCGTTACTC
>MKSH01000265.1:655-1221 GCA_001898095.1 Solirubrobacterales bacterium 70-9 | reverse complement strand
CCCGTCCTCGTACTCCTCGTACTCGCGGCCGAGCGGATAGCCGGCGGCGATCCCGCGCTCCGCGACCCGGTCGAGCACCTCGTCGATCGGCGCGTCCAGCCGCACCGCGAACTCGCGGACCACCGGGGCGTCGTGCAGCAGCTCGATCCCGTCGACCGCCGCGAGCCGCTCGCGCGCGTAGGCGGTGCGCCGCACCAGCAGTTCGCCCAGCTCGCGGAAGCCCTCGCGGCCGAGCCAGGCGAGGTGGACCATCGCGCCGAGCGCGTTCAGCGCCTGCGCGGTGCAGATGTTGTTGGTCGCCTTCTCGCGGCGGATGTGCTGCTCGCGCGTCTGCAGCGCGAGGACGAAGCCGCGGCGACCGTCGACGTCCTCGGTCTCGCCGGCGATCCTTCCCGGCATCCGCCGGATCTGCGCCTCGGTCGCGCAGAAGAAGCCGAACGAGGGGCCGCCGAAGTCGAGCCGGTTGCCGAGCGGTTGGCCCTCGCCGAGCGCGATATCGGCGCCGCACTCGCCCGGCGGCTTCAGGATCCCCAGCGTCATCGGGTCGCAGGCGACGACCAGGAGCG
>MKSH01000265.1:0-634 GCA_001898095.1 Solirubrobacterales bacterium 70-9 | reverse complement strand
AGGATCACCGCGGCCGTGTCGCCGTCGACGGCCCCTGCCAGCGCCGCCGCGTCGGTGACGCCGCCCTCGAGCCCGACTTCGACCACCTCGGCGCCGTAGCCGACCGAGTAGGTGGCGAGGGTCTCGCGGCTGTGCGGATGGACGCCGCGGGAGACGACGAACTTGGAGCGTTTCGTAGCGTTCATCGCCAGGTAGCCGGCCGAGGCGACCGAGCTCGGCCCCTCGTAGAGCCCGGCGTTCGACACCGGCAGGCCGGTCAGCTCCGACATCGCGGTCTGGAACTCGAACATCACCTGCAGCCCGCCCTGCGAGATCTCGGGCTGGTACGGCGTGTAAGGCGTGAGGAACTCGCTGCGGGACGTGATCGCGTCGACGATCGCCGGCACGTAGTGGTCGTACATCCCGGCACCGACGAAGCAGACCTGCGATTCGGCGTCGGCGTTCCGCCCGGCCAGCGCCGTCAGCCGCTCGTAGACCTCGGCCTCGCTCATCCCGGCGGGCAGGTCGAGCGGCCGGCCCAGGCGCAGCGGGCCGGGAATCTGCTCGAAGAGCTCGTCGACCGAGTCGACGCCGATCGCGGCCAGCATCTCGGCGCGGTCGTCAGGGGTGGCTGAGGTGTAGCGCGTCACTTCGT
>MKSH01000264.1 GCA_001898095.1 Solirubrobacterales bacterium 70-9 | reverse complement strand
ACAGGGTGCCGAGCAGCAGCAGGACCACCAGTACACCGCTGCCGCTGACGCGCGCGGCGTCGAACAGCGGGGTGATCGACACGCCGAGGTAGTGCCACGGGAGCAGGCCCGCGCAGACGTACCAGGTGAGGCCGGCCGCGATGATCAGCGTCATGATCCCGGCCATGCTGCCGATCGGGACCGACCGCGACGCCGACCGGCACTCCTCCGCGGCCTGCGCGGTGCCCTCGATGCCGAGGTAGAACCACATCCCGAACTGGAACGCCGCGATGACGCCGATCCAGCCGTAGGGCAGGCCGTTGTCGAGACTGCCGATGAGGCCGTCGAGGTGCAGCGAGATGCCGGCGTTCCAGCCGGAGACGCCGAAGAACAGCACGATGATCGTGATGAACGCGAACCCGGTGATGACGAAGTTGAGCGAGAGCGCCGCGAACACGCCACGGTAGTTCAGCCAGGCCAGCGCCATGATCGCGAGTGTCGCGAAGGCGTAGGGCGACAGCTCCTCCGAGCTCCCGGTGAGGGACGACAGCTGACTGAGCAGGTAGCTGAGGACGTTGGCGTTGGCGGCCTCGAGCATCGTGTAGGCAAGTGTCAGGTAGAGCCCGACGTTGAACGCCATGAGCGGGCCGACGGTGTGCTTGGCCTGCGCGTACTGGCCCCCGGCGGCCGGGATCGCCGAGGTGATCTCGGAGTTGATCATCACGATGCACGTGTAGAGCAGGCCGACGAACCAGGCGGCGACGAGCGCGCCGTACATGCCGCCCTTCTCGACCGAGAAGTTCCAGCCCATGAACTCGCCGACGAGGACGATACCGACGCCGAGAGCCCAGATGTGCATGGGCGACAACACCTTGCGCAGCGCCGGGGCGTGGTGCCCGGGTGCCGGCGCCGAGACGGTGGAGGCGCTGGACTCGCCTGCGGCGGTCATCGGCCGTCCTCCTTCGACGACGACGAGGACGCGGCGGGAGCGACCGGGGCGGCGGCCTGCGGGTCGAGGTCGTCGAACATCTCCGCGGCGTTGATGAGGTCCTTCTCGTCGTGGGTCCGTGCGACGCGGACGACGTCGTGGATCAGCCAGGCGGCGATCAGCGCGCTGAGGACCCAGGCGAGGAGGTTGAGGATGCTCGCGGTGGTCATGACGTCGGCTCCCGTTCGCTCGGCCCGAACCGTTCCTCGATGACCTCGCGATACTCGCGGAACGAGGTGCGGTAGACGAAGGCCAGGTAGATCGCCAGCAGCGCGGCGGTGCCCAGCAGCGCCCAGATGTTGATCGCGTACTTGTCCTGGCTGTCCGCGTGCGAGTCGACGGCGGCGTTCACGGTTGCCAGGTCGGTGGTGCCGGAGTCGATGAGCGCCTGGTACTGCTGGCGTTCGGTCGGGTTCACCGGCATCTCGGCGACGGGCCGTTCGGCCGCCGCGCCGTCCCCGCCGGACGCGGTGTCCTGCACGAGGAAGGTCGTGACGAACAGGGTTGCGAACAGCAGGACGAGGATGGTCGCGGCGTCGACGAGCTGTCCGCGCCGGCTCTGTTCGGGTGGCTGGTACTCGGCCATGGGATCAGTCCTGCTTCCCGCGCGCGGCGCGGAGCTGGTCGAGGTGCATGACGTCGGGCCGGTAGATCAGGTCGCGGTTGGCGGCGTAGCGCTTGAGCAGCGCGAGCAGCGAGGCGGTGTTGAACAGGCCGAGCAACAGCGTGGCCACGGCGAGTACGACCGTGATCGCGGGCGTAGGTGCAACCGAGGTGGCGGCGAAGAACACGAAGACCAGGACCACCCACATCAGCAATGTGAAGGTGATCGCGAGAATTCGGTCCCGGCGCGCCAACGCGGCCATACGTGAATCGAGGGATGCGGGCACGGCGACTCCGTGGGGATGGGCGCGGTGTTCGTGCGTCGAATTCGAACACTGCTCGTCGAGTCCGCCGCGCGGCGCGCGTGGAGGCTTCGCGGCCTGGTCCACGCTGCAGGAACGGCGGTTCTGTGCTGGTGACGGACGCGTCCGCACCCGCTACGACGAGTCCATTGAATGGAGGAAACACGTTTCACGACTCATGGACGTCTCCCCTCGACGATGAAGGAATGGCGTGACCCGGCCGTTTCCCGTACAGATCCGGGTCGACATGGCCGGCAGCCGTGAATTGGGAACGACGGCGCTCGGCGTGCCTCGACAGTAGAGACCGGGCTCCCCGCTGCCAACCCTGTGACGCAAATCCCCTCCGAGAATTGTCTGCGCATCTTTTCCCACCCCACGAAACATGTCTGTAATGTGCCGCGGGCCGTTCCGGGAAGTACGCTCGCTCCGCTCGTGCCGGGACAGGTCGGCAGGAAGGCAGGTGCGGATGCACGGTGTCGCTCGCCCCGAGCTGCCCGCACGGTCGTCGGTGACGGGGCTCGACCGACGCCGTCTCGGGCCGCTGCCCGTGCTCGCGCAGTCGGTCGCGGCGGTCGCCCCCAGCGGGGCGGCGGCGATCATCCCGGCGATCGTGCTGGGGGCGACGGGACCGGGCGCGCTGCTCGCATTCGTGTGCACGACGGTCGTCTGCATGCTCGTCAGCTGGTGCATCCAGCAGTTCGCGTGCCGGATGCGCGCACCGGGCGGGCTCTACAGCTACAGCGCACGGGCACTGCACCCCGGCGGCGCACTGGTGACCGGCTGGTCGGCACTGCTCGGCTACTCCGTCGTCGCCATGGCGGGACTGCTCGCCGTCGGCCTCTACCTCGCCGACCTGGCCCAGCGGCTGGGCGCACCACCGTCGATCGGTCCCCCACTGGCCGCCGGGGTCGTGCTCGTCGCCGGGGTCGCGGTGGGAGTCATCCTCGTCGCGGGCATCCGGCTGTCGGCGCGGGTCACCCTGCTCGTCGAGTCGGTGTCGATCCTGCTGGTGCTCGTCGTGCTGATCGTCCTGTTCGTCCTCGTGCTGCCCACCGCCGACCTGTCCGCGGTGCTGGCGTGGAAGCCCGACATCCGCCCGCTCGCGGTCGGCATCGTCATCGCGATCAGCGCGTTCATCGGCTTCGAGAGCGCGACGACCCTGAGCGTCGAGGCGGCCAAGCCGCTGGAGTCGGTGCCGCGCGCCGTCCGTTG
>MKSH01000263.1:5176-5520 GCA_001898095.1 Solirubrobacterales bacterium 70-9 | reverse complement strand
CGAACCCGGCCCGCTCGACCTGGCGATCAGCTGCGACGACAGCGCCGGCGGCTCCGGCGGCGGCTGGGTGATCGAAGGGAACGTCGTCAACAGCGTCACCACCTACGGCTATCCGAGCGACCCGAACACCAACTTCGGCCCGTACTTCGGCGAGGACGTCGCCAACCTCTACGCGCGGGCGAAGCAGATCAAATGAGCGCCCCCCGCCAGCTCGGCCGCCGGTGCGTTCGCACTTCCAGCCGCTATGCGGTCATTTCTGCGAACGCACTCGCGGTGCTGATGCTGTTGGCGGTGATCGCGGGCGGCGCGTTCGCGTCGGCCGCGCTCGCCGACGAAGGCGGGGC
>MKSH01000263.1:4483-5095 GCA_001898095.1 Solirubrobacterales bacterium 70-9 | reverse complement strand
GCTGGCGACGGTGACGATCGGGGTCGAGCGGGGCAACACCAGTCGCGCCGGCACCTCGACCACCTACGTCGCCCGCGGGGTCTCCGGCCCGAACGGCATCCACGCCAACTTCCATCAGTTCGGCCGCATCGACGTCACCTTCCACGCCACCGCGCCGGCGGTCCGCGGCCTGCCGCCCGACTGCTTCGGCGGCACCACCGGGGCGGCGACGATCCCGGGCTACTTCACCGGCACCGTCGACTTCGAAGGCCAGGACGGCTACACCGCCGTCCGCTCCGACCGGGTCCGCGGCGAGGTCGTCCTGCCGCCGACCGAACAGTGCCCGCTGGTGGCGGGGGGCGCCAATCCGCTCATCGAAGACCCGGCCGCGGAGCTGCCGCCGGCGAACACCCGGATGACCCTCTCGGCGCTCGACAAAGCGAGCACCGGCGGCCTCTACTTCGTCGCCCGCCGGGCGGGTAAGGCCGGTTTCTACGCCGAACGCTTCGGCACCGTCGGCCGCATCGCCCTGCTCAGCATCGCCTACGCGATCGGCCCCAAGTCGACCTTCGCCTCCGACCCCCGGGTCAGCTACGGCACCGTCCGTCCGCCGGCCCCCTTCACCGGCTCGGC
>MKSH01000263.1:1382-4472 GCA_001898095.1 Solirubrobacterales bacterium 70-9 | reverse complement strand
CCCCGGCGAAGCCCCGGTCTCCCTGGTCGGCCCCCAGTTCCACACCAGCCTCTCGCGCAGCTTCCCGTAACCGCCCTCGCCGCGCCCCGCACCGGCACGCAAACGGCACTCGCGCGTCTTGTTCGGTGCGTATTTGAGCCCCAGCATCGCTCCCGCCAAACGAGGAAGGGAGATCGATGTTCTACGCAATCCTTGGCTACCTGTACGCCGCCCTGTGGCGGCTGAACGTGGCCGTGACGCGCCGGGCGCGGGCGATCCAGCCCCTCGCCGGGGAGCGCGGCCAGGGGACGGTCGAGTACGTCGGCCTGATCCTCCTGGTCTCGCTGCTGATGGTCGGCATGGTCGCCGCGATGAAAGGGTTCAACGGCAAACAGGGAACCGAGCTCGCCGACGTGATCATCGACAAGATCAAGGAGGCGGTCGACAAGGTCGCGTTCAAATGAGGGCGAGGCGCGCCGGGCGGGGATCCCGGCCGGCGCGCTCAGCCCAGGGTGGGTCGGTTAGTTGGTCGGCGCGGAGACGCAGCGGTACGGGTGCGAGGTCGACGATTTCGTCGGAGTGAAGGAGCTTCCGAGGCCGGTGGTATTGGCGCTGCCGATATAGGCCCACTCGTCGGTGGTCCCGTCCCAGGTGATCGGTTCGGTCCACTCGCTGGGGGGATTGGTCGCATAGTTTTGTCCCTCGTAGGCCAAAAGCTGGCCGAGGGTAGGCATCCAGAATCCCTCTTTCACGCAGGCGAAGATCGCGCTTGCCAAGCTCGCCGTCGCGCGCGCGGAGGTCTCGAAGCACAGGCCCGCTTGCGCTTTCATGCCCACCGGACAGGTGACCTTTGAGTCCGCCGCGATCTGGGCGGCGGTTTTTCCGCCCACGGTCTGCGCGTTACCGGCGTTGGTGGCGGAAGTCGCGGTATCCGCGCTGGTCGCACGGGTGGCGCTGTCGGCGTGGGTGGCGTTGGTCGCGCTCGGCACGGTGCCGAGGCCGGAGAGTGCGATCTTCGAGCTGGTCACGGCGCCGTCTTTGATCTTCACCGCGGTGATCGCGTTGTTCTTGATCTGTTTGGTGCCGACCGTGTTTTTGCCGAGTTTGCCGGCAGCAAATGCGCTCCCTCCGGCGACGACGAGGAAAAGCACCAAGGTCGAGATGACGTTGGCGTAGGTCAGCTTGCTGCGCAAGCGCTCCATGGAAGGTCCTTCCCAGACGATTGGACGAGACAGTGAGACGGCGGCAGCATCCCACGCCACGAGCCGAATGGACAGGGCCGCTCGCACGCGTGAAACACTCCGCCGATGACCGCCTCGCGCAGCTACGACCGTGCCCCTGCCGACATCCGACCGGTGACGATCGACCCCGGGTTCGTCGAAAGCGCCGACGGGTCGGCGCTGATCTCGGTGGGCCGGACGCGGGTGATCTGCACCGCCTCGGTGTCGGAGCAGGTGCCGCGCTGGATGATGGGCCGCGGCAAAGGGTGGGTCACCGCCGAGTACGCGATGCTGCCCGCCTCGACCGGCGACCGCAAGCAGCGCGACGTCTCGAAGGGCAAGCAGGACGGTCGCGGGGTGGAGATCCAGCGGCTGATCGGCCGCAGCCTGCGGGTGGTGTGCGACTTCCGGGCGCTCGGCGAACGGAGCGTCTACGTCGACTGCGACGTGCTCGAAGCCGACGGCGGCACCCGCTGCGCCTCGATCACCGGCGGCTACGTGGCGCTGAAGCTGGCCTTCCAGAAACTGGTCGACCGCAAGTTGATCGACGCGATGCCGCTGACCGGCTCGATCGCCGCGGTCAGCGTCGGCATGGTCGACGGTCGGCCCCTCTGCGACCTCGACTACAGCGAGGACTCGCGCGCCGAGGTCGACGCCAACGTGGTGATGACCGGCGACGGCGGCCTGGTCGAGGTGCAGGCGACCGCCGAGCGGACGCCCCTCTCGCGCGCCTCGCTGGACGAGCTGCTGGGCCTCGCCGAGGGCGGCATCAACCGCCTGCGCGAGGTGCAGGACCGGGTCGCTTGACGTCTGGTCCTGAGGCGGGGTCGGCGCGGTGATCCTCGCCACCTCCAACCTCCACAAGGTGGGGGAGATGCGCGAGCTGTTGCCGGGGGTCGACCTCGAGCCGCTGCCCGACGGCTACGAGTCCCCGGTCGAGGACGGCGACACCTTCGAGGCCAACGCCCTGATCAAGGCGCGCGCCGCCCACGCCGCCCTCGGCGGCCGGGTGATCGCCGACGACTCCGGGATCGAGTCCTACGACCTCGACGGCGCCCCCGGCATCTACTCCGCCCGCTACGCCGGCGCCGGGGCGAGCGACGACGACAACCTCGACAAGCTGATCCGCGAAGTCGACGCCGCCGGCGGCGAGCGTCGCGCCGCCTACGTCTGCGTCCTCGCCCTGGTCGAAGAGGACGGCACCGAGCACGTCTTCGAGGCGAACTGCGAAGGCCTCCTCCTCCGCGAGCGCCGCGGCAGCGGCGGCTTCGGCTACGACCCGATCTTCGTCCCCGACGACACCGACGACGACCGCACGATGTCCGAGCTCACCCCGGCGGAGAAGAACGCGATCAGCCACCGCGGTCGCGCCGCCCGCCTGCTTCTAGCGCACCTCGGTTGATGGGCCGAAAAGCGCTGATATAGAGCGCTTTTCGGCCCATCGACATCTCGGCCCTCACGGAAGGGTCACTTCGCGACGCCTTCCCTTGGGGAACGTGGAGTTCCCGGCGTCCCCCTCGCGACTCCCCGCCGGGACCCGCACCCTCCCCCTCTCCCCGAGGGACGGCCCTCTCGTAGGCGGTCACAGCCTGCCCGGACCGCCTACGAGAGGGCCGGGTCCCTTGCCGTCCCTTTCCAGCCCCCGACCCCTACGCCGGCGGCAGCAGATTCACTGCCGCCGCGGCGCCGACGGCGATCAGGGTGATCGTGTAGCCGGTGTAGCCGCTGATCGCGAAGAGGATCGCGGCGATGACGCAGACGGCGACGGTGATCAGCCATGAAGCTCGGGCAAGGGGCACGGTCGGTATCTTCGCCTAAGTGTCCGACGCCGTCGCAACAGCTCCCGCACCGGCGGACGCTGAGGCGGCGCTCTCCTTTCTCACCGAGATGT
>MKSH01000263.1:869-1149 GCA_001898095.1 Solirubrobacterales bacterium 70-9 | reverse complement strand
CGCTCCGCGAGCTGGCCCGGGGGAAAAGCTGATGCCGCCGAAGCCGCACCGCGTCCTCCTCGACCGCGTCTCCGGCTACGCCGACGAAGCCGCCGCCTACATGCGCCGCCGGCGCATCCAGCGCAAGCCCTACGCCCGTCTCTACTACCCCGGTGGCCGCGCCGCCGAGTACCCGGCCGACTCGACCGCCGGCGCCGAGCTGTTCGTCGCCGCCAACGCGGTGATCGAGCTGGCCGGCAAGCGCCGCCTCGTGACCAAAGGGCGAGAAGGGAAGCGTCCT
>MKSH01000263.1:0-476 GCA_001898095.1 Solirubrobacterales bacterium 70-9 | reverse complement strand
GCTGCGGGAGCTCGACCAGCGTGGCCGCGGCATCGGCGCCGAGATCGCCCAGCTGACCGCCTCCTACGCCGAGGCCCGCCGCGTGGTGACGATCGCCAACTCCGACGGCCTCTTCACCGGGGACGACCGCACCCGGACGCGGATCGGCGTGCAGACCGTCGCCCGCCGCGGCGACAAGGTCGAGACCGGGGCCGAGACGCTCGGCGCCCACCGCGGCTTCGAGCTGCTCGAAGAAGACCCCGGGCTGATCGCCGAGCAGGCCGCCCAGAAGGCGCTCGTCCTGCTCGACTCGCGCCCGGCGCCCTCGGGGTCGATGCCGGTCGTCGTCGGCGGCGGCTTCGGCGGCGTCCTCTTCCACGAGATGACCGGCCACGGCCTCGAGATCGACCACGTCCACAAGGGCGCCAGCGTCTACGTCGGCAAGCTCGGCGAGCAGGTCGCCCAGCCGCTCCTGAACGCCTACGACGACGGCCGCC
>MKSH01000262.1:3164-4927 GCA_001898095.1 Solirubrobacterales bacterium 70-9 | reverse complement strand
TTGGCGTTGCCTGGCTGTCTCATTCGACTCGGCTGCCCTGGCTGGATTTGTCTCTTGCTTCGGCCTTCGTGTCTCATTGGCTCGGCCATTCGCTGATCAGCTTTCGTTTGATCGAGGTGGATCCAAAGGCGAACGCCCCGCGCGGCTCGGGCGCCGGGACCCAGGCGATCCCGTCGAGCAGTTCCCCAGGCGGAACCGCCATCGCTCCGGCCAGGCGGATCAGCGTGTCGATCCGGCAGGCCCGCTCGCCGCCCTCCAGGCGGCCGATCTCGGTCCGGTGGAGCGAGGCGCGGACGGCCAACCCTTCTTGCGAGAGCCCTTCACGCCGACGGACGCGGCGCAGATTCGTGCCGAACCGTTCGGCTACGGCCGCGGATCGCTCACCGGCCATCGCGATCACCGCCCTGGTCGAGCAAGACGAAACCGCCGACGTTGCTTTGACCGCCCTCCCAGGTGATCCCGTCCAGCAGCGTGGAGGGAGATACACCGAGGCCGCCAGCCAGCCTCACGAACGAGGAGAGGAAGGGCATCCGCTCGCCGTGCTCGTAGAGGCTGATCTGGGTCCGGTGGATTCCGGGAACCCAGGCGACCGCCTCCTGGCTCAGTTCCTGATCGCGGCGGATCCGCCTCATCCGTCTGCCGACGACGTAGGCGAGACGCGCGTCTGACTCGTCCATCAAACGAGCAGCGACAACAGCGCGTGATGGGCGTCGTGAACCGCGCAGACGCGCACGTAACCGCTCGCCTCGTCGTAGCCCTCCGCCGCCTTGCCCAACGCCTCGCGGGCCTCGTCGTCGGGAAGTTCGATCTCCGATCGGTCGATCGCGGTGAGGAGACGACGGAAGGCGTCGGCTTCGCGCACCGATGCCTCCCGATCGTCCAAGGGCTCGGGATGCGCGAGATCCAGCTCCAGCCCGGCGAGCCAACCGATCAGCTCGGCCTGGAGGATCACGGTCTGGGCGGGCTGGAGGTCGACCGGCACGACCCGTGGGCCGGCCGTAGGGTTCTGATCAGCCATGAGGAGTCACGTCTCCTTGTGGTCAGGCCCTCGGTCGGTGTTCACGCACCGCCGGGGGCCGCTTATGTTTGCCTCTGTGAGGCTAGCAACTATTCAACGTATACCTTGAATACCGGTCGGGCCCTTTCTTCGCGTCCGCAGCCCGCCCTCGGCCAAGCGATTCGCGAGTTACGTCAGAAGCGTGGGGAAACTCAAGAGGAGCTGGGGCCGCGATGCGAGATCAGCCCGAAAACGCTGTCGCTCATCGAGCGTGGAGAAGCGAATCCGACGTGGGCAACGGTACGAGACATCTCGACGGCATTAGGCGTCTCGATCAGCGAGCTGGCGAAGCTCGCGGAGAAGCACGAATAGCGCTGCCGCGCTCCTCGAAATGAGACACGGATGCGACACGGACCTCCTGGAACGCACCGGAACTGAGAGGAAGACTCCGGAACGCCTCTCCGTGCCGCGACCGAAGACTTGGCTCTGCACCGGCCCTCACCGGCACTGCCCGGAACTGCGAGGAATGCGCCCGACCAGATTCGAACTGGCGACCTTCGGCTTGAAAGACCGACGCTCTTTGGGCCCCCGGAGGGACCCGTTGACCACTGAGCTACGGGCGCTCGACGGGGAACGATAGCCGCACAGCGGGGTTTGAGCGTCGTGGGTGGGTCGGGATCGGAGAGGCGGGGATTGTTGACGGGTAAGCTCGGGAAAGGATGGCTGCAAGTGGGCACATTCGGAAGGCACGGACGGCGGATCCTTG
>MKSH01000262.1:0-3142 GCA_001898095.1 Solirubrobacterales bacterium 70-9 | reverse complement strand
CTGGGCACTGATGGGGGCGCAGCTGGCGATGGGGCTGGTGCTCGGCAGGCGGTGGTGCCTGTCCTGCGTCGTCTACTACTCGCTGATCCAGCCGCGGCTCGGCGAGGGGGAGCTGGAGGACTCGCGACCGCCGCGACTGGCGAACCGGATGGGGGCGGTTTTTCTGGGCGCCGCGGCGATCGCCTGGTGGGTCGGGGCGCCGGCGCTCGGCACCGTGCTCGGGGCGCTCGTCGCGGCGCTGGCGCTGCTCGCGGTCACGACGAACTTCTGCACCGGCTGCGAGATCTACAAGCTGACCGCGCGGCTGCGGGGGATCTCGCCGCGCCACCACGACCGGATCGACACCGCGGATCTTCCGGGTCCGTCGGCGGAGCGGATGTACGTCGAGTTCACCCACCCCCTCTGCAGCGAATGCCAGGAGTGGGAGGAGCGGCTCACCGGGGAAGGGGCGCCGCTGGTGACGCTCGACGTGCGGGAGCGGCCCGATCTGGCGCGCAAGTACGGGATCGCCGTGGTCCCCACCGTCCTCGCCGTCGCCGCCGACGGGGCGGTGCTCGAGCGGCTCGCACCCTGAGGATGCCGGGGATGCCGAGAGCTCCCGGGCCGTAGGCTCACGCAATATGGACCTGGGAATCGAGGGACGCGTCGCGCTCGTGATGGGCGCGAGCAAGGGACTGGGCCGCGGCATCGCCGCCGCACTCGCCGCCGAGGGCGCCCACGTCGCCATCGCCAGCCGCAGCCGCGAGCGGCTCGACGCGGTGGTCGAGGAGCTGGACGGCCACGTCACCGCCTTCGTCGCCGACGCCGGCGACCTCGAGCGGATGGCCGAGCTGCCGGCCGAGGTCGAAGCAGCGCTCGGCCCGGTCGACATCCTCGTCACCAACACCGGTGGCCCGCCGCAGGGGACGGCGCTCGACAACTCGATCGAGGAGTGGGAAGAGGCGTTCCGCTCGCTCGTCCTCGGGGTGCGGGTGCTGACCGGCGCGGTGCTGCCGAAGATGCGCGAGCGGGGCTGGGGACGGATCGTCAACGTCGGCTCCAACTCGACCGAGGAGCCGGTGCCGACCCTGACCCTCTCGAACGCCAACCGACTGGCGGCGATCGGCTACCTGAAGACGCTGTCGCGGGAGGTCGCCGCCGACGGGATCACGGTGAACACGATCGCGACCGGCAAATTCGCCACCGACCGGCTGGCGGAAAACGCCGGCTCGATGGAGGCGGCGGAACGGAACGGGCGCGAAACCGTGCCCGCCGGCCGCCTCGGCCTCCCGGAGGAGTTCGGCGACCTGGTCGCCTTCCTCGCCTCCGACCGCGCCGCCTACATCACCGGCACGGTCATCCCGATCGACGGCGGCCTCCTGCATTCGGTCTGAGGTTTGGGCCGAAAACCCGCCTATATGGCGGGTTCTCGGCCCATCAACACGGAGGCTGGCCGAGGCCTCGGAGGAGGCGACGGGCCAGGCCGCGCAGGGTCTGTTTCCCGTAGGCGTGGTCGGGGTCGAACTGGGTGAACAAGGCCAGGGCGATGCGGCGGGGGCCGCGACGCAGCAGCGCCACCTGGTGATCGACGCGGCCGCTGCCGCTCCCCCAGCCGCCCTTCAGGTAGAGCTTCCAGCCGCAGGGGACGACGCGGCCGATGCCCCACCGCTGCGCGCGGATCACGTGCGACAGCAGGTACCTCGCGTAAGCCCGATGGTCTTTCGGGATGAAGGACATCAGGTGGTCCATGAAGCGGACCTGGTCACGCGGGCTGGTCCGGCTTTCGCCCCACACCCAGCGGTACTCGAAGTCCCGCATGCCGGCGACCCGGGCGAGCCGCTCGATCCGCCTCCTCCCCACCATGTCCCGCACGGTCGTCGCCGCGACGCTGTCGGAGACGCGGATCATCGGCGCCAGCAGCGCCCGATCGCCCTGGGACAACCGCCGCCCGTCCCGCATCCGCAGGAACGAGGCCAGGAGCATCACCTTGAAGACGCTCGCCGCGGGCGCCGTCGTCGCCGCCCGGTACCCGTAGAAGCGCCCGCGCTGATCGATCACCGCGAAGGCGACGTCGCCCTGCCGCTGCCGCGCGTACCGCCGTGCCGCCCGCATGTCGGGATGCCACGGCTGCGCGCCCGCGCCCGCCGGCACCACCAACAAGAACGCGATCAGTAATCCAACCAGCGCCGCTGGCGCCCGAGGACCAAGCGAGGGCGTACCGGCGGCGGAGCGGCGGTGCTGTGCACGACGCGAAGCCGACGGTGCGGCCTCGCGCAGTGTCATCGGGCGCCAGGCTCGCGCATCGCCGGATAAATGATCACGTCGCGCAGCGTCTTCGCCCCGGTCATGATCATCAGCAGCCGGTCGATCCCGAGGCCGACGCCGCTCGCCGGGGGCATCCCGTATTCGAGTGCTCGCACGAACTCCTCGTCGGTCGGGTGCGGATCGGCCTCGGCGCCGGTCTCCTGCCGATGGCGCTGGCCGACGAACCGTTCGCGCTGTTCGATCGGATCGTTGACGTCGGTCCCGCCGCCGAGGATCTCGAGCCCGGCGACGATCCCGTCGAAGGCCTCGCAGACCTTCGGGTCGGCGGGGTGCTTCTTCACCAGCGGCCAGATGTCGATCGGCAGCACGGTGATGAAGGTCGGCTGGATCAGCTTCGGCTCGACGATCTTGCCCTGCAGGGTGTCGACGAGGCCGGCCCAGTCGTCGTTCGGGTCGGCGTCGTCACCGGCCAGCTCGGCCAGCTCGGCGCGGCTCGCCTCGTAGATGTCGACGCCGGTCTCGGCGAGGATCTCGTCGCGCAGGATCACCCGCGGCCAGGGGGTCTTGAAGTCGATCTCGACCCCGCCGCGCTCGACCACCGTCGTCCCCATCACCTTCTCGACCACGGTCGAGACGAGGTTCTCCTGGAACTCCATCACGCCGATCCAGTCGGCCCCGCCGACGAACATCTCGAGCATCGTGAACTCGGGGTTGTGGTTCGGCGACATGCCCTCGTTGCGGAAGAACTTGCCGAACTCGTAGACGTCCTCGAAGCCGCCGACGATCGCCCGCTTCAGGTAGAGCTCGGTCGCCGTGCGCAGGAAGAGATCGCGGTCGAGGGCGTTTTCAGGTAGAGCTCGGTCGCCGTGCGCAGGAAGAGATCGCGGTCGAGGGCGTT
>MKSH01000261.1 GCA_001898095.1 Solirubrobacterales bacterium 70-9 | reverse complement strand
CTGACCGCCGAGGCGTTCGACCACATGATCTTCCCGCTGATTCCCTACGCCGACGTCAAGGAGCACGGGCCGCGCATCTTCGTCGAAGGCGAGGGACTGCGCCTGATCGACGCCAACGGCAAGACCTATCTCGACATGATGTCGTCGCACACGCGGGCCAATGCCCTCGGCTACGGCAACGAGGAGATCGCCGCTTCGGTCTACGAGCAGTTGCGCAATCTGCATTACGTCGGCACCGTCGCGAATCTGACCGAGCCCGCGATCGAATTGGCGACCAAGATCGCCTCGCTCGCGCCGGAGCCATTGGAGCGCGTGCTCTTCGTCAGCGGCGGCTCGGAGGCGGTCGAATCGGCAATCAAGCTGGCCAAGCAATACCAGATCGGCTCCGGGAACAAGCCGCGCGCCTACAAGGTCATCTCGCGCTGGAACGCCTACCACGGCGCGACGATGGGCGCGATGGGCGCGACCGATTGGCTCGGCATCCGCCACATCAACGAGCCGGGCGCGGTCGGCTACTCCTTCATCCCCGGGCCGATGAACTACCGCAACCCCTTCGGCATGGAGACGGGCGCCTACATGGCCTTCTGCGCCGAGTATCTGGAGCAGCAGATTCTGCACGAGGGGCCAGAGCTGGTCGCCGCCTTCATCGCCGAGCCGGTGATGCAGGCGAACGGGGTCCAGGTGACGCCGCCGAGCTACTTCCAGCGCGTCCGCGAGATTTGCGACAAGTACGGCGTGGTTTGGATCGACGACGAGGTGATCACCGGCTTCGGGCGGACCGGCAATTGGTTCGCAATCGAGCGCCCTGGCGTGGCGCCGGACATCATGACCTTCGCCAAGGCGCTGACGGCGGGCTACATGCCGATGGGCGGGATCATCGCCCGGCCGGAAATCGCGGACTCGATGCCGATCTTCCGCCACGTTCACACCTTCAGCGGCCACGCCGGCGCAGCGGCGGCGGCGAGCGCGGCGATCCGGATCATGGAGCGCGACCGCCTGGTCGAGAAGGTCCGCACCGACGGCGTCTATTTCCTGAACGCGCTCACGCGGGAGCTGGAGCCGCTGCCGATCGTGGGCGAGGTTCGCGGGGCGGGCTTCTGGGTCGCGATCGACTTCACCAGCGACAAGCGATCCAAAGCCGCCTTCTCCGACGATACGGTCAAAGCCGTCGCCGCCCGGATGGCCGAAGATGGCGTGCTCGCGAGCGCGATCGGCACGGCCATCGAAATGGCCCCGCCCTATGTCGCCACGCGCTCCGACCTCGATCACACGGTGGAGGTGGCCGCGAGGGCGATCCGGGAGATCAGCAAAGAACGGGGATTGGCGTAGAGAGGAGCGTTACGGAAGGTTGCTGCGGCAAGAGGTCCCTCCTGACGTCGGGATGACGAAAACGGTTGGCGCTGCACTTTCTCCTTCCCCCGCGCGCGGGGGAAGGAGGACGCGTTGCTTCGCCGCTCACTTTTTCCGTCATCCCGACGTCAGGAGGGACCTCTTGCCGCAGCAACCTTCCGTCCTTCGCCGCAGCGAACCTTCGTCGTGCTCTCGTCTCTACTCGTCCACGCCGCCGCTGACGCCAAGGTTCTCCAGACGGCTGACGCCGTCCGAGTCCTCCGAGATGCGCCAGACCTCGTTGAAGATGGGCGAGGAGCGGACGTCGTCGACGTGGCTGATGATGAAGAGTTGCTTGAACGCGTCGGTCGCGGAGGAGAGCGTGCCGAGCGTTTCGAGCACGTGGAGGCGGCGGTCGCGGTCGAGCGAGCCGAAAACCTCATCGAGCACGAGAAAGCCGGGCGGATGATTGGCCTGGCCGCCGATCAGCCGCGAAAGGGCGAGGCGGGCGCAGAGCGAGATCACGTCGCGCTCGCCGCCGGAGAATTGCTCGATCGGGAAGCACTCTTCGTGGCCGTCGTAGACTTCGATGCCGTAGGACTCAGTCACGTTGACGCTGTCGTAGCGGCCGTCGGTGACCGCGCTTAGGAGCTCCCCGGTCGATTCGGCCAGCGCCGGAGCGAGCCGCTGCGCGACGAAACGCTCGAAGCCGTTGAACTCCTCGTACATCATCGTCAGCGTGTCCGCTTCGCGCCCCTTGGCCTCGGCCTGCTCCGCCAATTGGCTGATGCGCTGATGGTCGGCCGCGAGCAGCTCGCGGTCGCGTTGCGTCAATGTCAGCTTCGACGCGGCGTCGGCTTTGGAATCGCGCGCAATCTGCTCATCCCGTAGGCGTTGCCGTTCCTCCGCTGCTGCCTGCTCGAGCTCGCGCGGATCGAAGCCAAGCTGCTGACGCTGAGTTTCCAGTTCTGCTTGAGCAGCGGACTGAGCGGCAATTTCGGCTGAGGCGGACGCCAAGGCGTGCTCGTACTGAGGCCGCGATTCGAGGCTGCGTTCGATCTCGCGGATTTTCGCCGCCGCGTTTTGGGCCTCGGTGAGCGATTCGCGAGCCGCTTGGTGCGCCGTCGCGTCGTAGCGAACTTCCCCCAGCTCGGCTAGCGCCAGCTCCGCCGCCTCCCGGTCGTCGCGGTGGCGCTGGAGGCTCTCTCGCAGCGACCGCAACACCGGCAGTGCGGACGCGACTCGTCCCAATTGGTCGGCATCTCGCGCGGCCGCCGCGGCTTCGGCTGCGGCTGGAACCGACGCCAGCGACGCGGCGTCGAGATGACGTTGAAGCTCCGCCTCCGCCTCGTGGAGACCGCGGTCCTCCGTGTCGATCGCGCTCCTGCCATCAGCGACGCGGCCGGACAAAACTTTAATCTCGGCGGCTCGGTCGGATGCCTCCTTGAGTCGCGGTTCGATTGCCTTGGCCTGCTGTTCGAACGCGCGGCGCTTGCCCGCGATCTCGTCGAGCGCGCAATTGGCTTCGTCAATTTGGCGTTCGAGTAGCGGCAGCATCACGGTCCGGTCTTCTTGCGTGTATGTGCGCTGGCAGGCTGGACACACGTCGCCGAGTTGCTGCTGGCGGAGGCGGTCGGCCACCGGCTTGATCTTGGCGAGCTGCTCATTTGCCGCTTGCGCTTGCGCCGCGCCGCGCTCGATCTGCGCGAGAACTCCCTGGCGCTGCCGCTCCAGGACGGCGATCGCCTCATCCGCGTCGCCCTTGGAGCGCAGGTGGTCGCGCTGTTGCTCCAGCCGGGCGACCGCGTTCCGA
>MKSH01000260.1:9105-10676 GCA_001898095.1 Solirubrobacterales bacterium 70-9 | reverse complement strand
GAGAATCGTTCTCGTTCCTATCTGAACCGATTACTGCTAGGAATAAATGAGATCGATTCTCAACAACAAAAGGACTCCCGATGACCGACACCCGCCTTCCCGTCACCGTCCTCTCCGGCTTCCTCGGCGCCGGCAAGACGACCCTGCTCGAACACGTGCTGCGTAACCGGGAGGGGCGCCGGGTCGCGGTGATCGTCAACGACATGAGCGAGATCAACGTCGACGCCGCGCTGGTGCGGGCCGGGGACGCGGCGATCGACCACGTCGAGGAGCGGATGGTCGAGATGACCAACGGCTGCATCTGCTGCACGCTGCGCGAGGACCTGCTGGTCGAGGTCGGACGACTGGCCAAGGAGGGGCGGTTCGACTACCTGCTGATCGAGTCGACCGGGATCTCGGAGCCGATGCCGGTGGCCGAGACGTTCACCTTCGCCGACGAGGAGGGGCGTTCGCTCGGCGACCTCGCCCGGCTCGACACGATGGTCACTGTCGTCGACGCGGGTAGCTTCCTCGCCGACTCGGCCGGGATCGACGAGATCCGTGAGCGCGGCCAGGCCCTCTCGTCCGAGGACGATCGCACCGTCGCCGACCTCCTCGTCGACCAGATCGAGTTCGCCGACGTGATCGTGATCAACAAGGCCGACCTCGCCTCCTCGGCCGAGCTGGCCCGGATCGAGGCGCTGATCTCGACCCTGAACCCGCGCGCCCGCACCGTCCGCGCCAGGCGCGGCGAGGTCGCGCTGGGACAGGTTCTCGACACCGGCCTCTTCGACCTCGAGGCGGCGGCGGAAGCTCCCGGCTGGCTGGCGACGATGCGCGGCGAGGAGATCCCCGAGACCGAGGAGTACGGGATCGGCAGCTTCGTCTACGAACGCGACCGGCCGTTTCACCCGCAGCGCCTCTGGAGCTGCCTCGAACGGCCGCGGCCGGGCGTGGTCCGCTCGAAGGGCCTCTTCTGGGTCGCCTCGCGGCCCGAGCTCGCCGGACTCTGGTCGCAGGCGGGCGGGATGCTCACGATCGGGCCGCTTGGCGGCTGGCAGGACGAGCCGGGACAGCAGCTCGCCTTCATCGGCTCGGGCATGGATCGTGAGCGGATCGTCGCCGAGCTCGACGTCTGCCTGCTCGACGACGCCGAGATGGCGGCCGGTCCGCTCGCCTGGGGGCTTCTGCCCGACCCGCTGCCGGAGTGGCGGCCCGCCGTCCACGATCACTAGGTTTCGGCTCCGTGATCGCTTCGATCCCCAGCCCCTCGAGCAGCGGTCTCGAAATCGGGCCCTTCCAGATCCACATGTACGGTCTGATGTACGCGTTCGCGGTGACCGCCGCGGTGCTGATCGTGCGGCGGCGCTGGAAAGCGCTCGGCGGCGATCCCGAACTCCCATTCCAGGTGGCGATCTGGGCCTTCCCGGCCGGGCTCCTCGGTGGCCGCCTCTACTTCGACATCACCAGCTTCAACGAAATGCCGCACACCTGGTGGGGCCCGTTCGCGGTCTGGGACGGCGGCCTCGGGATCTGGGGCGGGATCGCCGCGGGCGCCGCGGTCGGCATCTGGCGGATCCACCGGGCGGGCG
>MKSH01000260.1:7222-9079 GCA_001898095.1 Solirubrobacterales bacterium 70-9 | reverse complement strand
GCCCAGGCGATCGGGCGGGTCGGCAACTACTTCAACCAGGAGCTCTTCGGCGGCCCGACCAACCTCCCCTGGGGACTCGAGATCTCCCCCTCCCACCGCCCCTCCGGCTACCTCCACTACGCCACCTTCCAGCCGACCTTCCTCTACGAGATCATCTGGAACCTCGGCCTGGCCGGCTTCCTGGTCTGGCTCGGCCACCACAAGAAGATCCGCCCCCCCGGCCTCTTCGCCCTTTACGTGACGGGCTACTCGGCCTTCCGCATCTTCGAGGAGAGCCTCCGCGTCGACCCCGCCCACTACATCCTCGGCCAGCGCCTCAACTTCTGGGTAGCGATCGCCCTCACCATCGTCGGCGGCGCCTGGTTCGTCTGGACCCAGCGCGACCGCCCCGGCGCCGACGACCCACCGGTGGTGCTCCCGCCCGACGCCGAGGAAGACGAGGGCGATCCGGCCCCGGCCGGCACTTAGATCGCTGATCCGCGGCGGGTTCGGGCGGCGGGAAGCTGGCGCCCGGTGCGTCCCGGGGAGAGACGGCACGGAGATGCCGGGGACGTCACGAAGCCACCCCAGATCCGGACGGTCGGATATTCCGCTGTTCCTTATCCCCGTATATGAGGGATAAGGAACAGCGCTAATTCCTGACCGCTGAGGATCCCGGCATCTCCGTGACGTTCCCGACGCCTCCGTCACGAACCCTCGGCGTCTCCTCACAACTCGGCCATCTCGGAGGCGGCCACAGCCTGCCCGGGTCGCCTCCGAGATGGCCGCGTCCCTTGTCGCTAGAGGTCTACTCCCACTCGATAGTCGCCGGGGGCTTGGACGAGATGTCCAAAGCGCAGCGGTTGACGCCGCGGATCTCGTTGATGATCCGGTTGGAGACGCGCTCCAGGAGGTCGTAGGGGAGGCGCGCCCAGTCGGCGGTCATCGCGTCGTCGGAGGTGACCGCGCGGATCACGATCGGGTAGGCGTAGGTGCGCCCATCGCCCTGTACGCCGACCGAGCGGACCACCGGCAGCACGCAGAAGGACTGCCACAGCTGCCGGTACATCTCGGCGGCGCGGATCTCCTCCTGCAGGATCGCGTCGGCGGCGCGGAGGATGTCGAGGCGTTCGCGGTTCACCTCGCCGCCGACGATCCGGATCGCCAGGCCCGGTCCCGGGAAGGGCTGGCGCCAGACCATCCGCTCGGGCAGCCCGAGCTCGGCCCCGACCGCCCGCACCTCGTCCTTGAAGAGCATCCGCAGCGGCTCGACCAGGTCGAAGTCGAAGTCCTCCGGCAGCCCGCCGACGTTGTGGTGGGACTTGATCGTCGCCGCGTGGTCGGTGCCGCCCGACTCGATCACGTCCGAGTAGAGCGTGCCCTGGACGAGGTAGCCGATGTCGTCCAGCTTGGACGCCTCCTCCTCGAAGACGCGGATGAACTCCTCGCCGATGATCTTGCGCTTGCGCTCCGGCTCGTCGACCCCGGCGAGCTTGGCGAGGAAGCGCTCCTCGGCGTCGACGGCGATCAGCGGGATGCCGAACTGGGAGAAAGTCTCGACCACCTGCTCGGACTCGTTCAGCCGCATCATCCCGTGGTCGACGTAGATGCAGGTCAGCCGCTCCCCCACCGCTTTGTGGACGAGCAGTGCCGCGACCGAGGAGTCGACGCCGCCGGAGAGCCCGCAGATCACCTTGCCCTCGCCGACCTGGGCGCGGATCTTCTCCACCTGTTCTTCGATCACCGAGGCGGCGCTCCAGTGTTCGGTGCAGCCGGCCACGTCGCGGAGGAAGCGGGTGAGGATCTCGGTCCCGTAGGGCGTGTGGACGACCTCGGGGTGGAACTGGATGCCGTAGAGGCGGCGGTCGGTCATCTCGT
>MKSH01000260.1:4052-7192 GCA_001898095.1 Solirubrobacterales bacterium 70-9 | reverse complement strand
GCCGCCGAGCAGCTTGCCGCCGCCCTCGCGCAGGGTCAGCTCGGTGCGGCCGAACTCGCCCGCCTCGGCCCCTTCGACCTTGCCGCCGAGCGCCAGGGCCATCGCCTGCATGCCGTAACAGATGCCCAGCATCGGGATGTCGAGGTCGAGCAGTTGGGTCGGGAAGGCCGGGGCCCCGTCTTCGTACACCGAGGCGGGGCCGCCGCTGAGGATCAGCGCTTTCGGCTTGCGTGCCCTGATCCGCTCGACATCCACATTGGCCGGCAGCAACTCGGCAAAGACCCCGCACTCGCGGATCCTCCGGGCGATCAGCTGCGAGTACTGGCCGCCGAAGTCGAGGACCAGGACCTCCTCCGTCCCCTTGACATCACTGGCGGGCAGGGCGCCGCCCGGCTCGTCATCGGGCCGGGCGACGATCTGCTCAGTCATCCGAGACAGCGACTCCCGCGGACACCGCGGCCCGGCCATTCGATCCCATCCCGACGTGCTGCTCGTTCTGCAGCTTCTTGCCCTCGCTCATCAGCGCCGGGGCGACCATCACCTCGGCCCGCTGGAAGCTGCGGATGTCCTCGTAGCCGCAGGTGGCCATCGAGGTTTTCAGCGCCCCCATCAGGTTGAAGGTGCCGTCGTTCTCCTTCGCCGGGCCGAGCAGGATCTGCTCCATCGTCCCGTCCTGCTTGGTCGACACGCGGGTGCCGCGCGGCAGCGAGGGATGGAAGGTCGCCATCCCCCAGTGGAAGCCGCGGCCCGGGGCCTCTTTGGCGCGGGCGAGCGGCGAACCGATCATCACCGCGTCGGCCCCCATCGCGATCGCCTTGGAGACGTCGCCGCCGGTGCGCATGCCGCCGTCGGCGATCACGTTCACGTACTCACCGGTCTCCAGCATGTGCTGGGCGCGGGCGGCCGCCACGTCGGCGATCGCCGTCGCCTGCGGGACGCCGATCCCGAGCACGCCGCGGGTGGTGCAGGCGGCGCCGGGACCGACCCCGACCAGGACCCCGACCGCGCCGGTCCGCATCAGGTGCAGGCCGGTCGAGTAGGAGGCGCAGCCGCCGACGATCGTCGGCACCGGCACTTCGGCGATGAACTCCTTCAGGTTCAGCGGCTCGACCGTGGTCGAGACGTGCTCGGCGGAGATCACCGTGCCCTGGATGACGAGGATGTCGATGCCCGCCTCGACCGCCACCTCGTAGTGCTCGCGCACTTTCTGCGGCGTGAGCGAGCCGCAGACGACCGCGCCGGTCGCCTTGATTTCCTCGATCCGCTTGGCGATCAGCTCCGCCTTGACCGGCTCGGTGTAGATCTCCTGCATCAGCCGCGTCGCTTCGTGTTTGGGCGCGGCGGAGATCGCCTCGAGCTTCTCTTCGGCGTTCTCGAAGCGGCTCCAGATGCCCTCCAGGTTCAGGACGCCGAGGCCGCCGAGCTTGTTGGTCAGCGCCGCGGTCTGAGGAGAGACCACGCCGTCCATGGCGGAGGCGAGCAGCGGCAGCTCGAAGCGGTAAGGACCGAGGGTCCAGGTGATGTCGATGTCGTCTGGGTCCCGCGTGCGGCGTGAAGGAACGATCGCGACGTCGTCGAATCCGTAAGCGCGCCGGCCTTTCTTGCCGCGGCCGATTTCGATTTCCAAAGTGCTTCCTCCGGGGCTGGTGGTGAACCGTCCAGACTACACTTCGGCCGGGACCTCCAAATCGTGCACGGAGACCCCGCCGAGCAGTCGCTCGACCTGGTTGCGGTCGACGGAGCCGGCGCCGAAATGCTGGGTCGACTCGGCGCCCGCCGCGACGCCGTACGCCAGGCACTCCTCCTCGCTCCGTCCCTCGTATCGCGCGGCCACGTAGCCGGCCACGAAAGCGTCGCCCGAACCGACCGTCGAGACCGCCTCCAGCGGTTCGGTGTGGATCTCCAGCAGCCGCCGCTCGGCGTTGTGGCCGACCGCCGCGACGCAGCCCGCGGGGCGGGTGATCGCCGCTTCCTCGGCGCCGAGGCGGACCAGCTCCAGCAGGCCGGTGGCAAGGTCGGTCGGGTCGGCGAACTCCTGCCCGACCAGCTCCTCCGCCTCGCGCTCGTTCGGCGTCACCATCGCCGCGCCCGCCCGCACCCCGGCGTGCATCGCCTCGCCCTCGGCGTCGAGCACCACCGGCACCTCGCGCCGGCGCAGGTCGGCGATCAGCCGCGCGTAGAGGTCGTCCCCCGCCCCCGGCGGCAGCGAGCCGGCAAGGACGCAGATCTTCGTCCCGTTGGCGAGGTAGCCGATCCGGTCGAAGAGCCGCTTCGTCTCCTCCGCCGAGACGGCCGGGCCGCGCTCGTTGATCTCGGTCTGATCGCCCGAGGTCGGATCGATCACGGCGAGGTTGACGCGCGTCTCGGCGGCGATCTCGATGAAGTCGGTGAGCACCGACTCGTCGTGCAGCTCTTCCAGCACGCGGGTGCCGGAGGGCCCGCCGACAAAGCCGGTGGCGATCACCGGCCGGCCCAGCAGGTTCAGCGCCCGGGCCACGTTGATGCCCTTGCCGCCCGCGACGGTGCGGCTCTCCACCGCGCGGTGGCGGCGGCCGAGGCGGAAGTTCGGGACGGCGACGGTGCGATCGATCGCCGCGTTCAAGGTCACGGTAAGGATCACTGCGAAACCCCTTTTCGCTTTCGGACCCGGCGGATGGACCAGCCGAGAAGCATTCCTGCGATCAGTATCGCGCACGCGGCGACCTCGAGGAGAACGAGATGTTCGCCAATCCATCCGCGGGCCTTGTCGAAGGAGCTCGCGGCCGGGATCGAGCGGCTGGCGACCAGGGGGACGGTGCCCGCACGGAGCCCCGCGACGCTCACGGTGGCGGTGCCGAGGCGCTGCCCGCGGCGGATCGGGCCGCTCACCTCGGCCGGGGCGTCGACTTCGACTTCGGCCTCCTGGCCGTCGCGCAGGGCGACCTTCAAGTCCCTGCCGACGACGAGTGGGAGTTCGCCGCCGGAGTAGCGGATCGCCGGGCTGGCCAGTTCCTCCCCCTGGTGCAGCGCCTTCTTGCGGTGGTACTGCCGGAATCCCCATTCCAGCAATTCCAGATTGTCCGAGAAGCGGGTTTCGTCGGTCGGCGCGTCGATCGCCACCGAGATCAACTTGATCCCGCGGCGGGTGCCCGAGCCGACCA
>MKSH01000260.1:2621-4020 GCA_001898095.1 Solirubrobacterales bacterium 70-9 | reverse complement strand
CCCGGTCACCCAGGGGGCCATTTCCAACAGCTCGTTGATCGTCTTGATCTTGCGGTGCGGATGGACGCTCTTCAGCGTCGTCTCGCGCGTGTTTGAAATTTTGGCGAAGGCGGGGTCCTTCAGCAGTTCCTCGGTCAGCGCGGCGAGGTCGAGGGCGCTCGAGTAGTTCGTCTTCGAGTCGAGGCCGACCGGGTTCTGGAAGTGCGTGTTGGTCAGCCCGAGCGCCGCCGCGTACCGGTTCATCTGTCCGACGAACTTCTTCACCGAGCCCGCCGACTCGATCGCCAGCGTGTGGGCGGCATCGCCGGCGCTGAGCAGGATCAGGCCGTAGAGCAGGTCCCGCACGCTGATCTTCTCGCCCGCCTGCAGGCCCATCACCGACTCGCCGTATTCGTATTCGTAGGGCTGCGCTTCGACGACCTTCCCCAGCGGCAGATCATGCATCGCCACGTAGGCCGTCATCAGCTTGGTGGTCGAGGCGACCAGGCGGCGTTCGTTGCCGGCGTGGGAGGTCAGGACTTCGCCGGTCCGCCCGTCGATCAGCGCCCAGGCCTTGGCCAGGACGTGCGGGCCGGGCGAGACATGCGCGTGCTGCTGGGGAGCGGCGCCCTTCTTCGCCTTCCCCTGATGGGCTTCTTCGTGTGCTGGTTCCGCCGCCCCCGCGCCGCTCACCAGCGCCAGCGCGCCGAGCAGGACCGCGAGCAGCGCGCCGACCCGGCGCCGGGTCACTTCTGCAGCTTCAGGGTCTCGCCCGCGATCAGGATCTGCGGGTCGACTTCAGGATTCAACGCCTGGATTTCGGCGACCGGGATGCCGGTCTTGTGGGCGATCGAGGTCAGCGTGTCGCCGCTCTGCACGGTGTAGGTCTTCGCCTTCGTGCGCGGCTTCTTCTTCTGCTGCTGTTCCTTCTGCGGGTGGTTCTTGTGCCCGGACTTGTTGCTCGAGTTCGAGTTCAGGTCGGTGTTCTTGGCCACGATGACGATCGCGACGACGGCCCCCGCCAAAGCGGCCAGGGCAAGGATCCGGGCTATCCAGCTGCGCTTTTTCTTCATCGGACGGGAGTGCCGGGGCGGTCGGTCCGCGCCAGGTCGGGGCGGGATCGTACGGCAGATGCAGGGAGAAAGCTCGCCCGCAGCTCAGGCGTTCGAGATCTCCCAAAGCGTGGTGCGGAGATCCTCGGCGGCGGCGGCCGGATCGGGCGCGCCCGCGATGCCGCGGGAAGAGGAGACGAGCGCCGCCGCCGGGCCCGGCTTGAAGGCGGCGCCGAGCAGCGCCGGGTCACCGCCCTGGGCGCCGACGCCCGGCAGCAGGAAGATTGAGCGGGGCATCATTTCCCGCAGCCTCGTGATGTGCGCGGGCTCGGTGGCGCCGACCACCGCCCCCAGGCCGCTGAGACCGC
>MKSH01000260.1:506-2607 GCA_001898095.1 Solirubrobacterales bacterium 70-9 | reverse complement strand
GCAGGTCCATCAGGTCGGCGGCGCCGGGATTCGAGGTGCGGACGAGGACGAACATCCCCGCCCCGGCCGCCTCGCAGCCCGCGACCAGCGGCTCGAGCGCGTCGCGGCCGAGCAGCGGGTTGGCGGTGAAGGCGTCGGCGCCGAGGCCCTCGACCTCGCCCCAAGGGGTCGCGGTCGAGCCGACCAGCGCCTGCGCGTAGGCGGCGGCGGTGACGGGGACGTCGCCCCGCTTGCCGTCGGCGAGAAAGATCAGGCCCGCCTCGCGGGCGGCCTCGCGCGCCGCGGCGAGCGCCTCCCAGCCCGGTGGGCCGAGGCGTTCGAAGCAGGCGAGCTGCGGCTTCACCGCGACGCAGTGCGGTCCCACCGTCGCGATCAGCTCACGGCAGTGGGCGGCGACGGCGCGTCCCGCCAGGACGGCAGGAGGGGCGTCGCCATCGGCCTCGACCGCGATCCCCGGAAGTAACTTCGCGGGATCGGGGTCGAGTCCGAGGCAGACCTGGCTGCGGCGCTCGTCGACGAGCGCCGCCAGCCGGTCGGCGAACTTAGAGGCCATCCGAAAACCGTCGTGGATTTTCGGATGTCCTCCGGATCAGACTCAGCCGCCTTTGACTTTGGTCTTCAGGGCGGAACCGGCGGAGAAGCGCGGAACCTTGCCGCCCGGGATCGTGATCCGCTCGCCGGTGCGGGGGTTCACACCCTGACGCGGGCCACGCTCGGCGACGTGGAATTTGCCGAAGCCGGTGAAGCTGACCTCGTCGCCCGCCGCCAGGGCGCCGGTGATCGCGTCGAGGACGGCGTCGACGGCGTCGCTTGCCGCTTTTTTGCTGCCCAGACGGTCGTCGCCTGCCAGTTGGTCCAGAAACTCAGCCTTGGTCACGTCGAGATTCCTCCTCGGGGGTTGAAGTCGAGTCGCAATCTAACAACGCCGGTCGGCGGGAAACCGCGCCGGGAGCCAAAAGAGGCCCTGAGCGGTCGATCAGATGGCTATCTGGAGGGAGATCCGGCCGGTTACTCAGGTGCCGCTGATCGATAGCTCGGAGACCAGCAGCGGCGGCGTCTGGACCGATCCGCCGAAGGGCACCCAGCGGGTCTCGGAGCCCGCCGCGGCGACCGCGCGGAGCATCGCGACGAGCTCCCCGGCGATCGTGAACTCGCGGATCGGCTCGGCCAGGGCGCCGCCCGAGATCACCCGGCCGGAGGCACCGACGGAGAAGACGCCGGTCACCGGGTTGACGCCCGAGTGGAGCCCGGCGACGTCGGTGACGAAGACCCCGTCGCCGGCCTCGCGGAGCAGCGCCTCGGTCGAGAGGTCGCCGGCGGCGACGATCAGGTTCGAGGCCGAGACCGAGGGCAGCGAGCGGTAGCCGGAGCGCGAGGCGGAGCCGGTCGATTCGGTCCCCTCGCGATTCGCCGTGTAGGTGTCGTAGAGGAAGCTCTGCAGCTTGCCGCCCTCGATCAGGGCGATGCGGCGGCGCGGGACGCCCTCGCCGTCGAACGGGGCCGAGGCGGCGCCCGCCGGGTCGCGGCCGTCGTCGTGGAGGGCGAAGGTGGGCGAGGCAACCTCTTCGCCGAGCCGGCCCGCGAAGGGCGAGCGGCCACGCTGCACGGCACGAGCAGCGAGGGCGCCGCCGATCAGGCCGGCGAAGCTGGCGGCGACGGTCGGGTCGAGGACCACCGGGCAGGAGCGCGAGGCGGGCTTGCCGGCCCCGATCATCGACACCGCGCGGGCCGCTCCCTCGGCGCCGATCGCCTCCGGGTCGAGGTCCTCGGGGCCGCGGGCGAGGCCGAAGCCGAGGCCGGTCTCGCGGCTCCCGTCCCCCTCGGCGAGGGCCTGCAGGTAGGCGAAGCAGTTGGCGGCCTCGTAGGAGGCAGCGATCCCGGTCGAGGAGGCGATCGCCACCTGCTCGGTCGAGTCGGCGTAGACGGCGGTCTCGACCCCGACCACGCGCGGGTCGGCGGCGAGCGCGGTGCGCTCCACGGTGAGCGCGAGATCGGCGACCTGGCCGGCGCTCCACTCGCCGACGCTGGGGCTGTCGAGGCCGGGCAGCGCCTCGATCTCGGCGGGCACCGGGGGCGCCGCGTACTCATCCTCCTCGGCGAC
>MKSH01000260.1:0-483 GCA_001898095.1 Solirubrobacterales bacterium 70-9 | reverse complement strand
CCGGTGGCCACTCCAGGCGCGGATGCCGATGCCGGCCTGGGTGGCGGCGGTGAGGCTCTCGACCTGGCCGCCGTGGACGCGGATCTCGCGGCCGGTGTCGCGGCTGGCGTAGGCCTCGGCGGCGCTCGCACCGGCGCCGAGGGCGGCCTCGACGGCGCGGTTCGCAGCGGGTGAGAGCTCGGTGCTCGGCATCTCGCTCATCGGGCCGTCCCTCCCACCGTCATCCGGCCGACGCGGACGTGGCCCTGGCCGGTCCCGACCGGGACTTTCTGGCCGCCCTTGCCGCAGATCCCGGTCTTCATGAAGAAGTCGTCGCCGACCGCGTCGATCGCGGCGAGCGCGTCGAGGCAGTTGCCGATCAGCGTCGCGCCGGTGCAGGGAGCGGTCACCTTGCCGTCCTCGATCAGGTAGCCCTCGGAGACGCCGAAGACGAAATCACCGGTCGCCGGGTCGACCTGGCCGCCGCCGAAACTCACCGCATAG
>MKSH01000259.1:2907-3119 GCA_001898095.1 Solirubrobacterales bacterium 70-9 | reverse complement strand
CCCTCTCGTGGCGGCCACAGCCTGCCCGGGCCGCCACGAGAGGGCCGTCGTCCCTTGCTCGTCCCTTCCTCGTCCCCGCCGAAGCTCCCTCCCGGCAAGGAACGACCCCTAACCGCCGCCTTCCGCCGTCGCGCCTTCGCCATTTTTCAGGTCTTCGGCGAGGCCTGCGACGTGGGATTCGCGCAGGATCTCGAGGCGGGCGAGTTCGTAGG
>MKSH01000259.1:0-2817 GCA_001898095.1 Solirubrobacterales bacterium 70-9 | reverse complement strand
GCCCGGCGGGATAACAGAAGTTGTTGACCGGGACTTTGAATTCCCGTTGCAGGATCTTCCGCGATTCGGCGACTTCTTCTTCCAGTTCTTCCGGACCGAGTTCGGTCAGGTCGAGGTGGTGGATCGTGTGGGCGGCCAGCTCCCAGCCCGCCGCGATCATCGCCTTGACGTTCGACTCGTAGAGTTCCGAGCCTTCCGCCTTCAGGTTCAGGAGTCCCGCCCAACCGTGTTTGCGCAGGGTCGGCAGGGCGAAGGTGTACTGGGGGCGGTAGCCGTCGTCGAAGGAGATGACCACCGGTTTCGGCGGCAGTTTTCCGTTGTGGTACCAGGCTTCCTGCACCTGTTCGAGCGTCACCGCCTCGTACTTGTGTTCTTCCAGCCAGTCCATCTGCTTTTCGAAGTCGGTGCGGCCGACGTACAGTTCGGGATAGGGGGCGCCTTCGGGCGGCGCGCCGAGCACGTGGTACTCGAGGATCGGCACCGGGCCGGTGTAGGGCTTCCAGTTGGCCTGCGGGGTCGAGTTGGTGACCTCGTGGCTTTCCGGCTTCGGCTTTTCCGTCGCCTTCTTCGTCGTGTCGGCGGCAGCCTTGCCGGTGGAGTTGTCGTCGGAGCTCTTCTTCGCCGAGCTGAGCACGAGGACCACCGCGACTGCCACCACGACGATCGCGAGGATCGCGATCAGACGACGGCGGATGATCTGCGAGCGGCTCGGGCCACGGCGGCGCCGACCGTCGTCGGATCGCATCTCGGGCAGTCCCGCTTCGTCCTCCGGCAGCCTCTCTTCGCCCGTCGACCACTTGTCCTCGGGCAGGCCGTCCTCATCTTCCCAATCGCTCGGCATCCGCGTCCCCGATCATCGTAGGGGGGAATCGATGAGGAGCGCCGAGCGATGACCACCGACCGAGGCCTCTCCGAGGCTCTCGCCGCCGCCTATCCGGAGCTGGCCGCGGTGGCCGACGCCGCGCCCGACCCGGTCTACCTGGTCGGCGGCGCCGTCCGCGACCTGATGCTGGGACGAGGTCGCGCCGACATCGACCTGGCGGTGGAGGGCGATCCGGCGGCGCTGGCGCGGGCCCTCGGCGCCGAGCCGCTCGCCTCGCACTCGCGCTTCGGCACGATGAAGATCGAGTGGAACGGGGAGGAGCTCGATCTCGCCGCCGCGCGCCGCGAGACCTACGTCCGGCCGGGGGCGCTGCCGGCCGTCGACCTCGGCGCACCGATCCGCACCGACCTCGCCCGCCGCGACTTCACGATCAACGCGATGGCGATCCCGCTCGCCGATCCGGAGGACCTGCTCGACCCCTACGACGGCCAGCTGGACCTGCGCGCCGGCCTCCTGCGCGTGATCCACGCCCGCTCCTTCGTCGACGACCCGACCCGGGCGATCCGCGCCGCCCGTTACGCGGCGCGGTTCGACTTCAGGCTCGAGGCGGGGACCGAGGCGCTCCTGCGTGCGACCGACCTCGACACGCTGACCCCGGAGCGCCGCACCGAGGAGCTGCGCCGCCTCGCCCGCGAACCCACCGGCGTGAAGGGTCTCGAACTGCTCGCCGATTGGGGCCTGGTCGAGCCGCGCGAGGGCGGCCTGGGATGGGCGAGGGCCGTCGATGACCTGCTGGGTACCCCGGCCTGGGCCGGTGAGGTCGACCGTCCCGACGCGATCCTTGCCGCCGCGGGCGTCCTTGACCCGTCGCCGACCGGCGGTGGCGCCGACCCCGGTGCGACCGCGGGCGCCGATCCCGCGGCGACCCGGGCAATCGACTTGGCGGCCAGGACCGCGTCCCGACCCTCCGCGGGTGCCGCGCTCGCCCGCGGGGTCGATCCCTTGATCCTCGTCCTCGCCCGGGCGCGCGGCGCGACCTGGCTCGACGACTGGCTCGTCTGGCGCGAGGTGACCCTGGAGATCGGCGGCGCCGACCTGACCGCCGCCGGCCTCTCCGGCCCCGCGATCGGCCGGGGCCTCGCCGCCGCCCTCGACGCCAAGCTCGACGGCGACGCCCCGACCCGAGCCGACGAGCTCCGCATCGCCCTCGAACCCCCAGGTTGACGGGCCGAAAAGCGCTGAAATAGAGCGCTTTTCGGCCCGTCAACACCGAGCTGTGCTTGGCTGGGGGGATGGAGTGGCGTGAGACGGACGGGGTTCGGTGGCTGGCGGCGGAGCTTGGACCGGCGGCCGGGGGCACCGGGTGGGTCGGCTTCGGCTCGCGGGTCGGCGGGGTGTCGGCGGCGCCGTACGACTCGCTGAACATCGGCGTGCTCACCGACGACGCCGACGCGAACGTGGTCGAGAACCGGGCGCGGCTCGCGGCGGCGGTCGGGACCGGGCCGCACCGGGTGCCGATCGGCCTGCAGGTCCACAAGGCCGACATCGCCGTCCACGACTCGCCCCAGGACCCGAGCCCATACGCCGAGCCCGGCACCGCGTTGGAGGAGGTCGACGGCCACGTCGTCCGCGGCCCGGGACTGGCGCCGCTCGTACTCACCGCCGACTGCCTGCCGATCGCGCTCGCCGGGCCGGGGGGCGTGGCGATGCTGCACGGCGGCTGGCGCGGGCTGGCGGCCGGGATCGTCGAGCGCGGCACCGTGCTGGTCGAAGCCACCTCCGCCGCGATCGGGCCGGGGATCGGGCCCTGTTGCTACGAGGTCGGCCCCGAGGTGCTCGAGGCCTTCGCCGACCTCGGCGAGGGGATCGCCGACGGGCGCATGCTCGACCTCCCCGAGGTCGCCCGCCGTCTGCTCGCCCGCGCGGGCGTCGAGCAGGTCGAGTCGGCGGGCCTCTGCACCTTCTGCGACCCCGAGCTCTTCTTCTCCCACCGC
>MKSH01000258.1:3588-5926 GCA_001898095.1 Solirubrobacterales bacterium 70-9 | reverse complement strand
CCTCGCGGGCGACGACCAGCGACATCGCCAGCACCTGCATGGTCGAGGAGATGATCGAGAGGCTGATGATCGCGGGCACGTAGTAGGTGTCGGTGTCGATTTCGCCACCGCGGATTTCGACCTTGTCGCTGCCGAAGATCGAGGCGAAGATGACCAACAGCAGCACCGGGAACATGACCGTGAAGAAGACCGTGGCGGGGTTGCGCCAGAACGCCTTCTGGTCGAAGCGGAACTGGTGGCCGACGAGGGCGACCTGGCTCATTCGGCGCTCGCCCCCTCGGTGGTCGAGGTGAGGTCGAGGTAGACGTCCTCCAGCGAGGGACGCGTGACTTCGAGGCCGTCGAGCTCTTCGCCACGCTCCAGCGCCGCCGTCGTCAGGCGGTTCAGCTCGCGCACCGGGTCGACCGTTTCGATCGTGATCTCCTCGCCCATCGCGTCGCGGTAACGGATCGTCGCCGCCGCCTTCTCGCGTTCGCCGAGGTCCTCCGGGGTGCCCTGGGCGACGATCTGGCCGGCGGCGATGATCGTCACCGTGTCGGCGAGCCGCTGCGCCTCGTCCATGTAGTGGGTGGTGAGGAAGATCGTCTTGCCGAGGTCGCGCAGCCCGGCGATCACGTCCCAGGCCTGGCGCCGGGCGGAGGGGTCGAAGCCGGTCGTCGGCTCGTCGAGGAAGAGCAGCTCGGGGTCGCCGACCAGTGCCATGCCGACGTCGAGCCGCCGCTGCTGCCCGCCGGAGAGCCGCCGCGCCCGGTCGTCGGCCTTCTCCTCCAGCCCGACCAGCGCGATCGTCTCCTCCACCGACCGCGGGTGGCTGAAGTACCCGGCGTACAGTTCGAGCGACTCGCGCACGGTCAGGTAGGGATCGAGGCTGTTGGACTGCAGGACGATCCCGATCCGGTCGCGCCAGGCGCGCCCGGCGCCCGCCGGATCCTCGCCCAGCACCTTCACCTCGCCCCCGGTCCGGTGTCGGTACCCCTCGAGGATCTCGACCGTCGTCGTCTTACCGGCCCCGTTGGGGCCGAGGAAGGCGAAGATCTCGCCGGTGCGCACCTCGAGGTCGATGCCGCGCACCGCCTCGGTCTCGCCGTAGCTCATGCGCAGGCCGCTTACTGAAATCGCTGGTTCAGGCAAAGTCCCCCCGATCTTACGGAGACCGGAATTACACTGGCCTCGACCATGGGGACGGCGAAGGCCGCGATCCGCCCCAAGGCGAGCACTGGTCGGCGAAACGACGGCGCCCGAATCGGGTCGGAGCGCGGTGCGGAGGCGGTGGGGTGCGTGCGGGGACAGCGAGGGACGGAGAAGGGACCCGGCCCTCTCGTAGGCGGTCCGGGCAGGCTGTGACCGCCTACGAGAGGGCCGGGTCACGGGGAGAGGGCGAGGGTGCGCGTCCCGTGCGGGTCACGGCGGAGATCCGTGACGGAGTGCGCGGGATCGGCGCGGAACTCCACGTTCCCTAATGAGACGTCACACCTGTCCCATCGGTCAGCGCTTTGCTGTGGAGAGAAACTCTCTCTATGCGAGAGAAAAGCTCCACAGCGGGTCCCGGGGCCCGGTCCGACCCCTCGAAGATGACGTCTTCGTGACGATCCTCCCCGCAAGCGCATGCACCCTGCGCACTTCCCCCCGGAAGGCTCGCGTCCTGGGCGTCTCGCGGCGGCCACAGCCTGCCCGGGCCGCCGCGAGACGCCCAGGACGCGACCGTCCCCGGCCGCGGGGGCCTCGAATCACGCCGTCCCCATCCACCGCCCTCAGCCCACGTCGATAGCCGCCAGGAGGGCCGCGGAGATCTCCGCCGGAGTCGGGGGGCACCCGGGGATGCGGATGTCGACGGGGAGCAGTTGGTCGAGGGGGACGGCGAGCTCGCCCGGGTCGGCGAGGACGCCGCAGCCGAGCGCGCAGTCACCGAGGGCGGCGACCCGCCGGGGCTCGGGCATCGCCTCGTAGGCCTTCAGCAGGGGCCCTTCCATCCGCTTCGTGACCGGGCCGGTGACGAGGAGGACGTCGGCGTGCCGGGGCGAGGCGACGATGTCGAGGCCGAAGCGCTGCAGGTCGTACTGGGGCGCCGCGGTGGCGGTCATCTCGTGCTCGCAGGCATTGCAGGAGCCGGCGTCGACGTGGCGGATCGCCAGCGAACGGGAGCCCTGCCGCGGTGGCAGGGCCGCTTCGCGACGGACGCGCTGCAGGTGGCGGAGAAGGACGAACATCAGCGGTCGGCGCAGGCGTAGCAGAGCTCGAAGCTCTTGTTGATCAGCGGAAAGTCGGGCAGGAGGTTGCCGGCGGCGGCGTGGGCGAGTCCCGGCCAGTTGGCGTAGGAGCCGGTCCGCAGGTGGAAGCG
>MKSH01000258.1:3200-3564 GCA_001898095.1 Solirubrobacterales bacterium 70-9 | reverse complement strand
CTCGACGACGCAGACGGTCTCGCCGCGGGGGCTCTCGACCCGCGCCACGCCGGTCGGGTCGGGCTCGCCGGGATCGGACCGCCCCGCCCCGATCGGCTCGGCGAGCAGCTCGTCCAGCAACTCGAGCGTCACCGCCGTCTCGACTCCGCGGACCTCGAGCCGCGCGCCGACATCGCCTGCCGGCCGGACCGGAAGCGCCGGGGCGAAGCCGGGGCCATACCAGAGGCCGGGGCTCGTCGTGCGGCAGTCGAGGGCGATCCCCGCCGCCCGCGCCGCCGGCCCGACCGCCCCCAGCGCCGCCCCGTCGGCGGCCGACAGCTCGCCGACGCCGCCGAGGCGGGCCTGCACCGAGGCGGCGAAGGAG
>MKSH01000258.1:2570-3060 GCA_001898095.1 Solirubrobacterales bacterium 70-9 | reverse complement strand
GGCGCAGATCTGGGAGATGTCGCTCAGGTGGTTGTAGAGGCGCTCGAGCTCGAGCAGGAGCGTGCGCCCGCGGCGCGTCTCACGGTCCGGCGCCAGTCCCAGAGCCGCTTCCGCGGCCAGCGCGTAGGCCACCGAGTTGGTGACCGCGCAGACACCGCAGGCACGCTGGGCAAAGGCGAGCCCGTCCGCCGCCGTCGCCCCCTCAGCGGCCCGCTCAAGGCCGCGGTGCTTGTAGAAGAGCCGCGGGTCGAGGTGGAGGATGCGCTCGCCGACGACGTGGAAGCGGAAGTGGCCCGGCTCGATCACGCCGGCGTGGATCGGACCGACCGCGACCTGGTAGGTCCCCTCCCCGCGCACGGGCACGGTCCAGCTCTCGGTCGTCTCGGTGTGGGCGACCAGCGGCCGTAGCGAGTCGCGCCCCTCGAAGCCGAGGCCGTGGAGATCGTGGGCCTCGCGCTCGTCCCAGTCGGCGGCCGGGAACAGGTCGACG
>MKSH01000258.1:0-2514 GCA_001898095.1 Solirubrobacterales bacterium 70-9 | reverse complement strand
GTAGGCACCGCAGAAGCGCCCGCCGCGGTCGCGCTCGTCGAGGCAGGCCTCGCGCCATCCGGCAGCCGTCACCGACACCACCTCGGTGGTCTGGCGGGCGGGCGCCGGGGCGCTGCCCGGGCTCACGTCACGCCCCCGGTCAGGCCCTGGACCAGCTCCGAGCCGGGCAGCACGCAGGCCGCGACCGTCAGCGCGATCAACGCCATCGCCGCGACCGTGGCCAGCAGCGCCACCGCCCGTGCCGAACGCGGTTCGGGGCCGGCGCCGCGCCGGCCGGGCCCTCCCCAGAGCCCCTCCAGCAGCGCGTGGGCGAGCCCGAGGAAGCCGAGCGCCAGCAGCACCGCCGCCACCGCCGAGACGGCGAGCAGCCCGGCATCGATTCCGCCCAGCAGCACCAGCAGCTCGGAGGCGAAGAGCGGCGAGGGCGGCAGCGCGGCGAGGGCGAGGAGGCTGACGGTCATCGCCCCCGCGGTCGAGGGGCTGAACCGGGCGACCCCTCGGGCCGCTCGCCGAAACGCCCCGGGGTCCTGGCGCAGCAGCGGGATCGCGGTGTAGAAGCCGAGCGACTTGGCGACCGCGTGGCCGGCCAGGTGGACGACCACCCCGGCGATCGCCAGCGGCGTGCCGAAGCCGATCCCGAGGGCGAGGATCCCCATGTGCTCGAGGCTCGAGTAGGCCAGCAGCCGCTTCCACGGCAGCGGCCGCCAGAGGAACGGCACGGCGACCGCCAGCGAGACCAGGCCGAAGCCGAGGAAGAGCTCGCGGATCGCCGTCTGCCCGACCGCGGGCGCCAGCGCCAGCTCGGTCCGCCAGGCGACGAGCAGCACGATCGGCAGGAGCGCCGCCGAGAGCAGGGCGCTGATCGGCGGCGGCGCCTCGCTGTGGGCGTCGGGCAGCCAGTTGTGGACCGGCGCCCAGCCGATCTTGGCGGCGAGGCCGACGACGATCAGGACGAAGGCGAAGAGCGTCGTCTGCCCCGGCAGGCCCGGCGCCGCCGCCGCCAACGATTCCCAGCCGAGGGCGGCCGGCCCGCCGCCACCCGCAGCCGCGTAGAGGACGACGATGCCGAGCAGCGCGACGCTCAGCCCGAGCGTGGTCAGCACCAGGTACTTCCAGCCCGCCTCGAGCGCGCTCCGCTTGCCGCTGAAGGCGACGAGCAGGGCGGAGGCCGCCGTCGTGCCCTCGATCAGGAGCCAGGCCAGCGCCAGGTTGCCGACCATCGGCAGCACCAGCAGCGCCGCCCAGAAGAGGTTGAAGGCGGCGTAGTAGTAGACGTGGGAGCGACGCTCGCCGAACCAGCTGTGGCCGGCGTGGCGCAGGTAGGCGGGCGAGACGACGGCGCTGAGGAGCCCGACCGCGGCGGCAAGCGCCAGGAAGACCCCGGCGGCGACGTCGAGCGTGAGCCAGTCGCCCGCGGCGGCAACGCCCGGTGCGGCGGCCAGGGCGACCACGACCAGCGTCGTCGCGATCACCGCGGTGAGGACGGCGCCGGCGAGGTTCAGCCGGTCGGCGACCCTGCCGCTGGGCGCGAGCAGGACGAGCCCCGCCGTCGCCATGGGCACCGCCGGCTGGGCGATCATCAGCGCCTCAGTCACGCAGGCCTCGCAGGAGGTCGGTGTCGCCGCTGCCGACGCGCTCGTGGATCTTGCCCGCGAAGGCGGTGGCGATGGTGACGACGAGGACGAGGTCGACGAGCACCCCGAGCTCGACCACGGCGGGGACGCCGCCCGGCACCGCGATGGCCAAGAGGTAGACGCCGTTCTCGGCGACGAGGACGCCGAGGACCTGGAGCACCGCGGGACGGCGGACGGCGACGGTCAGGATCCCGAGGCAGAGCAGGGCGACCGCGCCGTGCTCGGCGGCCCGGTCGCCGAGGCCGAGCGGGGGCGTCGCGGCGACCGCGACGAGGACCACGGCGGCGGCGAGGAGCAGCCGCGTCGCCACCGAGGTGGTGGGCGCGACCAGCGTCCGCTCGGGGGTGCGGCGACGGGCGAGGACGAGGAGCAACGGGATCGCCGCGGCGCGGACGATCAGGATCGCCCCGGCGACCGCCATCGCGCCGCTGTCGCCGCCCTCGAGCGTCAGCGCGGCGACGCCGAGGACCAACCCTTGGAGGGCGACGAGGCCGGTGGCGAGGCTCCGCCGTCGCACCACGATCACGCCGAATCCGAGCGCCACGAGTACGGCCACCGCGGGGCTCACACGAGGCCTCCGACCAGGGCGCTCGCCAGCCCGACCAACGCCAGCGCGCAGCCGCCCGCCAGCAACCCCGGAGCCCGCAGGATCCGCATCTTCGCCTGCGCCGTCTCGGTCACCGCGAGCGCCGCGCAGAGCACCGCGACGCCGAGGACGAGCCAGCCGAGCTGCGCCCAGAACCCGCCCCAGTGCGGGCCGAAGAGCTCGGCGGCGAGGACGAGGACGATCCAGTGGCGGGCGGCGGCGCCCCACTCGAGCAAGGCCAGGTCGCGCCCGGCGTACTCCAGCAGCGGCCCCTCGTGGATCATCGTCAGCTCG
>MKSH01000257.1:4472-6031 GCA_001898095.1 Solirubrobacterales bacterium 70-9 | reverse complement strand
GACGAGCTCTTCGCGGGATGGGATGCCGCGGGGGTGCGCGGCCCGCTCCGCCGGGAGGTGCTCGAGCCGTTCCTCGCCGGGGTCATCGCCGACGACGACGGACGCACGAGCCAGAACTACGTCCGGCTTCTCCTCCGCCTGTTCGCCCTCGGCTGGCCGGGGCTCCCCGCGGGCGGCATCGCGGCCCTTCCCGCGCAGATCGCCGACACCGCCCGGCGCGCCGGCGCCGACATCCGGCTCTCGCACGCGGTGCGGCGACTCCGTCACCGCCGCGGCGTATGGGAGCTGAAGGTCGCCGGCGCCGACGTCGTCCGCGCGCAGGAGGTCGTCGTCGCGGTCGATCCCGGAGCCGTCGAGGCGTTCACGGGACTCCCCGCGCCCGCGGTACGGGGACTGCAGACGTGGTGGTTCGCCGGCACCGAGGCCCCGGCATCCGCTCTCCTGTCGGTCGACGGCACCCGGTCGGGCCCCCTCGTGAACACCGTCGTGATGTCGCGGACCGCCCCCTCGTACGCTCCCCCGGGCCGGCACCTGATCGCAGCGACGAGTCTGTACGGCGCGCGTCCGGCGGCCACCGAGGGTGAAGTGCGCGCACACCTGCGGCACATCTGGGGACCGGTGGCCGAGGGGTGGGACCTCCTCCGCCGCGACGACATCGCCGCCGCGTTGCCGGCCCTGCCCCCGCCGATGCGGCGCGCGGCCCCCTCGCGCATCGGCACCGGACTGCATGTCGCCGGCGACCACCGCGACACCCCCTCGATCCAGGGGGCGCTGACGTCCGGCGTCCGGGCCGCGCGCGGCATCCTCGGCTGAGGACGCGCGGCACGTCGTTCGGGCCTCGCGTCAGACGACCGCACCCTCCAGCGGGGCGACGTCGACGGCGACGCGGAGGGTCGAGCGCTTCGCCTCGGTGAAGATGACGCCCTTCACCGGCGCGACGTCGCCGTAGTCCCGACCCCACGCGGTCGTGACGTGGCGGTCGCCGACGACCTGGTCGTTCGTGGGGTCGACCGCGAGCCACTCCCCCGACAGCGGCAGCCAGACCGCGAGCCATGCGTGCGAGGCGTCCGCGCCGAAGACGCGTTCCTTGCCGGGCGGGGGCTGGGTGGCGAGGTAGCCGCTGACGTAGCGGGCCGCCAGGCCGTGGCTGCGCACGCACGCCAGGGCGAGGTGCGCGAAGTCCTGGCACACGCCCGCGCGGGCGGCGAGCACGTCGGCGACGGTGCTGGTGACGGTCGTGGCCTTCCCGTCGTAGCGGAAGTCGCGGAAGATCCGGTGAGTGAGGTCGACCACGGCGTCGCCGATCGCGCGCCCGGGGAGGAAGGATGCCGCGGCGTACTCCCGCGCCCCCGCCGCGTGCTGCGCCTTCGGCGACTCGACGACGAACTCCGCCGCCGCCCACGCATCGGGGAGGTTGCGGTGCACCAGCGGGCGCGCCGCCTCCCAGGGCTGCGCGAGGGCGGCGGGATCGTAGGCCGGCGCGAGGACCGTGACCTCGCTCTCGGCGTTCACGCGCAGCCGACGGTGCGCCTCGGTCACGTGGTAGTAGGGCGAGAGAT
>MKSH01000257.1:2807-4451 GCA_001898095.1 Solirubrobacterales bacterium 70-9 | reverse complement strand
CGGTGGTGGCCAGGGTCTGCTCCAGCTCCTCGATCATCCGCTCTGGACGCGTCGAGCCGGTCGAGGCCGAGAGGCTGCCGATGTGCTCGCGCACCCGCGCGTAGGCGAAGGCGAGCGAGCGCGGGTTCTCCCCATCCGCGATGAGGAGCTCGAGCACACCCGCCTCGGCGAGGTCGCCGCGGTAGCGACGCCGGTGGGTGACCGCGCTCTCTGCGGCGAGGAGGACGCCGCCCATGACGGCGCGGTCCACACCCCGGCGTGCCGCGGTCGTGGTCACCGTGGCATCCAGCAGCACGCACAGCTGCACCGCGCGCTCGAGGTAGCGGCCCGCCTCGATCGCGTGCCAGCCGTCATCGCGGATCATGCTCGCCGTCACTCCCTGGAGCGAGAGGATGCCGGTGAGCATGCGTCCCGCCGACTCCGCGATCTGCCGCGCCCGCGGCGTCGCGCGCAGGCTCGCCGCGGCGCGGTCCGTCACCGCGAAGGCGCGCCACGTGTCGCCGGAGAGCTGGTCGCGGACCCCCTCGAGAGCCTCGCGAAGATGACCGAGCGAGTGGGCGGCACTCCCCGGGCGATCGGCATCCGTCAGCAGCGAGCGAAGCTCGGCGGTCGGGTCGTCGTGGCGGTGTCCGCACAGACGCTGGAGCGCCGCGATGAGGGCGGAGAGCGTCGCCGCCCCGTCCCGCGACGACCCGAAGTCGAGCTGCTCGGCGTAGCTCCGGGCGGTGAGGACCAGACGCACCAGATCCTCGGCGCGCTCGGAGTACCGACCGGCCCAGTACATGTCCTCGACCGCGCGGGGCGAGAGCATCGGCGCAGCCCGCCCGACGGGGAGGAACGAGGGGGCGGCCACACCCTGGTCGGGATCGTCCTCGGCGGCCTTCAGCACCCAGACGTCCTTCGTCACCGGCGCCTGGGTCGGGTCGCCGCCGACGTGGGTGGCGAGCCCGCCGACGAGCGCGCGGTAGGCGCCGCCGTCGCGCACGGTGAACGCGCGGAGGGTCACCGGGAGCGCCCCGATCGCGGTCTCGATGGCGCCGCTCTCGTCCGGTGCCCAGCCCGGCGCGTGCGAGAGGGGCAGACGCTGCTGGCCGACGTAGCGGTACGGGGTCTCGAGGATGCGGCGGCGGATGTCGGCGGGATCGGCGCCGTCGAACTCGCTCGCGCGCCCATCGATGGTGCGGACGATGACGGAGTCGGGATCCTCGTCGAGGGCGGTGAGGACGGCGTCCCGCCCCTCCGGATCGCCGCACCACCACGTCGGCACCGACGGCAGGCGCAGCTGTTCACCGAGGAGCCGTTCGCACAGGGCGGGGAGGAAGGGCATGAGGCCCGGGTTCTCGAGCACCCCGGCACCGAGGCCGTTGGCCAGGCGCACGGTGCCGCGGCGGACCGCCTCGGTGAGGCCGGCGACCCCGAGGCGGCTGCCGGCGCGCAGCTCCAGCGGATCGCACCAGTCGGCGTCGACGCGGCGGAGGATCACGTCCACTCGCTCGTGCGGGGCGTTGGTCGGGAACCCCGCGGGCTTCATCCACACCGCGCCGCCGCGCACGACGAGGTCCTCCCCCTGCACGAGCGGGAAACCGAGGAGGTTGGCGAGGAAGGCCTGGTCGAAGGCGGTTTCGGAATAGGTTCCGGGGGTCA
>MKSH01000257.1:2376-2773 GCA_001898095.1 Solirubrobacterales bacterium 70-9 | reverse complement strand
GCTCGGGGAGGACGCTGGAGAGGACGCGCCGGTTCTCCAGCGCGTAGCCGAGACCCGCGGGGGCCTGGACGCGGTCGGCGAGGACGTGCCACTCGCCCGTCGCGTCGCGTCCGAGATCGGTGCCGGTGAGGATCAGGGGGTGGGCCTCGGCCGCGGAGGTGCGCGCGAGGGGGCGGGTGAACCCCGCGTGCGCGAAGACCGTCTCGGCCGGGATGAGGCCCTCGGCGAGAGTCCGCTGCGCGCCGTACAGATCGCCGAGGAGAGCGCCCAGGAGCTCGGCGCGCTGCGCGAGGCCGACGTCGAGCCTGGCCCAGGTGGCGGCATCCATCACCAGGGGCAGGGGATCCAGTCGCCACGGGACCGAGCCGCGGACGGAGTGCTCGTACCCGACGCCGTC
>MKSH01000257.1:1765-2155 GCA_001898095.1 Solirubrobacterales bacterium 70-9 | reverse complement strand
CGCGAGGGCGCGCCGTGCAGTCGCGCGACGCTCGGCGGCGAGGCGCGCGGCGGTGCGCCGGCCGGTCGGGAACTGCGGCATGGGACCACTTTGACACGCCCCGGGGGTGTCCTCCGACCGACGAACCCGGTTCACTTGTCTCGTGATGCGGGTGAGCGGATGCCGCACCCGCAAGAGAAGACAGGTGAACCGGGGCGCGCGGCGGCGCGGCCGGGACGATCACGACGAGGAGGACGGCGATGGGCGAGAACGCGGACGAGAAGAACGCGGACGGGACGTGGAGCGACGCCGAGCGCGCCGCGATGGCGCAGCGCGCGGCGGAGCTGCGTGAGGCGCGCGCGGGCGGAACCGGGTCGGCGAAGAAGAAGCGCGAAGCGCAGGCGTGCGTCG
>MKSH01000257.1:0-1689 GCA_001898095.1 Solirubrobacterales bacterium 70-9 | reverse complement strand
CGGCAAGATCGTCGTCTTCTACCAGCCGGCGTCGAAGTTCGACACGCGCTACGGATCGATCGGCTTCAACGAGGACGCGCTCTTGGACGACGGCGTCTTCTGGCCGACGTCCTTCGCCGTCCTGGAGGTCACCGACGAGGTCGAGCAGACCCTCCGCGACCTCGTCCGCCGCGCCGCCGGCTGACTCTCGCCCTCGCCGGCAGGGCCGCCGTCGCCCTGGGTGCGGCATCCGTCGCGCTCCTGTTCGGCGGCTGCTCGCAGGTCGCCGCGATCGCGCCCGTGGGCGGCGACCGGCTGGCCGAGGTGCGGTACGCCGGGAACGACGTGCTGCTCGAGGAGGGCATCGAGATCCTCACGGCGCCGGTCTGCACGAGTCCGGACGAGATCGCAGTGACCTGCGAGGGTGAGACGATGGACGGCGAGCCCATCCGCGTGGAGTCCACCGCCGACGCCCAGGACGACGTCCTCGTCACGGTCGGCGACCGCACTCTCTACGACGGGTCGCTTCTCGCGGTGCTCGATCGGGGGTCGAGCGGATGAGCGCGCGGTCCCTCGGCGGAGTGGTCTTCGGTGCCGCCGTCGTTCTCGGAGCGATCGCGCAGGGCCTCAGCGCAGCACCCGGCCTCGGGCGGATGCCGTTGCCGGCCTTTCTGGCCGTCGCCGCGGTATCCGCTCTGGCGCTCGCGCTGCAGCTCGCGGCGACCGCGTGGGCGGCGCGGCGGATCGTCGCCCCGGACGCCCCCGCGCACGCCGGACTCGCCCTCGCATGGGCCGCGGTGCTCGTCCTCATCGGCGCGGTGCTCTCGGCGCTGTTCGCTCCGGCGGGGCTGCTCGCCGCGATCGCCGCGACCTTCGTCCTGCCTGCGGCTGCGGCCGGGCGTGCGGGGCGCTCACGGGCTTCGGCGTCGTGCGACGGCATCCGTGGCGTGCGCTGCTGCTCGTGCTCGGCGTCGTCGTGCTCGGCGGGGTGAGCCTCGTCGTCTCGATCGCGACCGGGCTGTTCCTCTCGGGGATGATCGGCGGCATCGTCGCCTGGCTGTGGTTCGGTGTCGTCATCGCCTGGCTGCTCCTCTGGGGCACGCGCCTGGCCGTGCGCGCGTCCGCGGCCCGGCCTACGCTGGCCGGATGAGCGAGCCCAGAGTCCTCCGCTACGCCGCGTTCGCGTCGTCCCCCGACGGCGGGAACCCCGCCGGGGTCGTCCTCGACGCACGAGGGCTCTCCGCCGAGACGATGCAGCGCATCGCCGCCGAGGTCGACTATGCCGAGACCGCGTTCCTCACCGGGACGACGGATGCCGGGGCCCGCACCATCCGCTACTTCTCGCCGATCGCGGAGGTGCCCTTCTGCGGCCACGCGACGATCGCCACGGCCATCGCGCTCGCCGAAGATGGCGACGCGCTCGGCCCTCTGCCGACGACGATCCGGTTCGCGACCCCGGTCGGGGATATCCCGATCACGGTGACGCGCGAGCCCGACGGCGTGCGGGCGGCGTTCACGAGCAGGCCGCCGGTGATCACGCCCCTTCCGGGCGAAGATCTCGACGCGATCCTGGGCCTCGTCGGCCTCGCCGCCGATGACCTGGATCCCGCACTCCCGCCCCGCATCGCCGACGCCGGGAACCCGCATCCGCTTCTCGTGATCGCCGATCTGGAGGTCTTCGACGGGTTCACGTTCGACCCGATCGCAGCG
>MKSH01000256.1:27621-28441 GCA_001898095.1 Solirubrobacterales bacterium 70-9 | reverse complement strand
GTCGTCGACCCCGTTCTGGCGCGGCTCCGGGAACATCGCGGCGAAGGCGTCGCGGACGACCGGGTCGGTGCTCGCCTCGTAGCGCATCTGCACCAACTCGTCGGTGACGATCGACTGGTCGTAGGCGAAGAGTTCGATCAGCCGGCGCATCGCCGCCGGGCTCGGGTCGTAGCCCCAGACCTCGGCCAGACCGTCGGGGATCGGCCCACCGATGCCCATCGTCCCCATCGCCACGATGCGGTCGATCGCCTCCGGGCGGGCGGCGGCCAGCGAGAGCGCGATCGCGCCGCCCATCGAGTTGCCGATGATGCTGCAGCGCTCGATCCCGAGCTCGTCGAGGAGGGCCAGCGCGTGGTCGGTCCAGAGCCTGCGGCCATACTCGACCGGGCCATCCGCCTGGGTGCGGTTGAAGCCGACCTGGTCGGGGGCGATAACCCGATAGTTCTCGGCCAGGGCGGCGTAGATCGGTCGCCAGTTGCTCCAGGCCGAGACGCCGGGACCAGAGCCGTGGAGGAGCAGGAGCGGCGGCCCGTCACCCGCATCGTGAAAGAAGGTGTCGATCCCCATCACGTTCAGCGTGCGGCCGATCGCGTCTGGGTCGAGGGTCCTGGATTCGGTCTGGGGGGTCATGTGGCCTATCTGTCCGAGGTGGTTCCTGGTGGTTCGCTACTCGCTTCGACGCTACCACTTATAATGATTCGGTGTCAATTGGCAATGGGCCCCAGGACAAGGAGGAGATCCAATGAAACGCGAGTTGATCAACCCGGAGGGCGTGTTCCCGCATCCGGCCTACACCGGCGTCGCGACGGTGACCGATCCG
>MKSH01000256.1:26929-27532 GCA_001898095.1 Solirubrobacterales bacterium 70-9 | reverse complement strand
CCGCATCTTCACCCTCGACGTCGACGCCTTCATGGCCTGCCATCTCGACGACGACGAGATCTCCTCCTACTGGGAGGAGGGCAAGGTGCCGCCCAGCACGCTGATCGGCGTCACCCGCCTCTCCGATCCCGACTTCCTGATCGAGGTCGACCTGTTGGCGATCTCCGGGTGACGGCTCACGAGCGCCCGCCTGAGGTTGGCGGGCGCTCTTGTGGCCAATTCCCTATAATGATTCCAGCTTAATGGGTTGTAGCGCAATCCATAACCGATTACGCTCTTACGGGAATCAGGGAACGGAGAGAGAGATGGCAATCGCCCACGTGGCACACGCCGAGCTGCGGGTCACCGACCTCGAGGCTTCGCGAGACTTCTTCACCAGGGTCATGGGACTGTTCGTCAGCCACGAGGACGACGACCACGTCTTCCTCCGCGCCTGGCAGGACTGGGACCACCACACGCTGGTCCTCACGCGCGCCCCGGTCAGCGGGCTCGAGCACGTCGCCTGGCGGGTCGACGGCCCCGATGCGCTGGGCGAGTTCGAGGCGCAGCTGAGAGGCATCGGGATCGAGACCAGCTGGGTCGACGGCGGCTCCGGAGTGAGCC
>MKSH01000256.1:24444-26911 GCA_001898095.1 Solirubrobacterales bacterium 70-9 | reverse complement strand
GACAAATACGTCGAGCGGGACCCGGCGATGCAGTCGAAGCTGCCCAGCCACCCGCAGCGCTACACCGGCGTCGGCATCCACCCGCGCCGCTTCGACCACGTGAACTTCCTCGTCGACGAGCCGCAGGGCGAGCAGGAATTCTGGTCGGACCAGCTTGGCGTCCGCCACAACTACTTCATCACCGGGGACGTCGGCAACGGCGAACAGCGGCTCGCCTCGTGGCTGGCGAAGACGAACCTCTCGCACGAGATCGCCTTCATGCGCAACCGCGACCAGACCGGCTCGCTGCTCCACCACGTCGCCTACTACGTCGACACCGCCGACCAGATGGTGCGGGCGGCGACGATCCTCGCCGACGCGGACGTGAAGATCGAATGGGGACCGGCCCAGCACGGCACCAGCGGCGCGATCTTCCTCTACTGCATCGAGCCCTCCGGCAACCGGATCGAGGTCTGGAGCGGCGGCTTCCTCCTCTTCGCGCCTGACTGGGAGCCGATCCGCTGGGACCCGACCGTCTCGCCGCTCGGCCTCGAGCTGTGGGGATCGGACATGCCCGACACCTACCTGCGCTACGGCACGACCCTGGGCGCCCCCTCCACCGCCCCCCAGCCGGCGTGAGCGAACGCCCGGGCGGCGGAGTGGTCGCTGCCGCCCGGGCGCTCGCCGGCGCCGGCCTCGTCGACGCCTTCGGCCACGTCTCCGAGCGCGTCGGCGACGTCGCCCTGATCACCCCGGCGGTGCCGATGGCCGCGGTCGGGTCGGCCGACGAGCTGGTCGAGCTGCCGCTCGGGGAGCTGGACGAGCTCCCCGCCGGCGCCCCCAAAGAGGCCTGGATCCACTGGGCCATCTACCGCCGCCGGCCCGAGGTCGGCTCGATCTGCCGCGGCCAGCCCGCGTCACCACTGGCGGTGGCCGCGGTCGCCGACGAGCTCCCCGCGGTGCTCGGCCAGGGCGCGATCGCCGGCGCCCCCGTGCCCGTCTACCGCGACTCGCGCCTGGTCCGCGACCGCGGCCGAGCGATCGAACTCGCCGAGGTGCTGGGAGACGCGCCGTCCCTGATCATGCGCGGCAACGGCGCGCTGGCGACCGCCTCGACCCCGGGCCGGGCGATGGCGCGCCTCTACCTGCTGGAGCGGAGCGCCGAGACCTGGCTCCGCGCCGCCGCGGTCGCCGAGCCCCGCCCCCTCGACGCCGGCGAAGTGGAGGCCTGGCAGTCGGCCGGCGAGGAGCTGCTCGAGCGGCTCTGGCTTTACTTGAGCGCGTAGTGGGTTCGGGAGCGGGCGCTGGCGGATAAGGGACCCGCGATGGTGCGGATCCCGTGCGGGTGACGGCGGAGGTCCGTGACGAGGTGCGCGGGATCGGTGCGGAACCCCACGTCCCTTGAGGAGGTCCGGACGCGCTCTCGACTTTCACCCTGCCCTGGCAAGGTGAAAGTCGACCACGCGACGCGCTGCATGCGACCCCGCGCACTTCCCCCCGAAAGCCTCGCGTCCCCGGCCGCAGGGGCCGCGAACCCCGCCGTCCCCGCCGCACGGCCCCCAGCCCGCGGCCGCCTAACCGAACGCCGGGCGCAGTAGGTCGGTCTCGCCGTCCCACTCGGCGCGCGCGGCGTCGAACATCGAGAAGAAGCCGCGCAGGCCCTCGCTGTCGACGTGCAGCTCGAGGTCGTGGCCGAGCGCGGCGGACCCGTCGTGGTAGGTGAAGTTCACGTCCTCGCCGAAGCGGGCGCTGAGGTATTCGGGCAGCCCGGCGTCGTCCAGCCCGGCCCGTACCTCCTCGACCTCGGCGAGCGGCACCGCGTAGGCGATGTGGTGGAGGCGCGGCAGGGGCCCGCCGGCGAAGCGCTCGGCGGCGCGCTCGGGAGCCATCTTGTCGATCACCATCAACTCGGTCGGCACCCCGTTGCAGATGCCGAAGGCGGAGGCGTGGACGAACTCGGCGGGCTCGCCGCGCGAGGTGACGTCCTCGACCGGGACCACGTCGATGAAGAAGAACGGACCGGCACCGAAGTCCTCGTTCAGCTTCTGCGCGGCGGCGGGGATGTCCTCGACCACGTAGGCGAGGTGGTGGATCTTGCCGAGGTCTTTCATGCGGGCACCTTTCCTAGTTCGGCGGCGATCTCGATGATCAGATCCTCCTGGCCGCCGACCGCCTTGCGCTTGCCGACCTCGACCAGGATGTCCTTGGTCGAGACGTCGAAGCGCTCGGCGGCGCGCTCGGCGTGGAGGAGGAAGGAGGAGTAGACGCCCGCGTAGCCGAGGATCAGCGAGGCGCGATCGACCACCTGCGGGCGGTCCATGATCGGCCGCACCACTTCCTCGGCGACGTCGAGCATCGGGAAGGTCTCGGCGTTCACGTCGATGCCGAGCTTCTCGAAGACCGCGGTGAGGACCTCGGTCGGCGCGTTGCCGGCGCCGGCGCCGAGGCCGCAGGTGCAGCCGTCGATGTAGGTGGCCCCGGTCTCCAC
>MKSH01000256.1:19366-24370 GCA_001898095.1 Solirubrobacterales bacterium 70-9 | reverse complement strand
TCTTCGCCTGCTCGAGCAGCCCTTCGGGCGAGTTCATGTGGGCCATCATCAGGAAGCCGCAGGTCTTGTAGCCGAGCTCACGGGCGAAGGCGATGTGGGAGGGCGAGACGTCGGCCTCGGTCGAGTGGGTGGCGATCCGGGTGACCGAGGCGCCGAGGTCGCGCGCCCGCGCGAGGTCCTCTTTCACCCCGATCCCGGGGAGGAGCAACACCGCGATCCGCGCCCGCTCGACCGCCTTCACCGCGGCCTCGATCAGCTCGTACTCGTCGGTGAGGGCGAAGCCATAGTTGAAGGAGGCGCCGCCGAGGCCGTCGCCGTGGCTGACCTCGATCACGTCGACGCCGGCGCGGTCGAGCGCCGCGGCCACCGTGCTCACCTGCTCGACGCTCAGCTGGTGGCGCTTCGCGTGCGAGCCGTCGCGGAGGGTCGAGTCGACCAGCGTCACCGCGGGCATCAGGCCACCGCCCCGCTCGGCGCCCGCAGCTTCGCCAGCGCCTCGCCGACCGCCACCGCGGCGGCGGTCATGATGTCGAGGTTGCCGGCGTAGGCGGGCAGGGAGTCGGCGGCGCCCTCGACTTCGACGAAGATCGCCACCCGGTCGTCCTCGAACTGCGGCTCGCCGCGCAGGCGATAGCCGGGGACGTAGGTCGCCACCTTCTCCCGCATCGCCTCGATCGAGGCGCGGATCGCGTCGCGGTCGGCGTCCGGCGAGATCTGGCAGAAGACGGTGTCGCGCATCATCAGCGGCGGGTCGGCGGGGTTCAGGATGATGATCGCCTTGCCGCGCTCGGCGCCGCCGATCTCCTCCAGGCCCTTCGCCGTGGTGCGGGTGAAGGCGTCGATCGATTCGCGCGTCCCCGGGCCGGCCGAGAGGCTGGCGATCGTGGCGACGATCTCCGCGTAGGGCACCGGGGTGACCTGGGAGACGGCGGCGACCATCGGGATCGTCGCCTGGCCGCCGCAGGTGATCATGTTCACGTCGGCGGCGTCGATGTGCTGCTCGAGGTTGACCACGGGGACGACGCCGGGGCCCATCTTCGCCGGGGTGAGGTCGATCGACTGGAGGCCGGCGGCTTCGATCTTCGGCGCGTTGGCGCGGTGGGCGCCGGCCGAGGTCGCCTCGAAGACGAAGCGGCACTCCTCCGGGTGGGCGACGATCCAGTCGACCCCTTCGGCGGAGGTGTCGAGGCCCGCGGCGGCGGCGCGCTTGAGGCCGTCGGAGTCGGGGTCGATGCCGATCACCGCGCGCGGCTCCAGGGTCTCCGAGCGTTGCAGCTTGTACATCAGGTCGGTGCCGATGTTGCCCGATCCGAGGATCGCGCAGGGGACCTTCTCGCTCACCGTCCCTCCTCTCTCTTAGGCGCCGAAGCGGGTCGTGACGGAGCCGAGCTCGGCGAACTCGGCTTGGACCGAAGTGCCCGCGGCGACGCCGACCGCGGCGTGCAGGGCGCCGGCGAGGACGAGGTCCCCGGCCCGCAGCGGCACGCCGAACTCGCCCAGCTTGTTGGCGAGCCAGGCGACGCAGCGGATCGGGTTCCCGAGCACCGCGGCGCCGGCGCCGGTCGCGGCGACCGCGCCGTCGACGCTCAGCACCATGCCGATCGTGCGCAGGTCGAGGTCGGCGATCGGGGTCAGCCGGCCGCCGCAGACGACCCGCGCCGAGGAAGCGTTGTCGGCGATCGTGTCGGGCAGCTTGATCTTCCAGTCGGCGACCCGGCTGTCGATGATCTCCAGCGCCGGCAGCGCGCCGGCGACGGCGCGCAGCGCATCGGCCGAGCTGACGCCCGGCCCCTGCAGGTCGGTCTCCATGACGAAGGCGATCTCCGCCTCGATCCGCGGCTGGATCAGCTCCGAGACCGGGATCGGGTCGCCCTCCTCGACGATCATGTCGGCGAAGATCGCGCCGAAGTCCGGCTCGTCCACCCCCAGCTGCTGCTGCATCGCCAGCGAGGTGAGGCCGACCTTGCGGCCGCGGACGAGGCCGCCCTCCTCTTTGCGCCGGTGCACGTTGATCTGCTGGATCCGGTAGGCGTCGGCGACCGTCAGCTCGGCGTTCTCCTCGGTCAACGGACCGATCGGCGCGCGGTCGTCCTCGGCGCTGCGAAGGCGCGCCGCAAGGTCGGCCAGCTGGGTCTCCTCCAGGGGTGCCATCGACGGCCGGAAACCTATCACACATAATGACTATGTTGAATTCTGTTAAGGTCGCCTGGCTGGGTTCACTCCGGGAAGGGAGAGTCAGTGTTCGAGCATCACACCGCTGCGGTGAAGGACGTGCGCCTGCACTACGTGCGGGCCGGAGAGGGCGACCCGGTCGTGCTGCTGCACGGGTGGCCGCAGACCTGGTGGGAGTGGCGCCACGTGATCCCGCAGCTGGCCGAGAGCCACACCCTGATCGTCCCCGACCTGCGCGGGCTCGGCGCCTCCTCGAAGCCCGACTCCGGCTACGACACCGACAACGTCGCCGACGACGTCCACGAGCTGGTGCGCTCACTCGGCTTCGAGAGCATCGACCTCGCGGGCCATGACTGGGGCGCGGCGACCGCCTACTCCTACGCCGCCCAGTTCCGCGACGAGGTGCGGCGGCTGGCGATCTTCGAGATGGTGCTGCCGGGCTTCGGGATCATGGAGGGGGCGATGGCGCCGCAGCCGGGCGGCAACTTCCTCTGGCACATGGGCTGGCAGTCGGTGCCCGACATCCCCTTCGCCCTGCTGCAGGGGCGCGAGGAGCTCTACCTGCGCTGGTTCTTCGGCCACTACGCCTACGACCCGAGCGCGGTGAGCGAGGAGGACATCGCCGTCTACGTCGCGGCGATGACCGGGATCGGCGGGCTGCGCGCCGGGCTCGAGTACTACAAGGCGTTCTTCGAGTCGGCGTCCCAGAACGAGGGGCACCGCGAGCGGCCACTCGACATCCCGGTGCTGGCCTGGGGCGGCGAGGCCTGCCTCGGCCCGCTGACCAAGCAGTGCCTGGAGATGGCGGCGGGTGACGTGAACGGCGGCGTGATCGAGCGCTGCGGCCACTGGATCGGCGAGGAGCGGCCGGAGTTCATCGCCGCCCAGCTGACCGAGTTCTTCGGCGCAGACGGTTAAAAGCAGCACGGGAACGAAGGGGAGTTGGGATGAGCGAGAACGGAGCCGGTGTCGCCGCGGTGCGGCGGGCGCTGGCCGAGGGCGGCTTCCGCGGGGAGCTGCTCGGGGCCGGCGACGAGGGCTACGACGGGGCGCGGTCGATCTGGAACGCGATGGTCGACAAACGGCCGGGGCTGATCGCCCGGGCGGCCGACCGCGACGACGTGGTCGCGGTGGTGAACGCGGCGCGCGAGTGCGGGACGCCGCTGGCGGTCCGGGCGGGCGGCCACGGGATCATCGGCTCGGCGATCGCCGACGAGGACGGCGTGACGCTCGACCTGACGCTGATGCGCGGGGTCGAGGTCGACGTCGAGACCAAGATCGTCCACGTGCAGGGCGGCTGCAAGCTCGGCGATGTCGACGCGGCGACCGCCGAGCACGGGCTCGCGGTCCCGGCCGGGATCGTCTCCGACACCGGGGTGCCGGGGCTCGCCCTCGGCGGCGGCATCGGCTGGCTCTCCCGCAAGCACGGGCTGACCTGCGACAACTTCGTCTCGCTCGAGGTGGTGACCGCCGACGGCGAGGTGCTGGAGGTCCACGAGGGGTCCCACCCGGACCTCTTCTGGGCGCTCCGCGGCGGCGGCGGCAACTTCGGCGTCGTCACCAGGTTCAGCTTCCAGGGGTACGACTTCGGCCCGACGATGCGCTTCGGCGCGGCGCTCTACCACGAGGAGGAGGCGCGGGCGGCGCTGCGCGAATACGCCGCGATCTATCCCTCGCTGCCGAACGTCGTCGGCTGGCACGTGGCGATGAAGCGGGCGATGCCGGGGCTGCCGTTCGTCCCCGACGAGCTGGTCGGCACGCCGATGGTGATGCTCTTCTGCATGTGGCTGGACGACCCGGAGTCCCAGGAAGGGGTGGAGATGGTGGAGCGCCTGCTCGCCGTCGGTGACCCCGCCGTCACCGGCAGCGCCGTGATCCCGTTCGGGCTCGGCATGCAGCGCTTCCTCGACGCCGAGTTCCCCGATGGCCTCCGCAACTACACGAAAGAGGCGCACCTGAAGGAGCTCTCCGAGGGGGCGATCGACGCGCTGGTCGACTTCTGGGCCGAGGGCCTCGGGGCGGGGACGACGATCGAAGGCGAGCTGGCGATCTACGGCCTCGGCGGCGTCGCGCGAGAGGTCGGTGAGATGGAGTCGGCCTTCTCCAACCGCGACAGCCTCTGGTGGATCAACTGGGCCAACCACTGGCACGACGCGGTCGACGACGACACCAACATGGACATCATCCGTGCCTCCTACAAGCGACTCGAGCCTTGGGTCGGAAAGGGCGTCTACGTCAACATGCTCAATGTGGATGAGCTGGATCGGGTAGTGGAGGCCTACGGTGGGCCGGAGAAGTACGCTCGGCTCGGCCTGGTGAAGGCGAAGTACGACCCGACCAACCTGTTCCGGATGAACCACAACATCAAGCCCACGGCCGCCGCGGAGACCGCGTGAGCGCCGCCGGTGCCCTGCCGCGGCGGGTCGGCGTCGCCCGCGCCGGCGGCGGCGACCCGCAGCTGGTCGCCGACTACGGCGACCGCGTCGTCTCCCTCACCGCGGCCCTCGGCTGGGACCACTGCTCGACCGTCGAGCTGATCCGCCGCTGGGACGAGCTCGCCCCGCGTCTCGAGGAAATCGGCGGCTCGCCGAACGAGCTCGACCCGGCGGGACTCACCTGGGAGCCGCCGGTGATGCCGCAGAAGGTGATCTGCGTGGGGGCCAACTACACCGACCACCTCGAGGAGATGGAGCGCGCGGGCGCGCCGAAAATCGAGGGCGTGACCTACCCCTTCTCCTTCCTCAAGCCGCCGAGCACCTCGCTCGTCGGCAGCGACGTCGAGGTGGCGATGCCGGGCTTCGGCAACGAACTGGACTGGGAGGCGGAGCTGGC
>MKSH01000256.1:0-19335 GCA_001898095.1 Solirubrobacterales bacterium 70-9 | reverse complement strand
ACCGACCCGCTGGGGGCGATCTTCGGCTACACGATGCTGAACGACCTCTCGATGCGCGATTTCGTCGCCCCCTTCCCCCACCCGCTCGGCCTCGACGCGGTGATCGGCAAGGGCTGGGACGGGGCGGCGCCGATGGGCACCTGGATCACCCGCGCCGAGCTGGCCGGCGATCCCACGAATATGCCGATCAGCCTGAAGGTGAACGGCGAGCCGAAGCAGCAGAGCTCGACCGCGAAGATGATCTTCTCGGTCGAGGAGCTGGTCGCCTTCTACGGCCGCGTGCTGACCTTGGAGGTCGGCGACGTGATCGCCACCGGGACGCCGGCGGGCGTCGGCGCCGGGGCCCAGCCGCCGGAGTTCCTCAAGCCCGGCGACGTGATCGAGTGCGAGATCGGCGACCTGGGAGTGCTCCGCACCCCGATCACCGCCCCGGTCGAACCGATCTCCCTAGATATCCACTAGGAATTCCCGCTCGCGCGAAGAGAGGCGGGGGATCCCGTCCTCTTTGCCGAAGCGGCGAAAGTGCTCGGACTCGGCGTGCGCCTGGTAGGCGGCCTCGTCGGCGTACTGCTCGTAGATGACGAAGCGCCGCGCGTCCTCGGGGTCGCGGTGCACTACATAAGCGAGGTTGCCCGGCTCCGCCCGCGAGGGCTCGGTCAGGTTCGTCAGCGCGGCCGCGACCGCGTCCTCCTCGCCGTCCTTGGCGGTCCAGTAGGCGATCACGACGTAGGCCATGGCGTGGAGACTACGGGTCGGGACCTACGAGGCCGAGCGCGCCATCGCGGCGAGCTCGTAGCCGGCGTCCTCAAGGCTCGTCGCGCCGAGGAATCCGAACACCGCCCGCACTTCCTCGGGGCCGGTGGCCCGGAACCCATGCCAGGAGCCCTTCGGGAGGAGCGCCGCCTCGCCGACCTCGACCGGCACCTCGTTCCCATCCGCATCCAGCTGCGCCCCCTCGCCCGAGAGCACGATGAAGACCTCGGCCGCCTGGGCGTGCCGGTGCAGCTCGTGCGCCCCGCCGTGGGGAGCGAACCGGCTGTTGCCGACGACGATCGAGCCCGTATCGCAGATCTCATCGGTGGCGAGCCAACGCGCGTTCATGCCGATGAAGCCGGTGGCGGGATCGTCGAGCTCGACCTCGTCGGTCTCCAGTCCGGTGAGAACCTTGGGCAAGGCCACCCCGCCCACCTCTTCTGCAGTTGTGGTGGGCGGGGTGGCCTTGCTTGCCGGCTCCCAGCCGGCCGCAGCGCCACTAGATGCCGATAGAACCACCAGGAGATCCAAGCCTTCGGGACCTGCCGTCAGCGAGTGCGAGGAATTGGCAGGCGCGTAGAGAAGATTCCCCATCTCGATAGAGACCCACTCGCCGTTTACCAGAGCGCTCCCGGAACCCTCCAGCACCAGGCTGACCTCCTCCGACCCCGGATGCCGATGGGGTTCCTGCCCACCCCCGGCCTCGATCGTCATCCGTCCCACAGCCCCGTGCTCGGAGTTGCCGAGGTCGGCGTCGAGGAGCCAGGAGAGGTCGGTCAAGGGTTGGGTTCCCCATCCGGCGGCGCGCTCGGGGCGCGCCTTGCAAAGCTTCGTCAGATGCATCTGCGCTCGATCCCTCCTAGTCCTCCACCCACTACTATAACCATTATAGGTTTTAGGATCGACTGGGTTTCTAGGGACAAAGGAGTGGCGTATGCGTTTGGAGGGAAAGCGAGTTCTGATCACCGGTACGGCGGGCGGTCAGGGAGAGGCGGCGCAGCGGTTGTTCGCCGCCGAGGGGGCGCGGGTGATCGGCTGCGATCTGCAGGACGGGGCGGCGGAAAAGACCGCTGCCGAGTTGCGGGAGGCCGGGCACGACGTGCACGGGGATACGGTCGACCTGAGCGATGCGGCCGCCGCGACCGAGTGGGTCGACGGCGCCGCCGAGCGGCTGGGCGGGATCGACGTGCTCTACAACAACGCCGCCGGCTTCGGCTTCGCCCCGTTCGCCGACATGACCCACGAGCTGTTTCGCCACGTGTTGAACGTGGAGCTGGAGCTGGTGTTCAACACGATCAAGCCGGGTTGGGCCCACATGGTGAAGGGCGGCGGCGGGTCGATCGTCAATACGGCCTCCTATTCGGCCCTGCGGGGGATCGAGCCGCTCGGCCAGGTCGCCCACGCGGCGGCCAAGGGGGGCGTGATATCGATGACGCGCTCGCTGGCCGCCGAGGGCGCCAAAGACAACATCCGCGCCAACGCGATCAGCCCCGGCTTCGTGAAATCCCCCGCCACCGACTTCGCCGTCCCCCAAGAGGGCCGCGAATGGCAGCTCTCCAAACACCTGATCCAGCGCCCCGGCACCGGTGAGGACATCGCCTACCTCGCCATGTACCTCGCCTCCGACGAGTCCGGCTGGGTCACCGGCCAGAACTTCTCCATCGACGGCGGCGCCACGGCGGGCTTCCGTTAGGCCAAGTCAGGGGGGAGAACTTCCCTCCGTTCGCTCCTTGTTCGGATATGGCGAACAAGGAGCGAACGGAGGGTTTGGACCGTCGGAGGTTGGCGGCGGTCGCGACGCAACAGCACGGTGTCGTGTCTATCCGTCAGCTAGAGCGACTCGGCTTCGGGCGGAGCACGGTGACGGATGAAGTAGCCGCGGGACGCCTTCATCGACTGCATCGGGGCGTGTACTCCGTCGGGCACGAGAAGCTGAGCTGGCACGGGCACTGCCTCGGCGCCGTCCTCGCCAACGCTCCCGACGCCGTCGCCAGCCATCTCAGCGCCGGCTGGATCTGGGGACTACTTCGCAGTCGGCCATCGGGCGAGTTTCACGTGACGGCTCCGACCCGCCGCCACTCGAAGCCGCAGTTCGTCGTCCACCGGGCGGTCCTGCCCGACGAGGACCGAGCCCTCGTCGAAGGCATTGCGGTGACTTCCCTGGCCCGAACCCAGCTCGACCTCGCCGCCAGACGAACCCGCGCCCAGGTCGAAAAATCCCTGAAGCGCAGCGAAGAACACGACGAGCTCGACCTGAGGGCTCTCGAATCGATCCTCGCCCGCTGCGGCAACCATCCCGGCCGCGGACCGCTCCGAGCCGCGCTCGACATCTACGTTCCCGACCCGACCGTCACCCGCTCCAGCGTCGAGCGGGAATTTCGGGACCTCGTGCGCAAGGCCGGGCTCCCGACGCCGTCGATGAACTACGCGGTCGCCGGTTACGAGCTCGACGCCTATTGGCCCGACGCGCGCTTCGCGGTCGAACTCGAGGTGTACGAGACGCACGGGGACCGTGCCTCCTTCGAGGCCGACCCGGTGCGCCACGCGGAGTTGCTGCTGGCCGGGATCGAGATGATCCGCGTCACCGGCCCGCGCCTGAAGCGCGAGCCGGGAACGGTGATCGCGACGGTCAGGACGCTCCTGGGACAGCGCCGCCGGCAAGCGGCGTGAGCTGTTCGATGTCGTAGCGGCGGCGGAGGTCTTCGATCTCGTCCTGGTCGACGCCGCCGGCGGAACGCGCGAGGATCGCGGCTAGCTCTTCGAAGTAATGCTCGTGGCCGCCCGGCACCGAGGACTGGAAGAACATCCGCGCGGGCTGGTCGGTCGGGTTGCCGAAGGCGTGCGGGACGCCCGGCGGCACGAACATGAACTGGCCCGGACCGCCGCGGATGAAGCGCTTGCCGGTGGGCGATTCCCACTCGTGCCAGTCGGGGACGGAGCGGTCGACCGGCTCGAAGACGAGGAACTCGAGTTCTCCCTCGAGGATGAAGAAGATCTCCTCGCCGCTGCCGTGGACGTGGGCGCCGACGTCATAGTGGGCCTGGATGCCGACCTCGAAGCTCGAGGTCATCGCCGGATCCATCGGCGCCTTCAGCACCACGTCGAGGCCTTTGCCGGCGACGCGCTCGCCCTCCCCCGGGCCGAGCATGATCCCCTCGGCCGGCATCAGTGCATCTCCCAGCCGCCGTCGACGTTGAACGCCGCGCCGGTGAGGTTGTGGGCCCGATCGGAAGCGAGGAACGCCGCCATCTCACCACAGTCGCGCGGGGTCTGGAAGCGGCCGAGCGGGATTTCGGCACGAAACCAGTCCCAGGTCGCCTCCTCCGACTGCCCCTGGATCGCGCTGAACAGTTTCACCACGCCGCCGTGCAGTTCGGTCTCCAGGATCCCCGGGTGGATCGAGTTCACCGTCACCCCGTGCGGCGCCAGCTCCTTCGCCAGCGACTGGGTCATCCCGGTGACGGCGAACTTCGAGGCGACGTACTGGATCACCAGGGCGAAGCCGGTCTGGCCGACGATCGAGGAGATGTTGATGATCCGCCCGTGGTCGGACTCGATCACGCTCGGCACGAACGCCCGGCTGCAGAGGAAGACGCCGCGCGCGTTGATGTCCATCACCCGGTCCCACTCGTCCTCGCCCATGTCCTGCACCGGGGTCGGGATCGGCCCGACGCCGGCGTTGTTGACGAGGATGTCGACGGTGCCGAGCTCGTCGGCCACCGCCTTGGCCAGCGCCGCGACCGAGTCGGCCTTGCTGACGTCGGTAGCCACCGCGAGCGAGCGCCCCGGCAGCGCCGCGGCGTGCTCCTCGGCCGCCGCCCCGTCGATGTCGGCGACCACCACGGTCGCCCCCTGCTCGGCGAGGCATTCCGAAATGCCCGCGCCGATCCCTTTGGCGCCCCCGGTGACAACCGCGACGCGCCCGTCCAGATCAGCCATCTTCCTCTCCTGTCCCGTTTGTGAATGCATGTCCCAAGAGCTCCCGGATCCCGGCCCGGTCGATCGGCGCCGGCGTCGGCGCCGCCGCCTCGGCGCCCTGCGCGGCCGCCTCGTCGAGGTCGGCCTCGCGCAGGCCGAGGGCGGCCAGCCCGCCGCCGAGGTCGAGGTCGCGCGCCAGGTCGCGCAGGCCGGTGACCGCGTCGTCGGCGCCGAGCGCCGCGGCGATCCGCGCCTGCGCGTCCGGCGCCGCCTCGCGGTAGTAGTCGACGACCCAGGGCAGCACCGCCGCGTGCACCTCGGCGTGGGGCAGCCCGAAGCTGCCGCCGAGGACGTGGCAGAGCTTGTGGTGGAGGCCGGTGCCGGCGACGGCGAGCGCGGTGCCCGCGAGCCAGGCCCCGCGCAGCGATTCGGCGCGCGCCTCGAGGTCGCCCGGGTCGGCGTGGGACGCCCGCAGGCCGCGGGCGAGGCGGGCGATCCCGTCGCTCGCGACCGCGTCGGTGACCGGGTTGGCGGCCGGCGTCCACATCGCCTCGACGCAGTGCGCCATCGCGTTCATCCCGCTCGCCGCGCCGGGCCGCGGGGGCAGGGAGAGGAGCAGCTTGGGGTCGTAGATCACGGTCCGCGGCAGCACCCGGGGGTCGCTGCCGGTGGTTTTGCGCCCGTCGGCGGTGATCCCCCAGATCGGCGTCATCTCGGAGCCCGCGTAGGTGGTCGGGATCGCGACGATCGGGATCCCGGTCTCCAGCGCCAGGGCCTTGGCGAGCCCGGTCGCCGAGCCGCCGCCGACGGCGACGAGGCAGTCGACGCCGAGCTCCGCGGCCCGGCGCCGCGTCCGCTCGACCAGGTCGGCGGGGACGTGCTGGGCGACGTCGTCGATCGTCCCGGCGTGGCGGGCGTCCAGCTCCCGTTCGATCCGCTCGCGGAGGACCGCGTCGAGGAGCCCGTCGACGAGGAGCACCCGCCCGGCGCCGAGCCGCTCGACCTCGGCGGCGACCCCGCCGACCGCGCCGGCGCCGAAGACGACGCGCCCGGGCAGCGCCTCGTAGATCCGGGCGCCGGGCGGCGCGGGGACGGCCGCGGCCCGCGCGCCGGCCGCCGAGGGCTCGCCGGCGGCCATCAGTGCGTGCGCCCCAGGTCCTTCACGGCGGCCTCGTCCTCCCCCGGCGCCAGGACTAAGTCGAGCTCCAGGGACACCCAGGGCTCCTCGACCCCCTCGGGGCGCTCGGGATCGTCGGCGGCGCGCTCCTCGAAGGTCCGCATCAGGGACGGCTTCACGGCGAAGACCGCGTCGTCGCCCAGGTACTCGCTCTCGGCGTCGAAGATGTGGGTGGTGACCGACCTGTGTCCCGGCGCCCGGACGACGATGTGGACGTGGGCGGGGCGCCAGGGATGGCGGCCGGTGGCGGCGAGCATGCGGCCGACCGGGCCGTCGTCGGGGATCGGGTAGGGGACCGGGCGCACGGCGCGGAAGGCGAAGCGGCCCTCGGCGTCGGTCTCGAAGCGCCCGCGCAGGTGGTCGTCGGGGGCCTCCTCGTCCTGGACCGCGTAGAGGCGGTTGTCGCCGTTCTGCCAGACGTCGAGTTCGGCGCCCGCGATCGGCTCGCCGCCGGTGTCGAGCACCCGCCCGTGCACCCAGGCGGGCACGCCCGCCTCCTGCTCGGCGATGTCGGCGCCGTAGGGCCGCAGCGGCGAGCCCGCTACGTAGAAGGGCCCGAGCACGGTCGACTCGGTGGCGCCGTCGGGAGCGGGATGGGCGAGCGCGTCGACCAGCATCGAGACCCCCAGCGAGTCCGACCAGAGGATGAACTCCTGGCGCTTGTCGTCGGTGATGTGGCCGGTGGCGGTGAGCTCGCCGATCGCCGCCGCCCACTCGGCCTCGGTCAGCCCGACCTCGGTGACGAAGCCGTGCAGGTGGGCGACCAGCGCCTGCATGATCTCCCGCAGGCGCGGGTCGGCGCAGGAGTCGAAGCGGGCGATGACCTGCGCGGTGATCTCCGCGGGCGAGACCGCACGGTCCTCCCCGCCCGCGCCCGGTGCGCCGCTCTCGCCCGTCGCGCTCACGACACCCCCGCGCCGATGTCGATGCCGAGGAGCCGCGCCGCGTTGTCGCGGCCGATCTTGCGGCGATCGGCGGCGCTGATCGGCACCGTGTCGAACCACTCGGCCGCCTCGGCGGTGCGCTCGAACGGGTAGTCGGCGGCGAAGAGGATCCGGTCGGCGCCGACCTGCAGCATCGCCCCCAGCAGCGACGGCGTGTGGAAGTTGCCGCTGGTGGTGATGAAGAAGTTCTCCCGCAGGACCTCCGCCGGGCCGCGCTCCAGGGTCACGCTGGGGATGTGGGACAGCCGCTGCTCGGTGCGCTCGACCGCGAACGGCAAGAGCTCCCCCATGTGGCCGATCACGATCTGCAGCTCCGGGAAGCGGTCGAACAGCCCGCTCACCATCATCCGCTGGCAGTGCGTCGCGGTCTCCACCGTGAACGCCCAGGTCGGGCCGAGGAGCGCCTCACGCCCCTCGTAGTAGCGCCGCTCGGTCGGCAGCGGGTTGCGCGGGTGCAGGTAAAAGGGGACGCCGAGCGCGGCCACCCGCTCCCAGAACGGCAGGTAGGCCTCTTCGTCGTAGTAGCGCGCCGTCCCCAGACCGCCGACGCTGGAGTAGCCGTTCACGAGCGCGCCGCGGAAGCCGAGCTCGTTCACGCAGCGCTCCAGCTCGCCGGCCGCCGCCCCCGGGTCCTGCAGCGCCAGCGCCGCCAGCCCGACGTAGCGGTCCGGGTGCGCGCGCACCGCGTCGGCAAGCGCGTCGTTGGCATCCGCCGCCTTCGCCGTCGCCTCCGCCGGGTCGACGATGTCCTGGATGCAGGGAGCGGCGAGCGAGACCGCGGCGATCTCGATCCCGGCCGCGTCCATGTCGGCGAGTCGGACCTCCCCGGTCTCCTGCAGAGCGTCGGCCATCGCCGTCCACTCCTCCTGCTTCCAGCCGATCGAGCCGAAGATCGTGTCCTTCAGCTCCGGCGTCACAAAGTGCTCCTCGACGGCGATCTTTCCGCGCATCAACCCTCCTCGTCGGCCTCCCTTGCCCTCCTCTCGATCCTCGCAGGCCGTTACGAAATAGTCAACTCGCTACGGATCGTGTAATGTCGGCGGCAGGGAAAACGACGACCCGAGGAGGTCGGAGGAGATGGAGAGCGGAACTCCGCAGCTGCGGACGGACACGCCCGAGACGACGCCGGTCGACGTCTCGAAACTGGGCTTTCACGTGGTCACGACGCAGGACGTCGGCGCGATCGCGGCCCACTACGAAGAGGCGCTGCAGCTGGCGCGCAGCGGCGAGGAGGGCGACACCGTCTACCTGACCACGGCGGGGGACCACCACTCGGTGGCGATCCGCAAGGGCGAGCCGCACGGGCGCGCCGGGCTCGGCTTCGAGATCCACGGCACGCTCGACGAGACCGCCGAGCGGCTGACCGCGGCGGGGATCGACTTCGAGCGCCGCTCCGACCCGGAACCCGGGATCGGCGACGCGATCGTGATGAGCGAGTTCGAGAGCGGCACCCCGATCACCCTCTACAAGAACCAGGGGTCGAGCGGCGTCGGCTCGGTCGTCGGCGTGCGCCCGGCGAAGCTCGGCCACATCGCCTCCTTCGTCGAAGACCTCGCCGCCGGCCACGAGTTCTACCTCGGCGTCATGGGCTTCCGCTGGGCCGACACGATCGGCGATTTCTTCAGCTTCCTGCGCTGCAACGCCGACCACCACGTGGTCAACATGATGACCTCGAAGAAACGCCACGGGCTGCACCACGTCGCCTACGAAATGCGCGACTTCATGCACCTGAAGGAAATGCTCGACCACCTCGGCGCGCGGGACATCCGCATGGCCTGGGGACCGGGCCGCCACGGCGTCGGGCACAACATCTTCACCTACCACCCCGACCCCGACGGCAACTTCATCGAGCTCTTCACCGAGATCGACATGATCGCCGACGAGGAGACCGGCACCTTCGAGCCGCGCCCGTGGCACGAGGAATGGCCGCAGGGCCCGAAATTCTGGACGCCCGAGCCGGCCGCCGCGAACAAGTGGGGGTGGATCAACCCCGACTTCATGGACCACTAGGGGGCTGCCCGATGCGCGCCGTGACGATGCGCGAGTTCGGCGGTGAGGACGTCCTGCGGCTGGAGGACGTCCCCGACCCCACGCCCGGGCCGGGCCAGGTCCGGGTGCGGGTCGCGGCGGTGGAGGTCTCGCGCACGCGCGACGTCGCCACCCGCACCGGCCGCCACCCGTTCTCGCAGTTCGTGACCCTCCCCCACATCCTCGGCGGTGACTTCGGCGGGACGATCGAGTCGGTCGGCGAGGGCGTCGACCCCGGCCTGGTCGGCACCCGCGTCGCCGTCTCCAACACCGAGACCTGCGGCGAGTGCGAGGCGTGCCTGAGCGGCCACACCGAGCAGTGCGCCGAACTCACCCTCCTCGGGATCCACCGGCGCGGCTCCTACGCCGAGTTCGCCGTCGTCGGCGCCGGCAACGCCCACCCGGTTCCCGACGATCTCTCCCTGGGGGAGGCCGCGGCGCTAGCCGCCGACGGGGCGATCGCCTTCACCCAGCTCCAGGTCGCGGGCGTCGGCCCGGGCACGAAGCTGCTGGTGACCGGCGTCACCGGGGCGCTGGGATCGACCCTGGCGGCGCTCGGCAACCACCTCGGCGCCGACGTGATCGGGCTCTCCCGCCGCCCCGGCCAGGTACCGGAGGGCTTCAATCTTGCCGCGAACCTGGACGCCGGCGACCCGAACCTCACCGAGGCGCTGATGGAGGCCACCGACGGCTCCGGCCTCGACGCGGTCACCGACAACGTCGCCAACCCGGACGCCTTCGCCGCCTACTTCCCGGCCCTGGCGATCGGCGCCCGCGTCGTCTTCTCCGGCGCGATCGGCAACCCCGAGCTGCCGATCCTCCCCGTCCCGGCCGCCCCGCTCTACGTGAAAAGCATCTCCCTGCTCGGCGTCCGCACCACCACCCCGGCCGATCGCAAGCGCCTCTGGGAGCTGGTCGACGCGGGCTTCCGCCTGCCCGCCGGGTCGATCGCCGAGCTGCCGCTCGAGCAGGCCGCCGAGGCCCACGTGCGGATCCAGAGCGGCGCCCAGCACGGCCACACCCTGCTCACGGTCGAGTCGTCATAGGGGCGGGCCGTGGCGGAGCCGACGCACGACGTGGCGATCGTCGGCTACGGGCCGACCGGGATGACGCTGGCGGCGCTGCTCGGCCGCGCCGGGCACCGCGTCGTCGTGCTGGAGCGCTACCCCGGCCTCTACAACCTGCCGCGGGCAGCCTGCTTCGACGACGAGATCATGCGCACCTTCCAGAAGCTCGGCGTGAGCGAGGAGGTGCTTCCCGGGGCGGTCGTCCAGCGCGACTACGAGTGGGTGAACGGCGACGGCGAGACGCTGGTCGAGATCTCCTACGACGACCCCGCCCCCGGCGGCTGGGCCCAGCTCTACATGATGTTCCAGCCCCACATCGAGGACGTGCTCGACGGCCTCTGCCGCTCGCTGCCGGAGGTCGAGGTGCACCAGGGGGTGACGGTCGAGGGCATGCGCGCCGACGGCGAGGGGGTCGAGCTGCGCGGGCGCCGCGACGACGGCGGCGGGATGGTGGTGCGGGCGCGCTACGTCGTCGGCGCCGACGGCGGCACCGGGTTCGTCCGCCCCGCCCTCGGGATCGGCTTCGACAGCTACGGCTTCGAAGAGAACTGGCTGGTCTGCGACTTCGCCTGCCCGCCCGACCTCGACGGCGTGCCCACCTTCCGCCAGGTCTGCGACCCGGCGCAGCCGATCGCGATCGTCCGCATCGGCCCCGACCACCAGCGCTTCTCCTTCATGCTCGAGCCCGACGAAGACCGCGCCACGGCGACCTCCCCGGAGCGGGTCTGGGCCCGCGTCGCCGACTACCTCACCCCCGCCGACGCCGAGCTGATCCGGGTCGCCAACTACGTCTTCCGCTCGCGGGTGGCGGAGCGCTGGCGCGAAGGCCGGGTGCTGTTGGCCGGCGACGCCGCGCACGAGATGCCGCCGTTCCTCGCCCAGGGCATGTGCTCGGGGATGCGGGACGCCCACAACATCGCCTGGAAGCTCGACCTCGTCCTTCGCGACCTGGCCCCCGCCGACCTGCTCGACACCTACCAGCCGGAGCGCGAGCCGCACGTCCGCTTCATCACCGAGAAAGCGATCGAGCTGGGACGGGTGCAGACGCTGCGCGACCCGGCGCGGGCGCGCGAGCGCGACGAGCGCATGCTGCGGGCGCGGGCCGAGAAGCGGGCGCCGGAGAAGCTCCGCTATCCGCCGCTCTCGGAGGGCGGGCTGGCGACGCGGATCGGCGCCCCGCACGCGGGCGAGTTCTTCGTCCAGGGCCAGGTCGGCGGCGACGCCGGCGTCGGGCGCTTCGACGACGTCGTCGGCCAGGGCCCCTGCATCGTCGCCCGCAACGGCGCGCTCGCCGGGCTCGACCTGCGCCGGCGCCAGGAATGGGCGGCGATCGGCGGCCACGTGGCCTGGGTCGGCGACGGCGACGGGCAGGTGCGGCTGGAAGGCGTCACCGCGGTGGTCGACCGCGACGGGACCTACGGGCGCTGGTTCGACGGACATGACTGCGACGCGGCGGTCGTGCGACCCGACTGGTACCTGTTCGGGACGGCCGATCGGGGCGAGAGACTGGCGGGCCTGGTCGACGCCACGCTGAGGGCGCTCGGCGGTAGCGGGAGCGGGAGATGAACGGCAAAGGAGGCGCGGCACGGTGACCGAGAAGTCGGAGCCCAGCTCGGGGCAGGGGATCAAATCGATCGAGGTCGGGGCGCGGGTGCTGCGGGCGCTGGAGCGCGGGCGCGGGCCGATGTCGCTGTCGGAGGTGGCGCGCGGCGCCGACCTCCACCCGGCCAAAACGCACCGCTACCTGACCAGCCTGACCCGCACCGGCCTCGCCTCCCAGGACGCCGGGAGCGGGCTCTACGACCTCGGCCCGGAAGCGCGGGCGCTCGGGGTCGAGGCGGTGCGGCGCGCCGACTCGGTCCGCACCGCCTCGGCCTTCGCGACCGAGCTGCGCGACGACAGCGGCCACACCGTGAACCTCTCGGTCTGGAGCGAGGGCGGGCCGGTCCTGGTCGGCTGGGACACCGGGGCGCACCTGCTGCCGATCGTGATCCGGCTCGGCTCGACCCTGCCGATGCTCGACTCCGCGGTCGGCCACATCTTCCTCGGCCAACTGCCGAAGGCGGCGACCGCGCCGGTGATCAAGGCGCAGCAGAAGCAGGGCTCGACCCGGGAGATGAGCGCCGCGGCGATCGACGAGCTCCGCCGCGCGATGCGCGAGGTTCCCTTCGCCCGCACCGTGAACCAGATGATCTTCGGGCTCGCCGCCCTGGCCGCGCCGGTGTTCGGCGCGGCCGGCGAGATCGAGCTCGTGCTGGGCCTGGTGCTGCCCGGCGGGATGGCCTCCGAGCGCGAGCTCGATCGATTGGGGACGCGGGTGCGCGTGGCCGCCGACCGCGCCTCGCGGGAGCTCGGCTACGCGGGCTGACCCTCGGCGACCCAGCGACGGATCGCCGCCAGCGTCGATTCGACGGCTTTCTCGTAATCGCCCTTCATCGTCTCTTCGTAGTCGGTCTCCTCGGCCGAGCCGGGCTCGACCCCTTCCAGCTCGAGGTCGAAGCTGAAGCGCAGCGAGAGCTCGCCGTCGTCGTCCTCGAGGATCTCGTTCAGGATCGTCCCCAGCACGGCGCCGGAGGTGCGGTCGAAGCGGACCGTCTCCTGCGGTTCGAAGGTGATCCGCTCGCCGAGCCGCTGGCCGCGGAATTCGATCTCCCGCTGCAGCCAGTTGTCGCCGCTGTCGGTGACCTCGCAGTGGGTCATCGAGGGGACGTACGGGAGGGCGTTGTGGGCCTTCTTCTCGAGGCCTTTCCAGACGTCGGCGCGGCCGAGCCGGACCTCGGTGCCCTCGGGGTTGACCGGGACGGAGTATGAGACGGAGATCATGCGGCGCTCCTTTCCTTGAACCGTTCTTGGGAGGTCTCGAAGATGTCCTCGTTGCCCTCGCCCCAGCTGAAGTGCTGGGTCATCGAGTTGATCTCCCACCCGCCGGGCTTGCGCTGCAGCTCGTTGGTGTAGCTGCCGCGCATGAGGAAGAAGTCACCGCCCGGCGCGCCGCGCAGCAGGTGCTGTGCGTACATGTAGGAGGTGCAGGTGGCCCGGTCGTCGCCGTGGAAGGCGATCACGTGGTTGGGGCTGAGGTGCTGGCGCTGGTCGAAGCCGGTGAGCACGTCGCGGGCGAACCCGGCCCACTCGTCGCGGCCCCAGGAGCGCGCCTCCATCCCCGACCAGTCGCTGAAGTCGATGTAGATCGGGTCGGCGATGGTGTCCTTGAAGAGGTCCCAGTCGCAGTTGTCGAGCGCCATCGCATAACGGATCACGCATTCGCTGATCTGGCTCCGGTCCTCCAGCTCCCGTACTCGTGCCTCGAGTGAATCGCTCATATATGTGACTCCCTAGTCGACGTTGATCTCGGCCAGGAACAAGTCGAGGCCTTGGTCGGCGGCCACCTCGAGGTCGAGGGGCTCGCCTTGGAAGAGGGTCAGCGAGATGCCCTCGCGCAGCGGCTGCTCGAGCTCGCCGAGCCGCGCGGTGCCGGCGCCGCCGAGGATGAAGACCATCGCCTCGGAGCTGTCGAGGGTGCGGCGGAGCGCCTCGCCCGGGCCGAGCCGGAGGTGGGAGACCTGCTCCCAGGAGGCGGCGAAGACGCGGGTGAGGTCGGCGGCGGCGACCGCGGTGCCCTGCTCGGCGAGGTGGGCGACGTGGTACTGCGGCCCGCTCACGCGACCGCCTCTTCCTCGGAGGGGCGGTGCTCCGGCAGGCCGGCCTCGATCTCGGGGGGCAGCGCCTCGATCACCAGCATCCGGTAGGGCTCGTCGCCGATCGCGTCGACCGACTGGACCCCGTGGAAGCCGGTCAGGATCGCGTCCCCCGGCCCGACCTCGACCTTCTCGTCGCCGAGCCCGATCACCGCGCGGCCGGAGAGGACGAAGAAGAGCTCCTCGGTGCGCGAGTGGACGTGGCGGCCGGCACGGGTGCCCGGCGGCATCTCCGCGATCTCATAGGAATCGACCGCGCTGGACATCATGTTGCCGGTCCCCAGGCGCTTCCAACCGAGGGCGCCCGCGCCCCCGTGCACCCCGACCAGCTTCGCCAGCCCCTCGTGGGCGTCGCTGATGATCGCCATGCCATAAACCTATAATCATTCCGCTCAATTAGCAAGCGGCGCCCGGGCAACTACCGTTCCGTGTACATGGAGCTGATCGGGCGCGACCCTGAGCTGCGGCGGCTGCGCGACTTCGTCGCCGGCGACGGCGGGACGCTGGTGATCGCCGGTCGGCCGGGGGTCGGCAAGAGCGCCCTCTTGGCGGCGGCGGTCGCCGATGCCGATCCCCTTCTCACCGTCACCGGCGTGCAGACCGAGATCGCGCTCCCCTTCGCCGGGCTGCGGGGACTGTTGGAGCCGGTGCTCGGCGAGGTCGACGCGCTGCCGCCCGCCCAGCGCCGGGCGCTGCGGGCGGCGCTCTCGCTGGCCGAGCCGGCGGGGCCCGATCGGGGCACGGTCCTGCACGCCTTCGCCGACCTGGTCGCGGCGCTGGCCCCGCTCGTGATCGCCGTCGACGACGTGCAGTGGCTGGACGCCTCCTCGCGCGAGGCGATCGCCTTCGTCGCCCGCCGCGCCGAGCGCCTCGGGGCGACGGTCCTCGTCGTCCACGCCCTGCGCGGCCGGCCGCTGGAGGACTGGCCGGAGCTGCCGACGATGATGCTGGAGGAGCTCGACCGGCCGGCGGCGCTGGCGCTGGCCCGCCGCGGGGGCCTCGCGCCCGCGGTCGCCGAGACGCTGGTCGAGGCGGTCGGCGGCAACCCGCTCGCCCTGCTCGAGGGCCCGACCGAGCTGACCGCGGCGCAGCGCTCCGGCGGGGCCGCGCTCCCCGACCTGCCCCCCGCCGGCCCGCGCCTCACCGACAACTACGCGAACCGCCTGAAGCGCCTCCCCGAGGCGACCCGGGTGGCGCTCCTCCTGGCGGCGGCGAGCAGCGATGGCGCCCGCGGCCCGATCGCCGCCGCGATCGACGGACTCGACCGGTCGCGGTCCGCGGCTGGCGACGAGGCGCCCGGGCCGCTCGGCACCGGCAATGCCGGGCTCGACGCCCTCGGGCCCGCCGAGGACGACGGGCTGGTCGTGATCGAGGAGCGGACGGTGCGCTTCGGCCACCCGGAGGCGCGCGCGGCCGTCTACCACGCCGCCCGCCCGAGCGAACGGCGCGCCGCGCACCGGCGGCTGGCCGCCGCGCTCCCCGCCCCCGAGCGCGCCTGGCACCTCGCGGTCGCCGCCGAGGAGCCCGACGAGGAGCTCGCGGCGGAGCTCGAGCGCTCGGCCTTCGACGCGGTGGCCCGCGGCGCCCCCGGCACCGGCCTGCAGGCCCTGCAGCGGGCGGCGGCGCTCACGCCGGACCCCGAAAGGGCCCGCGCCCGGACCTTGTCGGCGGGCCACCTCGCCCTGATCGTCGGCCATCCGCAGAGCGCCCTCGCGCTCGCGACCGAACTTCCCCCGCCCGCCGACGCCGCCGCCCGCGCCGACACCCAGCTGCTGGTCGGGGTGGCGACCGCCCAGGCCGGGCGCCCGGCCGAGGGACAGGCGCTGCTGGAGGCCGAGGGTGAGCGGATCGCCGCCGCGGATCCTGGCCGCGCGTCAGGGCTCCTCACCCAGGCGGCGATCGCCCTGATGGGCTCCGGCCCGGTCGACGAGATCGTCCGCATCTCCGCCCGCGCGAGCGGGCTCGCGGCCCCGGGAGCGGACCTGGTCCCGGCCGTCCTCGAGACCTCGGCCCACGCGGTGGCCGGCGAACACAAGGTCGCCCGCGAGGTGCTCCTCGGGCGGCTCGAGGAGATCCGCGCCCTCGACCCCACCGGGCCGGCTCACCAGGTGATCGCCCTGTCCGCCATGGCCCTGCATTGGACCGAGGAGCAGGACGCCGCCACCGGCCTGATCGCCCCGGTCGTGCAGACGCTGCGCGACCGCGGCGCGGTCACCCCGCTCGCCTTCCCCCTGGTCGCCCTCGCCAGCGTGCACACCCGGCGCGGGGACTTCCTCGGCGCCCGCGCGCTGGCGGAGGAGGCGCTGGCGCTCGGCGAGGAGGCGATCGGGCCCTTCCTGCGGGCGCTGACCTCGAACACCCGCGCCTTCGTCGCCGCCTACCTCGCCGAAGACGAGGCCTGCATCACGAACGCCGAACGCGGCCGGGCGATCTGCGAGCGGCTCGGGATCTACTCGCACCGGGCGGTGGCCGAGCAGGCGATGGGGATGCTGGCGCTCGGGGCCGGGGACCTCGAAGCGGCGACCCTGCACCTGGAGCGTGGCCGCGAGTCCCGGCTGCGCTACGGGACGGGCGATCCCGGCTACATGTTCAACGAGAGCGACCTGACCGAGGTCTATATAAGGGCGGGCCGCCTGGCCGACGCCGAGCGCTCGCTGGACGAACTGCGCGCCGGGGCGGCGGCGACCGAAGGCGCCTGGGCCGCGGCGGCGACCGCGCGCTACGCGGCGCTGCTCGGCGGGGACGAGGAGATCGACGCGCTGCTGGCGACGGCGATGGCGGCGCACGAGCGGGTCGACTTCGCCTTCGAGGAGGCGCGGACGAAGCTGATCTTCGGCGAACGGCTGCGGCGGGCGCGGCGGCGGGTCGACGCGCGGCCGCTGCTGGCCGCGGCCGAGTCGGCGTTCCGCGCCCAGGGGGCGGTGCGCTGGGCCGACCGGGCGGCGGCCGAGCTGCGGGCGAGCGGGCACCGGGACCCGCTCTCGACGGTCGCGGGCAACGGCGGTCCTCCCGCCGATCTGACCCCCCGCGAGCAAGAAGTCTTCGCCCTGGTCGTCGGCGGCGCCACCAACGCCAAGGTCGCCGCCTCGCTCTTCCTCTCGCCGCGCACGGTCGAGCACCACCTGCACCACATCTACCGCAAAGTCGGGGTGCGCTCGCGGGCCGAGCTCGCCGCTCGCTTCCCGGCCGGGGCGAAGACCAGTGGTTTCCCCGATGCGGAGTGAGCGGATCCGGGCCAGGCTGGCCCGATGCGCCGCCAACTCTCGGTCTTCCTCATCGCTGCCCTGTCCCTGCTGACCTTCGGTGCCGCGAGCGCCGGGGCGACCGTCCTCCACCACTTCTACTGGGACATCGCGCTCCAGGGCAAGCAGACGATCAAGTGGAGCTTCGCCGCCGAAAAGCCCGAAGAATGCACCTCCTACTACGGGTCGGCGAGCGCCAAAGCTGAAGGCTTCGGCTCGGACTCGATGACCTTCGCGACGACGAAGAAGATGCCGATCTACGCCGAGACCTCGCTGATGGGCGGCAAGCTCCGCTTCTCCTCCTTCGCCACCGACGGCTTCCGGGCCGCGGCGACCTTCACCAAGCACGGCAACTTCTCGGTCACGTACGGGATGCCCTGCGGCTCGCGCGACGACGATCCGGCACCCCTTCCGGCGATCTCCGACGACAGCGGCTGCGGGACCGAAAAGGGCGAGCTGCACCCGTCCCTCGACTGGGCGAAGGGCGAGCTCGTCCTCCAAGGCCACCTGAACATCTATCCCGAAATCTGCCCGGGACCCTTCGAGTCGCTGATGGGCGTCGACGCGGAAGAACCCTGCACGTCTAAGAACCCGAAAAGCTACCTCGACGAGACCGCCCTGCCGGAGATACCCATCGACGTCCCCACCTCCGAATTCACCCGGGGCAAGGTCTTCACCGCCACCGCGAACCACAAGTTCCGCTGCGAATTCCCCTCCACCTGGCCCGGCAAAGCGCCGCTGAAGCTCGAACTCTCGACCAAATACGAGTTGACGTTCCACCCCAAGACGCACTTCTAGGGCGCCGGGCGCCGCCGTCCTAGGTACGCGATCGGTCCTCGTGGCGGGCGATCGCGCGCGCCAGGCGCTCCCGCCGGCCGTCGATCAGAGCCTCGACCAGCTCCTCGTGGACCGCCGCGGCTTCGGCCCGGTCGAGCCCACACGGATCCTCCCCGTACCCGGCTTCCTCGAGCAGGTTCAGCGTCGCCAGATAGACGATCCGCAGCAGCCGATTGGTGGCCATCGCGGCGATCCGGCGGTGTAGGCGCAGGGCCGCCGGGCTGGGACCTTCGCTGCCGTCGGCGGCAGCGCCGGGCGCGCCGTCGGCGCCCTCCCTCCCGGTCGTCGCGACGATCGCGCGCAGCTCGGCCGCCTCGGCCGCGTCGCAGCGGCGCGCGGCATCGGCGCAGATCGCGGGCTCCAGGGCGCCGCGCAGCTCGCGGCAGTCGGCGGCCGCGGGCGCGGCGACGAGCAGCTCGCGCAACAGCAGGTCGAGCCGGGTGCGGGGCGCGGGCGCGGCGACGAAGAGGCCGCCGCCGGGGCCGGGCCGTGCCTCCACCATCCCCCGCGTCTCGAGCAGGATCACCGCCTCGTTCACCGTGCCGCCGGCGAACTCGTAGCGGTCGCGGATCTCCGCCTTCGTGCCCAGCCGCGAGCCCGGTCCCAGGCGGTCGGCGACGATCTGACGCTCGATCCGCAGCGCCAGCTCCTCCGCCGCGTAGAGGCGCGGAACTTCGGCCCCGGCCCGCCGCGAGCGCCCGTTGTCGGCAGCTTCTCGCCTAATCATTATGTGTTTTTGGTAGCATCGGAAGGTCTGGTGAACTCATGAGACCAACCGGCGTGGGTACCGTGCGGTCCGGGATGGGAAACGGCCACGTGGAGCAGACCGCCAAGACGGGTGTCAGTCCTTGGGTCGGCATCGAGCCGGGGGTCGACCCGATGAAATGGGCGACGGTGCTGCGCAAGGCGCACCGGCTGGCGCTCGACCGCGGATCGATCCCGCCGGTCCTGCGGCCGGTCGTCGCCAGCTCCTGGCGGCGCGCCACCAGCCGCGGCGTCGACCCCGACGGCCCCGCCCCGCTCGTCCTCGACCCCGAGGCGGCGCGGCGCGCGCTCGGCCGGCATCCGGTCTCCCACCTGCTGCCGGAGGTCGAGCGGATGCTGCGCGAGGCCACCGAGGACTCGCGCTACCTGGTCGCGCTCAGCGACGCCGACGGCGTCCTCCTCTGGGTGAACGGGCACCCGCAGGCGCTCGAGGTCGCCGGCGAAGGCGGCTTCGAGCCGGGGCACCTGGCCAGCGAGAAGGCGCTGGGGACGAACGCGGTGGGCACGGCGCTCGAACTCAGCCACCCGGTGCAGATCTTCTCCGCCGAGCACTTCAGCCGGCGCCTTCACGGGCTCACCTGCTCGGCCGCGCCGATCCGCGACCCGGAGACCGGCCAGCCGGTAGCCGTCCTCGACCTCTCCGGGGACTTCCGCAGCTCCCACCCCCACAGCCTGCCGCTGGTCACCTCGATCGCGCGGCTGGTGGAGGAGACGCTGCGGCGCGAAATGAACGAGCGCGACAACCGGCTGCTGACCAGCTTCGTCGAGCACCTCGGCGTCGGCCGCGGCACCCGCAGCGCCCTGCTCACGGCGGGCGGCCGGGTCGTCGCCTCCTATCCGAAAGGGTGGCTGGGGACGCGGGTGCCGCTCGACGCGGAGGGAGCCTTCGTCTTCCCCGAGGACCAGGAA
>MKSH01000255.1:5514-5855 GCA_001898095.1 Solirubrobacterales bacterium 70-9 | reverse complement strand
TTCACGGTCCTCCGAATTGCGGGGCTTCGTTTGCCTTCACCGCCGTCGCCTTCGAGCTTTCCGCCGAACCCGACGACGAGGACGAGCCGGATTCCGATGACGAGGACGTCGTCGATTCGGTGGCCGGGTAGTCGGGCGAGGCGGGTTCGAAGCTCTGTTCGGGCGGCGGGGCCGGGGCTTCTTCTTCGACTGGTGCTTGGGCTTCGGTCGCGACCGGTTCCGGTTCGGACTTCGCCTTCGGTTCTTCGGTGTGCGTCGTTTCGGTCACGGGCGCTTCCTCCTGCGCGGGTTCGTAGGTCGGGCCGGTGACGGCGGGCGATTCTTCGACCGGGGCGACCGGT
>MKSH01000255.1:615-5485 GCA_001898095.1 Solirubrobacterales bacterium 70-9 | reverse complement strand
CTTGGCGGACGGTTCTTCCTGGCCGCCCGCGATCAGGTCCTGCGCGGCGCCCAGCGGGTCGACGCCCTGCTGGGCGCAGTACGTGGCTGCACCGCCGCCGATCGCGAGGCAGCCGGCGACCACCGCCACCACCGTCCCGGGGCGGGCACCGAGGAGCGGAGTCGGGTCGGCGCCGCGGTTGTAGCCCGCCATCGTCGCCTGCTGCTTCACCTGAGCACCGCCGTCGAGGAGGTGGCGCCGGGCCGAGCCGATCGCGTCGCCGATCTTGCCCACGGTGCGCTCGACCAGGCCGGGGTTCGTCACTTCGGCCGCCACCGGCGGCAGCACCACCGCCGCCTTCTCCCGCCAGCCGTCGAGCTGCTCGGAGAAGGCCATGCAGCGCCCGCACTCGTGAAGGTGGGCCCGCGCCCGCGCCGCCTCGCCCGCCTCGGCGAGTCCGCAGACGAGGCGCATGACCAAGGGCTCGCCCTCCTCGCAGCCGCCTCCCGCCCGCCGCGCGAGCACCTCGCGCGCATCGCGCATGATCCGTTCGAGCGCCTTCTTCACGGCGCGCTCGCTCATCCCGAGCTCGGCGGCGATCTCGGGGCGCCTGCGTCCGGCCGCCCAGAGGGCGAAGACCTGGCGCCGCCGGCCGTCGAGCGAGGAGGCGACCTCCTCGACCAGGAGCCCCAGCTCCGAGTCCTCCTCGAGTGCGATCAGCTCCTCCACCGGACCGGGGTCGGCGGCCGCGGCCGTGCCGATCAGCGCCTCGGTCGGATCGGCGGGCATCACCCGGCGCTGCGCGTCCACTTGGTGGAGCATCGCCCGGTAGGCGACGGTGCGAAGCCAGGCGTAGGCGCGGCCCGGATCGGTGATGCCGGGCGCGTCGTCGAGGAATGACTGACAGGCACTCTGCACCGCTTCCTCGACCTCGTCCGAGGAGCGGTCGGGGAAGCGGTCGGCGAGCTGGGCCCGGAGCGCGCGGCCCCTGCCGCGGTCACGTCCGTAGTCCTCGAGGAGGCCGGCACCCGGACGGGGTCGCTGGGTGCGCGCAAGAGAGGTCATCACCTCTACAGGGCGTCGAAGGAGAAAAGTGGCCCCCCTCTCTACCGATCCTGCTCGACTCACATTCAGCCTCCGACAACGTCTGCCGAGCGGCGCTCCACTCAGCGCCGCTCTAATACCGGAAGGCTTCCCGAATACTGGGTACTACAAACCACCCCGTTTCTCGCGATAGACGGCGGCGTACGCCCGACCGAGGGCGACCCCGCGGAGATCGCCTTGGAAGACAGGCATGGTCGTACTCGTCACCGCCCTCCTCGACGCCGCGGGCCGGCCGACCACATGGCCGGCCCGAACGTTCCTGACGCTCAGTCGATCTCGACGTCGAAGTCCCAGGTGACCGCCGGCCGGCCGCCGGCCGGTGCCCAGCGCAGGCCACCGTCGCCGGTCGGGAACACGCCGTGGACCTTGAGCGAGACCGTCTCGCCCGCCGGGACGTCGGCCGGCGGTGGGCCGCCTTCCATCCCGATCAGCTTCGGGTGGTGCAGATGGCCCTCCTCGTCGATGACGGTGAAGTCGGCCGGGTCGATCGGCACCGCCCGCGAGGCGCGGGCGAAGGTGACGACGAAGGTGCATGGGCTGGTGGCCGGGACCGGGAATTCGCCCTCCTCGGGCACTTCCGGGCCGACCGCGGTCACCAGCACCTTGCCGCTGCCGGGCAGATGCACGGCCACGGTGTTGCCCTGAATCGCCAGGGCAGGCTTCGCGCCGCTCGCCGGGACGATCCGGTCGTCGGTCTTCTCGGTCTTCGGCAACCACTTCGGGATGCCGCCGTACGTCGGTTCGTGATGGGCGCTCGGCGACGAGGAGGCCGACCCCGAGCTCAGCAGGAGGAAGACGACGAGCGCCGCGGCGACAGCGAGTACCGCCGCCGCCACGGCGCCGAGGAGGCGCGGCTTCGGCCTCCTCGGCATCGGACGGGGGTCGGCGCTCAACGCGCCGCCCGCCCGATCGCTCGTGCTCGGCCCACCGGACTAGTGGCGACCGTGACCATCGTCGTGACCGCGGCCGTGCCCCCGGTAGTGCGGCGGTTGGCCGTGGTGATGGTGCGGGCCCCACCCGTGATGGTGCGGAGGCGGAGGCGGAGGCGGCGGACCACCGTGCCCCGGCCCGTTCGGCGAGTCGAACACGTCGGGACCGAACGGGGCCAGACCGGGCTGGGCCGCGTAGCCCAGGTGGCCCTGGCCGTCGAGGCCGGGCGAGGAGTGCCCGACGCCGAACAGATCCTCCATCGTGCGCAGCCAGCTGTAGTGGTTGTAGTACCGGGTGCTGACGGTCCCCGGGGTGATGTAGGGGCTGATCAGGACGCTGCCGGTGTCTCCGCCGCCCGTGGTCGGGTCGCCGTAGTCGTAGAGCGGATCGGTTTCGGCGGTGCGCCCGCCGAGTTCGATGCCGCTCACCGGGCCGGTCGTCGCGATCGGTTCACGGTTGGAGTTGACCAGCGTGAACGAACCGGTGACGGCGACGCCGCCTTCCTGCGACGGTTTGGTCGCCGTCGCCGGGGTGTCGACGACCTTGCCGACGAACGCACCCGCCGGGATGCCGTTCCCGGTCACGGTGCGACCCGGATCGGTGGCGACCGCCGAGTTGTCGGTGATCGTCGTGCTGCCGGCCGGGGCCGTGGCTCCGGCGTCTTTGCGCGGACCCGCGATCGGGCTGCCGCCACCCAGGATGCAGGTGCCTTCGGGCAGCTTCGGTTCCGTCTGCGCCTTGCAGTTGGCCGGACGGTCGAGGAACGCGTTGTCGCCAGGTCCCGGGTAGAGCTCCTGCCCGGTTTCGCTGTAGGCGAGCGGCGTGTTCGGGCCGGTCGGCTCCCAGGCGACGTTTTCGCCGAACAGGTTCTCGGCCGCGGAGTCGCTTTCGACCGAGGTCTTGGCGTTCGGCGGCACTTCGGTCGAGTTGGCGAAGCTGTTCCCGGTGTAGGTGAAGGGCGGGAAGCCCTCGTCGAACGTCACGTCGATGAGGCCGCCTTCCTTGAAGGCCGGCGATGCCTCGATCTCGGGGATGACATGTTCGAGGAACAGGTCCGCGGCGTACAGACCGCCGGTGTAGTTGACCGGGGCGTTCGCGGTATTCGGGTCGGAGAACCCGCCCGAGAGGTTGTTGCCGTGGCAGACGGCGTCGTGACCGTCGCTGCAGTTGTTCGGCGAGATCCAGCTGAACGCCGGCGTCGTCGAGGAGTGCTGCAGGTCGTGGTAGAGGCCGTTGTTCGCGTCGAACAGGTTGGCGATGTGCTGCGGGTTGCAGTCGCCGGACTTCGTCACCGATTCGAACCAGGGGAACGGGAAGTGCTTCGGCACGTACTGGTCGGTGGCGTTGGCGCTGCCCGGGTTCGGCTGGGCTTTGCTGCCGGTTTCACCGGCTTCGGCATAGGGGGCGCCGCAGTACTGGGTCCCGGCGTCGTGGGTCCCGCCTTCGGAGTCGGGGTTGCCGAGATCCTGGGCATAGCCTTTCCAGCTCACGCCCGCCGAGTCGAGCTGGTTGAACAGCGTCGGCACGCTCTGCGGGTAGACGCAGCCGTTAGAGCCGGCAGCGGCGTTGGCACCCTGCGCGGAGGCGAACTGGCCGTAGTCGGGGTTGCTCGTGAGCGACCCGCTGGTGTCGGTCGTGCCCGAGAACTTGTCGTAGAAGGGACAGTCGGCCTGCGTGTCGGGCTGGGTCGCCTGGCCGCTCACCAACGAGACGTAGTTGTCGAGGCTGAAGTGGCCGGTGCCGAAGTAGTTCTTCAGCAGCGCGCCCTGCTTGGGGAGCTGCTGCCAGAGGTAGGTGTTCTTGTTCAGGCCGGTGAAGCTGGCGTCGTAGGACTTGTTCTCGAGGATGATCAGCCAGACGTGCTTGATCTTCCCCGGCGCGAGACCGGTCTGGTCCCCGCCTGGCGAGTTGTTGGCACCCGCCGAGACGACGGGGATCGCGGCCACCGCGGCGGCCACGCAGAGGGCGAGGAGGAGCAGCAGCCGGCGACTGCGGCGACTGGTGCCGCCCCTGCCGGCAGGTATATCGGCGCGGGATTCTGGCCCGCGGCCTGCTGGGTCAACTCTTCTCATCGACTATGACTCCTTGGGAGTGCTGCTTGATCCGGTGCTGCGACGGTGCCACTGACCCCAGGTGTCGATGTGAAAGATCTGGCAAGGATCGGTAACAGTCGGGCCCTCACGCCCGTGACCGTTACCTGACCGTCATATTCGGGTCCCGCGGCGTCCTCGGACCCCCGCGTCGCGAGACCCAGGGGCCGGCTAGCCGAGCGCGTTCGGCACGTACCAGGACCCGTCGACCAGCCGCCTCGCCAGTTCCTGTGCGCCGACCTGGATCGCCTCCCAGGGCGAGCCGAGCGGCGGCGTGTAGGAGAGGTCGAGGTCGAGGACGTCCTCCACGGTCATCTCGGCGAAGATCGCGGTCGCCGGGATGTCGATCCGCTTCGCGACCTCCGAACCGCGCCGGCCCAGCAACTGCACACCGAGCAGGCGGCCGCTGCGACGGTCGCCGGTAAGGCGCGTCTCGATCGCCTGGGCGCCCGGGTAGTAGGCCTTGTGGTCTTCGGGGTGGGCGACCGCGGAGACGGGCTCGAAGCCGGCGGCCACCGCCTCCGTGTGGCGCAGGCCGGTTCGCGCGGCCACCAGGTCGAAGAGCTTCACGACCTGGGTGCCCAGACTGCCCGCGAACTCCCGCGACCCGCCGAGCGCGTTCTCGCCGGCCACCCTGCCCTGCTTGTGGGCGGTGGTGCCGAGCGGCAGGTAGGTCTCGCCGAGCAGGCGATGGTGGGTGATCGCGCAGTCACCGGCGGCAAGGACGTCGGGGAGGCTGGTCCTCATCTGCCGGTCGACCGAGATCG
>MKSH01000255.1:0-598 GCA_001898095.1 Solirubrobacterales bacterium 70-9 | reverse complement strand
CGGGGAAGGGCTGCGCCCCGCCGTCGGGGTCGACCGCCTGGACCGCGAGGCGCCCCTCCCCTTCCTGGCCCTCGACGATCGCCTCGACCCGCGTCTCGCACCAGACGTCGACGCCGTTGTGGATCAGCTCGACGCGGACCAGCGTGCCCAGATCCTCGTCGACCGTCGGCAGCACCTCGGGGAGCTGCTCCACCTGCGTCACCTCGAGACCCCGCAGGCGCAAGGCCTCGGCCATCTCGACGCCGATGTAGCCGGCGCCGACGATCACCGCCTGGCGCGTCCGCTCGGCCTCCAGGTTCCCGACAAGGGCGAGAGCGTCGCCGATCGAATGGATGAGGTGGACACCGTCGGCGGGGCCGAGGCGGTCGAGCCCCTCGATCGGCGGGCGCACCGGCACCGCACCGGTGCCGAGGATCAGGGTGTCGTATCCGATCGGCTCCTCACCGTCGACCTCGAGCAGGTGCGCGTCGACGTCGATCGCGGAGACCCTCGTGTCGGTGCGGATCTCCATCCCGGTCGCTTCCAGCTCGGCGGCGCTGCGGTGGGCCAGGTCGTGCCAGTCGCCGACCTCACCGGAGACGAGGTAGGGGATCCCGCA
>MKSH01000254.1:5974-6397 GCA_001898095.1 Solirubrobacterales bacterium 70-9 | reverse complement strand
TTCTCGAGGTTCGCCAGGTGGGCGTGGACCGTGGAAGACGAGTGCAGACCCACCGCTTTGCCGATCTCCCGCACCGTCGGTGGGTAACCGGTCTTCGCCGCGTACTTGCGGATGAAGTCGAAGATCTCCTTCTGCCGCTTGGTCAGGTCAAGGTCAACCATCGTGGGCTCCGTTTTCCTCCAATTGCCGGATCTGGATGCAGCCGAACACTTGTTCGCAGAGTACCCCTTCGGACGGACGCTCGCAGCGCGGAAGGGCACGCGGGCGCGGAACCCCTAGAATCCTCGGTCCCACCGGCGGCTGTGGCGGAACTGGTAGACGCGCAAGGTTGAGGGCCTTGTGGGTGGAAACACCCGTGATGGTTCGACTCCATTCAGCCGCATAGAGATGGCTCTGCAACCCGTTTGCAGAGCCATCTCTCTT
>MKSH01000254.1:3484-5825 GCA_001898095.1 Solirubrobacterales bacterium 70-9 | reverse complement strand
CGGCGTTCGCACTGCCGATCGGCGCCGTCAGCGCCGGCGTCGCGTGGTGCCTGCTGCGGCTGATCGGGCTGATCACCAACGTCGTCTTCTACCAGCGCTTCGGCACCGAACTGGTCGCTCCCGGGGCGATGCAACACTCGCCCTTCCTGATCCTGCTGGCCCCGGTCGCCGGCGGGCTGGTGATCGGGTTGGTCGCCCGCTTCGGCTCGGAGAAGATCCGCGGTCACGGCATCCCGGAGGCGATCGAGTCGATCCTGACCGGGGGCAGCAAGGTGCAGCCGCGGGTGGCGCTCCTGAAGCCGCTCGCCTCGGCGATCGCGATCGGGACCGGCGGCCCGTTCGGGGCCGAGGGCCCGATCATCATGACCGGTGGCGCCTTCGGCTCGATCGCGGCGCAGTTCCTCCACCTGAGCGCCGACGAGCGAAAGACGCTGCTGGTCGCCGGCGCCGCGGCAGGCATGGCGGCGACCTTCGACGCGCCGCTGGCCTCGCTCCTCCTGGCGGTCGAGCTCCTCCTCTTCGAGTGGCGGCCGCGCAGTTTCATCCCGGTGGCCGGCGCCGTCGCCGTCGCAACCATGCTCCGCGTTCCCCTGCTCGGCTCCGGCCCGATTTTCCCGATGCCCACCGGCGCGCTGCACCTCGACGCTGCGAGCTACGCGCTCTGCGTCGCCTCTGGAGCCGTCGCCGGCATCCTCGCCCTGGTCGCGACCTCGCTCGTCTACATCTCCGAGGACGCCTTCGGCCGCCTGCCCATCCACTGGATGTGGTGGCCCGCGATCGGCGGGCTGATCATCGGCGTCGGCGGCCTGATCGTGCCCCAGGCGCTGGGGGTCGGCTACGACGTGATCGAAGCCGAGCTGAACGGCACCATCGCCCTGAACCTGATCATCGGGATCCTGATCGTCAAGACCCTGATCTGGTCGCTCTCCCTCGGCTCGGGCACCTCCGGCGGTGTACTGGCGCCGATGCTGATGATCGGTGGAGCGCTGGGCGGCCTCGAGGCCCAGATCTTCCCCCACGTCGCCACCGGCTTCTGGCCCCTGGTCGGTCTTGCCGGCGTGCTCGGCGGCGTGATGCGCTCGCCGCTCACCGGGGTCGTCTTCGCGCTCGAGCTGACCCACCGCTACGAAGCGCTCCTACCGCTCCTGATCGGCGCCACCGCCGCTTACGCGATCTCGATCCTCGTCTTGCGGCGCTCGGTCCTCACCGAGAAGGTCGCGCGGCGCGGGGTCCACCTGAGCCGCGAATACAGCGTCGACCCGCTGGAGGTGCTATTCGTCGGCGACGTGATGGGCGACGCAAGACCGGTCGAGCCGACGAACGGAGCGCGCGCGAGCGGCGATGCCGAGGACGGGCCGATCGTCTTCGCCGACGACACCCTGCGCCATGTCGCCTACGTGATGGCGCAGTCGGGGCGGACCGATCTGCCGGTCGCCGAGCGCGCCCTGCCCGAGGTGCCGATCGGCACGGTGCGCCTTGATCAACTCCTCGCGGGGCGGCTGCGCGACCTCGACGAGGAGCACCACCGCAGCCGCGTGCTGCGGCCGCTCGACCTGCTCGGCGCAGGCCGCGCCACGCCGTCGGTGGGAGACCCGTGAGCCCCGCCCGTCGACCGACGGCGCGGGATTACCAGGAGCTGCTCGGCTTCCGCACCGCCCTGCGCCGTTTCCTGCGCTGGAGCGAGGACCAGGCCCGCGCGGTCGGCCTCACCCCGGTCCAGCACCAGTTGCTGCTGGCGATCAAAGGCCACCGCGGCGAATCGGCGCCGACGATCGGCGAGCTCTCCGACTACCTCGTCTCCAGGCATCACAGCGTGGTCGAGCTGATCGACCGGGCCGTCGACGCGAGCCTGGTCGAACGACGCCGCGACGAGGCCGATCATCGCGTCGTCCACCTCCTGCTCACGAAACTCGGCGAGGAACGGATCGAGGAGCTCTCACGCATGCATCTCGAGGAGCTCGGGCAGCTGCGCCGTCTGTTCCCAGCCGAGGACTGATCCACGACTGCCAGATAGGCGCCGAGGCCGATCGGGACCCTGGCTTTCTTCAGGCCCCGGGCGATGCTTTGGCCATCACGGCGCCGATGACGACGCTGACCGCAAGTCCCAGGATCACGATGCGGTAAATGATCACGCGGGCGCGCCGGTCGCGCCGGATCCGGCCCCCACCGACGGCAAATCCGCCGAGGGCGGCAAGCAGCATCACGCTGCCGACGACGACTACGGCGACCGCGTCGACGAGCACGCCACCGACGACGACGGCGTTGCCCACGTTCCACAGCCCCAACTGCGCGCCCCTGAGCCGGGCCGAGAGCCTGGGCACCGGTAGTCCCAGACACCCGA
>MKSH01000254.1:0-3390 GCA_001898095.1 Solirubrobacterales bacterium 70-9 | reverse complement strand
GAGTAACGATCGACCCCCTGCCAGATGGTTCCGTTCGTCGGCTGCTTCGATCCGCCTCCGGCGGGGACGAGGGGACGCGAATCAGCCTTTGTCTTTGCGGTAATAGGCGGCATTGATCTCGATGTATTTCTGCCACTCCGGCGGGACCATGTCCTCAGGGGTGATCGCGTCGACGGGGCAGGCCTCGACGCAGGCGTCGCAGTCGATGCACTCGTCAGGATCGATGTAGAGCATCTCGTGCTGCTCGTAGTCGGCCTCGTCGGGCGTCGGGTGGATGCAGTCGACCGGACAGACCTCCACACAGGAATTGTCCTTGGTGCCGATGCAGGGCTCGTTGATCACATAGGCCATGGTCGCCTCCGGTCACTGGATTTACACACTTACGATTTGTAAATGATAGGTGATCGGGCACAGGTGGTGCCCAGCGCGAGACGACCGCCTCGACCCCGCTCGTAGTCGAACTCCCCGTCGAGTCCGAGAAAGGCCTTCAATTTGTTGCGCGCCCCGACATCATCACCGGGAAATACCTCCAGCCGGCCGAGCCCGCGCAGCATCACGTACTGCGCGGTCCAGCGGCCGACGCCGTGCAGACTGGCCTGCTGAACCCGAGGCGTTTGAGGTCGGCCGGATCGACCGCGGCGAGGTCCGACGGTGCGGGAAACGCGTGGAGCTCATCCCTCCCGGCATCCACGCGGCGCCCATACGCCACGCTCAGCCTGTTCAGCAGGTGCACGCCGACGTCGAGCGAGAGCTGCCGGCAGGCGACGCCGTTGACCAGACCCTCGAAGACGCTCGCAAACCGCGGCGGCTTCAGTCCGCGCATGCGGGCGGCCAGTCCGGCCAGAGCGGGTTCGGCGGCCGCCGTCGTCGCGAACCCGGAGAGGAAATCGGCGCTCCCCGAGGGAATCCGCGGGCGGTTCGCCGGTCAGCCCCAGGCCCCGCGCGGCAATCCCCGCCTCAGGACTTCGGCAAGGACGACGGCATCGTTGTGTTCAGTGTCCTTGGCGGCGTAGACGAGCGTCAGCGTGCCTTCGCGAGCCCGCTTTCGCAGGCGCGCCAACGCCGGACGGTGCTTCCCGAGCTCGTCGAGATAGCGCCGCCTGAACTCCGGAAAGCGGCTGGGCTCGTGACCAAACCACTGGCGCAGCTCGGTGCTCGGTGCCAGCTCCCTCTCCCACTCGGCGAGCTCTGCACGCTCGCGGGACAGGCCCCGTGGCCAGAGTCGGTCGATCAGGATCCGATATCCGTCGGAGTCCTCCGCAGGCTCGTAGGCGCGCTTCAGGCGAATGTCCATCGCACCCTTCCTCGCTGGTTCTTCTCCGTCCAAGATACGGCGTCTATGAGGCCTGAGTCATCGCCGAACAGTTTACACACTGGATATGTATAAACTGGGGTCGTGCCTCCCGCGATCGACAAGGACGCGAGCCTCGGAATGCTGGCAGCCGAGCGACCGCCGCGTATCGTCCTCTTCGAGCGCCTGCACCTCGACTACTGCTGCGGAGGATCGAGCAGCCTGGACGATGCCTGCAGACAACGAGGCCTCGACGTCGACTCGGTCCGAGAGCAGATCGAAGCCGTCGATCGGGGCGGCCCCGGGCTCGACGAGCCGACGCCCGAATGGCGGCCTCGAGAGGCGACCGTCGGCGAACTGTGCGAGCACATCGTCCTGGTCCACCACGACGGCATGCGCGAGGAGATGCCGCGGATAGCCGAACTGCTGGAGACCGTGGTCCGCGTCCACGGCGCCGACCACCCCGACCTCGAGCTGGTCGAGCGGACCTTCGCCTCCCTGCGTGCCGAGCTGGAGGAGCACATCGAGGAGGAGGAGCTGGTCCTCTTCCCCACCTGCCGGGGACTCGAGCAGGGTTCCATCGACCCGGCAGGCGTCGAACCTGGCCTGATCGCTCGTCACCGGACCGAGCATGAGGCGGTGGGCAGGAAACTCGCGGCACTGCGCGAGCTGGCGGGAGGCTATGAGCTCTCGCAGGCCCTCTGTTCGACCCACCGGTCCCTGCTCGAAGGGCTCCTGCGCTTCGAGACCGACCTGCACCGACACGTGCACGAAGAGAACAACGTTCTGCTCGACCGGGTCGGCGCGATGCTCGACCGGCCGCCGATCGCAGGCGCGACGCCGGTCGACGTACTGATCGAGGCCCTCGTCGAGCTCGCCGACGCCGGTCGCGCGGAGCGGGCGAGCCGTCTCGCCGCGAAGGCATATGCCGGCCTGCGGCGCGGCGAGCCCGTCCAGGCCCAGCGCCTCAACGCACTCATGCACAAGCTGATCCTTTCCCCGCGACACAACGACGACAAGGAGTGACAGATGCCGAAAGCCGACCCCGACCTCGACGTCCGCAACGAGCCGCCGGCCCGCCGCCATGAGCTGATCTTCGAGACCTGGGGGGCGCTCGCCGCCGGCGAGGGCTTCGTCCTGGTCAACGACCACGACCCGAAACCGCTCGAATATCAGTTCGCCGCCGAGCACCCCGGACAGTTCACCTGGAGCTACCTGGAGCAGGGCCCCGAGGTCTGGCGCGTGCGGATCGGCCGATCGGCGGAGGCGACCGGCTAACCGTGGCCGACGGTGCCCCCGGGCTGGCCGCGCTGGCCGAAGATCCCTCGGCGGACCTGGTGCGCGACCTGCTGCACGGGGTGATCGATCCCGAGCTCGGTATCGACATCGTCGAGCTCGGCCTGCTCCGCGAGGTGACGGTGCAGGCGGGAGTGGCCCGCATCCGCTTCACCGTCACCACCCCCGCCTGCCCGCTCTCCGGCTACATCGAAGACGAGATCCACGCCTGCCTCGCGCAGGCGCCAAATCTGCGGCAGGTCCTCGTCGAGAGCGAGCTCGAACCCCCCTGGCGCCCGGAGGACATGAGCGAGATCGCTCGCCAGGCGCTCGGGTGGAAGGATTGAGCGACCCGACCGGGCTCGGCTCCTCGCGCCGCCCGCGATCCTGGCCTTCATCGGCCTTGCCGCCTGGAGCGGGAGGAGAGCCCGGCGGCCTCGGCTCGGGGCCCTTGGTCCGACGCCGCGACCGGCTGGGGCGGCGAGATCACCCCGACCACCGGCCGGGGCACCGGGCCCGCCGCCGCCCAGACGTGGACAAATCCGATCCAGGTGAGCGTCGCCAGCACCACGTGCACCCAGACGATCTCGGTCGGGAGGGCGAGCGCGTACTGGGAGATGCCGACCACACCCTGCGCCGCCAGCAGCAGGCAGACGAAGGTGAGGGTGTCGACTAGCTCGCCACTCGCGCCACGCCGGCGTGAGAGCCACCATGCACCGACGCTCGCCAGCCCGAGGACGGTGACCAGAAAGCCGTGCGCGGCGACCAGCGCACCCAGGGTCGCATCGCCCCACCAGCCGATCCGGTGAACCAGCTGACCCGTT
>MKSH01000253.1:54147-55329 GCA_001898095.1 Solirubrobacterales bacterium 70-9 | reverse complement strand
AAGGACGCGGGATCGCGATCGAGAGATTGATGACCGACAACCACTTCAGCTACACGAAGAGCACCGCCCTGGCGGAGCTGCTTGACCGCCGCGCCGTCTCCCACCTGCTGATCCGGCCCTATACGCCGAGGACGAACGGGAAGGTCGAGAGATTCCACCGGACCCTGATGCGGGAGTGGGCCTACGCCCTCGAATACGCCTCCAGCGACGCCCGTCGTGAGGCGTTGCCACACTGGCTCGACCACTACAACGGGCGACGCTCCCACTCGGCGCTCGGCGACCGGGCACCCATCAAGCGTGTTCGGGACGTGTTGGGGTTCGACAGCTAGCGCCTGCAGTCGAGCTATCGCCCGGCCTTCGGTCGACATGACGGGTCCTGCAGAAGCGCATGAAACGGCCACCCTTGATCCTGAGTTGTCTTGAAGTGCACCTGCCAAGCACCCGAGGCGAACCCGTCGCAATTGGCGACTACGATCCTGAAGATATGGCGATGACCGAGGAGGGATTGATCGAGGAGGCGGGGCGTCGGCTCACGGCGGCCGCTCCGGACGCCGACATCATTCTCTTCGGATCGCGCGCTCGAGGAGAGGCTCGGCCGGACAGCGATCTGGATCTGCTGGTGATCGAGCCGGATTTTGCTCGGCGCGGGGAGGAGTACGGTCGACTCCGCAAGGAGCTTCGAGGACTCGACGTTGCGATCGACCTCGTGATCTACCGCAGGCGCGAGGCGGAGGAGTGGGGCGACGTGCCCGGCAGCTTCCTCAATCGGGTGCTCGGGGAAGGCCGTGTCCTCGCCGGAACCTGATCTGCCCTCGACTTCTCGAATCCTTCTGAAGAAGGCTGAAGAGGATGCGATCGCCGTCCGCGAGTTCGCGGGGAATCAGGAGATCGCCGACACATCATCGGCTTTCACGCCCAGCAGGCGGTCGAGAAGTGGCTCAAGGCCGTCACCGCGGCGAGCGGTGTCCGGCATAGCGCGATCCACGATATCGACCGACTTATCGAAATCGTTGAGGCGTCGGGGGTGGAGGTCCCTCTCGATCGCGATCGACTGGCGGTGCTTACCCAGTACGCGGTGCCTTTGCGCTACGACGAATTGCTCGACTCGGAGTCGCTCGAGCGCGATGTCCTCGTCGGCTTGGTCGAAGAAGTGGGCGAGTGGGTGACGGCCGTCCAGGAGGG
>MKSH01000253.1:53664-54096 GCA_001898095.1 Solirubrobacterales bacterium 70-9 | reverse complement strand
CCGCCGCGCATCTCGACTACTTGAGCACCGACTATGAGCTTCTCAAGACCGCAGACAGGCTCCGAATGCCCCGCGTCGTGGGCGGTTCCATCATCACGCAACTAAAATCTCGGCATGACCTAAGTCCCGGCGATCGGATTTCGAAGATTCAGGCGATCGGCCGAATTCTCGAAGACTGGTCGCTGATCGACATCGACTTGGCGCTCGACAACTTCGATGCAATCGTGAGGCGATTTGCTGGTGAGGAGTGGGTGCAGAGGGACAAATACGAATACGTCCTTCAGCGCCTTTCGCGATCCGACGATTCGGCACTGATCGGCCTCCACGCCCATCTGTACGAAGGAATGGCACCCGACGATGCGGTTGCGGTTCTCCCGGCAACGGGAGAACCGCTGGTCTTCATCAGTCACACGTCGACGCACAAGAGCGTTG
>MKSH01000253.1:52765-53634 GCA_001898095.1 Solirubrobacterales bacterium 70-9 | reverse complement strand
TGGGCATCAAGGGTTTCGTTGCGCACGAAGACATTGAACCGACGAAAGATTGGGCAACCGAGATCGAGAGGAACTTGTATTCGTGCTCGGCTTTGCTCGCGCTACTTACCGACGATTTCCGGTCGAGCGCGTTCTGTGACCAAGAGGTCGGTTATGCGCTGGGGCGCTCGCGGGTTGTCGTCGCAGTCATGCAGGACGGGAGCCCACCGCATGGGCTTGCGAGCAAATACCAGGCGGTCGGTGGGAGCAGTGGATGGAATGCTGGTAGGCAGATTGCGCACCATGTCCTCGACGTCTTATTGGGCCAGTCGACGACGCGACCGCTGATGACCAAGGCTGCCGTACTGCTCTATGCGAGAAGCAAGAGCTTCGACGCCGCACGCGGCAACCTTTCCCAGCTCAGGAGTCTAGGGGCGGACGAGTGGACCGAAGAGATGATGGATATCGCCGAGCGCGGCGGGTTGGAGAACGACCAACTGTCTCAAGGCCTCTCCCACCTAGCTGGGAACCGGCCGATCCCCGAAGTTCTTGCCGGGCACTTGGATCAACTTCTGAACCGTTCGACCAAGGACCGCCTCGCTGCCAGGTTTAGGGTCGATCTTGACAAAGCCTCGACTGGCGTCGCAGAAGACGAAATCCCCTTCTAGGCGATCCTCTTCAGCATGGTCGTTGGCGACTGCTCCTAGAAATCCCAGCCGAGTCCGATTAGGCGAAATCCGCCTGAAACCGAGCCCCACACAGCCCAGCCGAGTCCCCGGCGCGGTCTACGAAACCGAAGGTCACTGGTTCGAATCCAGTCGGGCGCACTCCCATTTGTCCGCAATGTAGAGCGGATCGCGGCGGCCGGCGGGTCGCCGCCGCCGAGGTCT
>MKSH01000253.1:47355-52683 GCA_001898095.1 Solirubrobacterales bacterium 70-9 | reverse complement strand
CCAAAATCTGACCACACGAGCTCCCTGCTTCGTAAGCTCGGTCGGCATAGACTGGGCCGATGGTTCTGGGGAGAGCCTCGATGGTGGTATCGACGTTCCTCGTCGCCGTGTTGGCGGCGCTCCTCGTGGTTGGTCGCGCCGCCGCCGTGACGATCGCCGAGTTCGCCGCCGATCCGGACAGCAAGCTCTCCTTCCCCGTCAACATCACCAGCGGTCCCGAAGGCAACCTCTGGTGGACCGACATCGGCGCGCATCCCGGGATCGCGCGGATGACCCCGGACGGCGAATACCTGCCGCGGCTGGCGGACCCGAACAAGCCGGTCGACGTCGTCGTCTCCGCCTCCGGATGGGCCTCCTGGGTCTCGCAGAACGGCACCGGCGAACGTGCTCCCGGCGGGACCGTGTCCATCCATCCGTCGAAATTTGTCGGCAGCTCGATCATCCTCACGCCGGACGAAGGGCTGCGCTGGGGGGGTCACGGCCCCAACGTCACCTCCGTCTGTCGGCCGCTCCAGGACAGCGACCATTTCGGGGGGCTGGAACTGTGCCTGTCGAAAGAATGGATCGGTCGCGTGTCCGGCATGGCGGCGTCGGGAGACGGGGTGATCTGGGCCTCCGTCGAAGACCGCGACTTGGTCCTTCAGATGAACCTGGGGCTCAGCGACGAAAAGCTGATCGAACTGCCGGTCGGCTCCCGCCCCACCGGCATCGCCGTCGGCCCCGAAGGAAACGCCTGGGTGGCGATGTGGGGGGCCGGCGCGATCGATCGGCTCACTCCCGCGGGCGCCCGCACCCGCTTCCCGCTGCCCGCCGGAAGCAGGCCCAACGACATCGTCCTCGGCCCCGACGGCGCCTTCTGGATCACCGAGTCGGGCACCGGCAAGATCGGCCGGATAGACACGGCCGGGACGCTCACCGACGAGTATCCCGTGCCGAGCGGGGAAATCGGCCAGGTCGGGATCACCGTCGGCCCCGACGCGGCCATCTGGTACGCCGACCCCGAAGCTGGGCTCGTCGGCAGGCTCGTCCCCGACCCGCCGGGCAACCCGCTCGCCCCCGTCGGCCCGTCCGGCCCTGGTGTGGCGCCCGGCTCCGACGACGGCGTCGCGCCACGCTTCCTCTCCCCACCGTCGTTCAAGCCCGCCCGCTTCCGCGTCGCCGGCCGGTCGGGCGCCCGACCGGCCGGCAGACGCCCCGCCGCTCCCACCGGCGCGAAGCTGACCTTCGCACTCTCCGAGCCCGCCACGGTGACCGCGACGGTCGTGCTCAAGGCGGCGGGCCGGCGAGCGGGCCGGAAGTGCGTCGCGCCGCGCAAGGCGAAGCCCGGCGCCGCCCGCTGCATCCGCCGCCTGGCGAAGGGCTCGCTACGTCTCGACGGCAAGGCGGGCGTCAATCGGACTCCCTTCTCGGGCAAGCTGAACGGCAAGGCCCTGGTACCCGGTCGGTACCTGGCAAAGTTTGTTGCCCGCGACGCCGCTGGCAACGCCTCGGCGTCGGTGAGCGCCAGCTTCACCGTCGTGCGCTGAGGTGCCGCGCACCCGGGCGTCACCGTGCCGACGCCCTCCGCGCCCGCCGCCTCTCACACAGACACCGGTTCACCTTCGTCCGGGTCCAGCCGCAGCGCTCGCCGATCTCCACGTCGGTGAAGCCGGCCGCGTGCATCACCAGCGTCCGCCGCTCGGCTGACCTTGGCTGCAGGTTGAGGTGGATCGTGTCCCCGGCGCCGCGCGCGATCAGCTCCGGCGAACGGCACACCCGCTGGGCCTGTGAGCGGATCCGCGCGATCGTCAGCGGGCCGATCGCGCGACCGCGGACCGCGCCGGCGAACGGACCGCTCCCGGGTCGCTCGGGGGAAAGCGGCAGGAACGCCTGCCAGACGACTTCCCGCCAGTAGGCGAACTGCTCCTCATCCGGTACCGCCCCGGTGTCCCACGAGAACGTCGCGCCTCCGCGCGAGCGGGCCGATGCGTACGCGGCGCTCATCGTCTCTTCCAGCATATGAGCGGGCCGGCCCGCGCGGGCACCATTCCTGTCCGGGCGAGTCATATAAGTGTGCGCTCTGGGGCACCATGGCGGAGCCGTCCGCGGGCAGGCTGGTGGGAATGGTCGCGACGGCGAAGGCATCGGGCATCGGGGTTCTCACGACGTTGTGTGCGCTCGCCTTGTGGGCGGCCGACGCGCGGGCGGCGAGCTTCGAGGGCGGCCAGACGCTGTCGCCGGGGGGCGGTGCGGTGGCGCTGTCGGCGGACGGATCGGTGGCCGTGGTCGGCGATCCGGCGCTCGGGCTGCCGGGTGGTACGGAGAGCGACTACGGTGCGATCTATATCTACGCGCGGTCGGGGACGGGCTGGACCAAGGCGGGACCGATCTATCCGCCGTCCGAAGGCGGGTATCTGCACCAGGGCGATCTGTTCGGTGCGTCGGTGGCGATCTCGGCCGACGGGTCGAGCGTTGTCGCCGGCGCCCCCGGAGGCTCGGGCGGCTTCGGCCTGGCCGAGCTCTTTTCGGTGCGCGTCGGCGCCGGTGGGCTCGAGGTAGCGCCCGTCGCGATGCTCGGCGGTGACGCGGGCGTCGCATTCGGGCGCTCGGTCGCGGTCGCGCACGTGCCGGGGACGCCGCCGGCGACGATCGCGGCGGTCGGACGCCAGGGCGGCGTGACGACCTTCGCTGACCCGGTCAGCCCGGTCACGGGCGGCGCGCTCGAAGCGGTCGGGGGAGCCGATTCCTCCGACGTCGACACCGCCGGCGGCCTCGGCTGGTCGCTGGCGATCTCACGGGACGGGCGCACCGTGATCGCGGGCGCGCCGCTGCGCGAAGAGGCGGGGAGGTTCCACGCGGGCGCGGTCGACGTGCTTCGTGGCGCCCCGGGCGACCAGTACGTCGGCGGGCAGGCGCTCGGCGGCGCGATCGCGGGCGGTGAGCTGGGCGCGTCGGTCGCGCTGGCCGCCGACGGGCAGCAGACCGTGATCGCCGGGGAGCCGTCGCTCGAGGCCGGTTTGGCGGGCGACGCGCGGCTGTTCTCGCTGAACGCCGGCGGCTGCGTTGGGACATGCGTGGCCGACCCGGTGCTGCCCGCGACGCTGACGCCCTCCGATCCGCACGAAGGCGAGGCGTTCGGCATGTCGGTGGCGATCTCGGCCGACGCGCGGAGCGCCCTGGCTGGCGCACCCTACGACAGCTCGAGCAGCGGCGTCTTCGCACCCTTCAAGTACGTCACCGGCCCGCGCAGCACCGCACCGGTCGCGGGCTACGCCTACGCCTACGACGCGACCACCGACCCGGCCCGTCCGGCCGAGCAGGAGCTGACGCCAGATCCGGCCCCGGGACAGGGCGAAGTCGGGTCTTACTTCGGCCAGTCGGTGGCCCTGGCGGGCGACGGCGGGACGGTGCTCGTCGGCGCCCCCGACGACGACTGGCAGAACCCGCCCGACCACGATGTGGGCTGGGTCTTCGACTGGTCGCGCGCCGCGCCCGGTGGCTCTGGCGGCGCCGAAGGTGAAGCTGGTGGCGGCGACTCCGGCGATGATGGTGGTGGTGGACGCGGCGGTGCCTCCGGCAGCGGCGGCGGCTGGAGTGGCTCGGGCCCGGGTGGCGGCGGGGGCGCCCGGATCGGAGCCTCCGCCGCCCCTGCACCGCACGACCCGTTCGCCGGCGCCGTCGGAGCGTCGGTGCCGTCGCGCATCCTGGTCAAGGGCGGGGACGCGCTGGTGTCGATCACCTGCCACGCCCGTGTCGCCTGTCCGGTCGGCGTCGTCCTCGAGGTGGCGGCGCGCTCGCTCCGGCGCCACGTCGGCGGCAAGCTCGTCGCCATCGGCCGCGGTCGCGCGACCGCCCGGCCGGCACGGACGACGATCCTGAAGGTGCGGCTCTCGCCTGCCGCCCGCTCGGTCCTGCGCAGCGCCAGACAGGGACTGGGCGGGTATACGGTCCTCACCAACCGCGACAACCATGCCCACGCCAGGGTGGCCGCGACGTTCACGGCCTCGGCCGATCGGGGTTGGTGATGATGGATCGAGCCGCCCTTCCCCGGTGGTTCCTCGCCGGGCTCGTCGTGGTCCTCCTCGCGTCGGTCGTCGCACCCGCCGTCGCCGGAGCGCACGGTCACGGGACGGGGGGCAAGCGCCCACACGCGCACAAGCCGAAGCCCAAACACGCCGCCAAACCCGCGAAGCCGAGACGTCTCGGGGTCGAATTCGTGCTCGGCGACGGGGAGTTCGACTCACATCTCCTCCACGTCTCCGACACCGGTTGCACCTCGAAGACCTCCGAAGAAGACAAGTTCGTCTTCAACGCCCTCTACATGCTGCAGCTACCGGGTGGGAAGGCCGCCCCGAGCCTCGATCTCGTCGACCTCGATCCGGCGAACTGGGCGTGGACCTATACCGTCGAAGAAAGCGGTTGCGGGAGCGAAGCCGAAGCCGAAGGGACCGAGCACTGCACCTCCGCCGGGGGCTTCCGCGTCGAACCTCCCCCAGACGGAGAAGCCATCGTGCGGGGGGACAAGCTCTGGCTCGACCTGGAGGTGACCTCGGGGGTCCTGATCGAAGAAGCCGACGGGCCGGAACGCTGCGCGGCGAAACTCGGCTATCCGCTCTTCTATCCCGCCTCGGCGCTGTTCATGCCGCGGATGTTGAGCGCCCGGCTGTCGGTGCCGCTCGCGGATCTCGCCGGGACGCCGAAGCCCCGGCCCGGCGAAAAGGGTGTGCCGGACCTCTGGAGGAAGGGCGATATCCACGTCGACGGCGCCGACCGCCCGCCCCTCGACTGCTCGCCCGAAGCCGCCGGCGACACCTGCGACCAGCACGTCCGGTGGGACGGCAGGGTCCGGATCTTCCGGCTGAGGTGAGATGGTGGCGAGGAGGCCGGGCCCGGCGGCCCTCGTCCTGGTGGCCCTGGCCCTGGTCGCGGCGCCGGCGGCCTCGTCCGCCGCGCCTGCGGCGATCGTCTACCAGTGTGGATCGGACGTCCAGATCTGCGCGATCAGCCCGTCCGGAGGCACGCCGACGACGCTCGCACAGAGCGGCTATCTCGCCGGGGTCACGAGCGACGGTGCGACCTATGGCTACCTGGCGCCTTCAGGTGGGATCTGGGAGGCGCCGGTCGCGGGCGGCGTGCCGACCGAGGTCAACTCGGCCGCGCAGGCGAGCCCGATCGCCGCGATGTCCGCGGACGGCGCGCTCTTCCTGACCACCCAGGCCCTCGACTTCGGACAGTTCGTCTACCGGTACAGCGTCGCCGCCGGCCCCTCCTCCGGCTACACCTCCGTCGACTCGACCACGACGGCCACGATGACCTTCGGCTGGCTCGGCGACACCCCGTTGACTACCC
>MKSH01000253.1:43839-47325 GCA_001898095.1 Solirubrobacterales bacterium 70-9 | reverse complement strand
CGCCTCGCAGACGGCGAACGTCACCTTCCCGTCCGGCTCGCCCGACGGCGCCCAGGTCGTCGCGGCGCTCGCGGCGCCCGAACGGGACGCCGGCTCGATTGCGCTGTTCAGCGCCGCGACCGGGGAGATGATCCGGACGATCGCGACGCCCCCGGCGGGCACCGCCTACTCGGTTCCGCGGTTCTCCCCCGACGGTACGCAGGTCACCTTCGAGTCCGACCCGCTCGACGCCGGCTGGAACGAGGTCGGCCCGGCCTCGATCGACATCGTCGATCTCGACGGCAACGGCCTGCGGACCATCGCCCAGGGGTCCGATCCGTCCTGGGGCGGCTCGGATTCGCCGAGCCCGGCCCCGGTCGCAGGGCCGACGCCTTCTCCGGGTCCGAGATCCGGCCCGATCAAGCTCCCGCCGGCTCCGAAGGTCACGCTCAAGCTCCCTGCGCAGACCCTGGCCGGGGTCCGTCGCGCCGGCTACCTGCAGGCGACCTGCGCCTTGGCCGCCGCGGGGAGATGCACGGTCAAGGCCACGATCTCAGCCGCGGCGGCGAGAGCGCTCGGGCTCAAGGTCACCGAGAAGGCGAAGGCCTACCCGCTGGCCCACGCCTCGAGGAAGCTCACGCAAAAGGGGGCCGCGGACCTCAGGCTGAAGCTCGCGGCCAAGGTCCGGGCCGCGCTCGCGCGCGCGGAGGCGCTCAGGGTCATGTTGACCGCGACAAGCACGGCCCCGGAGCATGGTCCCAACACCAGGACCGGGACGGTCACGCTGCGTTAGCCGGCCCCGGGGACTTGCGCGTCGCGTGGCGATGGAGCTTGACCACGCACCGGTGCTGCTGCCTCGCCGTCGGAGAGTCGAAGCCACGGGATCTTCTTCCGCCTGTCGCATCTACCGAAAAGTCGAAGTTATGCCTCTCCGTTCCTTCGGTCGGTGGTTATCTTGCGGCGCAATTCTGCCTATGAGAGGAAGCTGAGTGGGGCTATTTTCCAAGAGGACTCCGGAGGAGCCATCCTTTTCGCGGACTTGGCTTGCGCAGAACGGTTCCTTCGCCCGCAAGAACGAAATTGCCCTTTGTGTGATCAACCGTCTGGCCACGGAACCGGTGTGCGCCGAGGCCGCGTGGGGGCAGCCGTTCGATGGCGAGTCCCACGATGCCGCCAAGGGGGTGGTCGACGCGTTCTTGGCGCAGGACCGATCCCTCGCCGGCCGGGTGGCGCGAGACGTCGTCCTGGTATTCGCGTCGTTAGGGGGCGTCACCCTCAATCGTGCAGCGGCCCTCGAGTCCGTCGGCCTGACCGATGCGGGGCTCGACGGCGATCCGTCCGCCGATCCGATCGGCAGGCGAGCCGCGATCGAGACGATCTCCGTCGCCCGGACGATCGAGGCCCGCAGTAACGGGAGCGATGGTTCACCGGCCGATGTCGCCCTGTACGTGGAACTTCACGAGGACAGGTCCGACGCGGGCTACGATCGCGCGCTGACGATCGGGGCATGGGGAGGGACGGTCATCGCTCGCATGTACACTTCCGGGCGACTCGACAGCGAACTCCCGGCGTTCTCGTCGCGCTGGGACTCGATGGGCCGCATGGAGGCCGTGGGTTGGTACCCGAATCCGATCAACGCGGGGGATACCTCCTCCGGCGAGGCGGAGATCGAGCGGTGGTGGGACGGCAACGATTGGACCGACAGGGTGCGAATCCGCCAGGGTCGCCGTCTGGAAGAGCATCAGCTGTCGGTGTTCACCGCTCCGCAGAACTGATGCAGATGGCTGGCTGACGCACGCCGGCCTCCACCGCCTCGGTACCGCAACCTTCCCGTACACCTCGGCGTCCGAATCTGGTGCAGTGGGTCCGACGCAGCGGCCCTAAGGACCAGGCGCGAGAGATGGATATTCCGGACACCATCACTTTCATGCAGGCGCACGCCGAGGATCGATCCGACCCCAGGGTCGCGACCTTGGTCGACGAGTTCGTCGACGCGCAGTCACACGATCCGGTCGGGGCCTTGCGCGCGGCGATCCGCGGCTGGGATCCAGCAAGGCGCGACGGTGAAGAGTTGCGACCGGCGCTGGCCCGTCTCGACTTCCTCGAGCGTCGACTTTCTCGCAGTCGGGCGCAGCGCTACGGAGCTGCCGGTGCTGCTCTCTCGTCGGCACCGTTCCCGGGGCTGCTGGTCAGGCCTCGCGCTCGTCACCGGGCGAGATCGGAGATCAAGGCACTCGCCGGTGAGCTGCGGTCGGCCGGCCGCCGCCTCGCCTCGGCGACCACCGCGGGAGGGCCGCATCGAGCCGAGGCCGCCGCCTTGTACAGGGCGGCCGAGGAACTGGAAGGCCACCAGGCGCGGTGGAGGCGCTCGATCCGCACCCCTCGCCGGCTCGAGGAAGTGACCGAGCGGGCCCTGCAGCGCGGCGATCCGGCGGTCGCCGAGCCGCCCAGTTTCGAGACGCACCTGCTGCGGGACGCGCGGCTGCGACGGCAGGAGGCGAAGATCCTCGACACGCTGCTGGTCCGCTGTGTGAACGAGGCGCGCTGCCACGGCAGGGGCAGCCTGCAGACGATCGTCGGCCGCGGCGAAGGCCGGGCCATCTTTCGGATGGTGAACTTTCCCGAGGCGCGCCCGGTCGGTGGCCGGGGGCGCGGACGGATGGAGTTCGAGCGCTTGGCCCGGGCCTTGCCGGGAGGGTCGGCCGACTTTCGCGGGCTCGCCGACGGCGAGGCGCTTGGTCTCGGCCCCGAGGCGGAGATCTTCCTCGCGCAGTTCTCCTTCGACCTCGACGTGATCGAGCCGACCGCGACGGCGCGAAGGTAGAGGCGCCGTGGGGGGTCCTGTCCACCGCTCCGTACTGTGCGTCGACGACACGATCGACGGCGAGGAGTTCGATCGACAATTCCTCCAGCACGGGACCTTCCGCGGAGGAGACGGGATCGAAGCGCGGTTGGTGCGGCAAGGACCCGTCGGCGAGTCGCTCGGCCAGGCGCGTGCCGCTCTCCTGCGCGCGCTGAACAACGACAGCCCGCCCAGCGCGATCCTGATCGACGACTACCTGAAGGCCGGGAACGGGCAACTGCGGCGGGACGGGTTGCGCCTGATGCTGGAGATCACGAAGGAGTGCGGACGCCGCGGTCACGAGCGTCCGGTCTGCATTCTCTGGACGCAGGGCGAGGGCGAACGCGATCCGCCTTCTCCCGATCCCTGTCTCTGCCACACCTTCCGCGAACTCGGCGGCCACCATGTCGTCGACAAGCGGCTGGCGTGGCCCGAGAGGATGGCGATCGTCAGGCGGGCGCTCGCCGGCGAGCGCTGGGAGCCGCGGCCGCAGCCGCCGCGGCCGCGATTGACCAAGTCGATCGAGGCGTTGCTTCCTTACCTGGAGCAGGACAGGACGGTGAACGAGATCGCCCGCGGCCTCGGCCGCCTCGACCAGCGAATTCGAGAGCAGCGGAACGAACTCGTCAAGAGGATCCGCGAGGAACTCGGCCTGGACCTCGGCG
>MKSH01000253.1:39491-43753 GCA_001898095.1 Solirubrobacterales bacterium 70-9 | reverse complement strand
CCGCGGCGCAGGTCTCGGCCATTCGTGCGTCCATGCTTATGGGAGCCTGGGATGATGCCCGCCGCCTATGATCCACGCCGCCATGGGTGAACGGTCGCCAGGGGAGTCGTTCTGGGCACTCGGCCTGCGGCTCGAGCGCGCGGGCGACGTCCAGGGTGCGCTCTCCGCCTATTCGGAGGCGGTCGATGCGGACGAGGAACCGCCCAACCCTCGGGCCACGCTCCGCGCCGCCGAACAGCACGAGATGCGCGGGAATACCGCCATCGCGGCGGAGGAGTTCGCTCGGGCCACGGTCGCACCCGAGCCCGACGTCCAGGCGGCCGCCTGGCGTGGCGTCGCCAACTCGCGGCTGCACCGCGGCGATCACGCCGGCGCCCTCGAGGCCTTGGAAGCCATGGCCGCGGCCGGCGATCCTGACGAAACGCCGCGGGCGTGGCGAAACATCGGAACCCTGAAGGAGGACCTGTTCGGCGACGTGGAGGGGGCCAAGCGAGCCTACGAAGCCGCGATCGCCTGCGAACACCCGCTGAATTCAGACGGCGCCCGGGTCAATCTCGCCCAGCTGCTCGAAAAACAAGGGGACATTGCCGGGGCCGCCGCGCGGTTCCGCGAGGTGGTCGCCTCCGGACACCCGGTCGAGAGTGGGCGCGCGCGGACCCTCCTCGCCTGGCTGCTCGAAGCGCAGGGCGACGAGCAGGGTGCCTTGGCCTTGTTCCTTGACGGGATGGCCGAGGAACCGACCGGCGAGTGGGGACAGCGGGCGGCCTTCGGCGCGGGCACGATCTTCCGCAACCGCGGCGAATTCGACCGTGCCCTCGATGCGTTCGCCCTGGCGGAGCGGATCGAGGATCCGGCGTCGGCTGGGCCGGCCACGTACCTGTTGGCGGGCGTCGCCAAGCAGCTCGGCCAAGAGCAGGTCGCGCTGGAAGCCTTCTCGCGCCTGGCGCGAAACACCGGTGTTGCCCCCGCGGTCGCCGCCGACGCGGCGAAGGAAGCCGGTCTGATCTTGTTCGAGCGCCGTGAGATCGCCGCGGCTCGCGATCTCTTCGCTCTCGCGGCCGAGGCCGAAGAGGGCGAGGCGCGGGCACGAGGGTGCCTGCTTCTGGCCCTCTGCGAACGCCAATTGGGGAACCGGCCGGCGGCCTTGGCAGCGGCCGAAAAGGCGATCGCGACCCCCGGCGCGCCACCGGAGGTCATCGATCACGGGTCCGGCCTGGTGGCGGAACTCAGCTAAGACAACCTCTAAGGACGGCCGGCGTCCTAGACGCGATCGGCGCCGCCGGTCAGCTCCTTCTCCAGATCGTCCGCGGTGCCGCAGATGAGGTGGAGCGGAGCCTCGAACTCGTTCGTGTCGAGGTTGGCGATCGGGAACGAGTCGCGGAGGGTGACCCAGTCCTGAACCGAGGAGATCGCGCCGCAGACGAGGTCGCCCGCGAGCTGTACCGCCCGCGTCACGTCCACCTCCGACATCTTGCCGATCGGCGAGTCGATCGTGACCCATTCCTCCCCGTTCAACGTCCGCAGCCCGATCGTCACGATCTGCGAACGGTTGTTGTCGTTCGGGAAGGTGAAGATGAGGTTGACGAGGTCGCCCTTGTCATCCTGGATCTTGTACTTCGTGTCGATGTACTGCTTGAGGTCTGGCCAGCTCGCCATCTGTCTGTCTCTCTCTCCGGTGTCGGCCCATCAGGGCAAGTTTTCGCAGGCGAAACCTAACGGTGAGAAGGCACCCGGAAACCCATACTCCTTGGTGTCGCCGGCCGCGGTGGTGAGGTAGTACTCAACCCCGTCGATGGGACTTCGAGATCGGATCGAGGAACGTTCGAATTCGCTGCGGGCGCTGTTCGCCGACGAGGAGCAGCCGATCGGGCTGGAGCAAGCCTTGGTCTTGCTCGTCGGCAGGGTTCGCAAAGACGAGCAGGGCGAACGACGGCCGCGGGACGTCTACGTCGCCGCCCGCAAGCGCCGCCGGCGGCTGGGCATGTTGGCATTGACCGCCGGGCCGCTGGCGGGGGTCGCCAACCAGTTCGCCGACCTCTACTGCGAAGCGGCGGTCGTCTGCGACCTCGCAGCCCTCCACGGCGTCGCCCTCGGCGACGACGAGGCCGCTGCCCATCTGCTCCTCCTCTGGGGACTGGTCGAAGACCACGACCAGGCCCAGCGGGTCATCGCCGGCGATCCGCCGTTGGTCGGGATCCTGACCGGCAAAGCGATGGCGCTGACCGAGGCTCAGCGGGCCGACCTCTGGACCAGGCGGGGCGCGGTGCAGGCACTGTGGGAAGTGCGCGGGGCGATCGACGATCTCAGCAAGGGCGCGGTCCGGACGGTGGTCTTCACCGGCCACCGGACCAAGCAGCTGATCAAGCGCGCCGAAGCCCAGCTCGGCATCTAGGCCCCCGTTTACCGCAACTTTCCCGTAGGCAGCCCGGCGCGAGTCTGGTGGAGTTACGAGCGTGGAAGGAAGCGAATTCAGCGACGACCGGCGCCCCGGCGAGCCGAACTCGCTGCCGCCGACGCGGCTCGACGGCGGGCCGCAGGCGCTGCCGCCGACGCGGCTCGATCAGCCGCCGACCCAACTGGACGGGATCGTCGGCAAGGACGACGCGGACGAGGGCGAGACCTACCTCCGTCTGCCTCCGGCCCTGCGGGCCGACTACGAGATCCTGCGCGAACTGGCGGCCGGGGGCGAGGGTGACCTGCTGCTCACCCGGCACGGGCCGACCGGCGAGCAGCGCGTGGTCAAGATCTACCGCGTCGATCGCCGCCGCGACCAGCGGGCGATCGAAGTGCTCGCCGAAGCCGACCCCGAACACGTGGTCAAGATCTACGAGTTCGGCGAGTACGGCGGGCGTTCGTGGGAGGTGATGGAGTACTGCGAGCTCGGCTCGCTGGCCGACCTGTTCGTCAGGGAGGGGCCGAAGCTCTCCCTGGACCGCATCGAAGACGTGATCGAAGAGGTCGCAGCGGCGCTGGCCCACCTGCATGGGCTGCGGATCCCCCACCGTGACCTGAAGCCGGGGAACATCCTGATCCGCACCTCCGAGCCCGAGCTCGACCTGGTGCTCGCCGACTTCGGCCTCGCCCATGTGATCGACCTGAGCAAGGAGATGCACTCGCGCCTTCTGCTGTCGGCCGCCTACGCGGCGCCGCAGGCGAGCGCGGGGGCGATCTCGCCGGCGATGGACTGGTGGTCCCTGGGGATCATCGTCGCCGAGATGGCGATCGGGCGGAACCCCTTCCAGCTGGAGAACGGGATGCGGATGGACGACCAGCTGATCGCCGATCGGATCTCCAGTCGGCCGCTCGATTTCGACGCGATCGAGGATCCGCGCCTGGTCGCCCTCTGCCGCGGCCTCACGCTTCTCGACGACCGCCGCGGCCACCGCTGGGGCGCCGAGCAGGTGTTCGAGTGGCTCGACGGCGGCAATCCTCCGATCGCGGCGGCGGCGGAGACGGACGCACCGCTGCGGGCCGCCGCGGCACCGGTCCCGTTCAAGGATCCCGACCCCGGCCGCACCCGCCCGTTCACCGATCCGATCGAGTTGGCCGCGGCCTTCGCGGCCGACTGGGAAGGTGCCTGCAACCTGCTCGGCGGCAGCGCCGCGTTCCGGGCGGAGCAGCGCGCGCTGCGCAGCTTCCTCCACAGCCTCGGACTTACCGACGCGGAGCAGATCCTGACCGAGCAGGACGACGTCGAGGTACGCCTGGTCCGCCTGCTGGTCGAACTCGACCCCGAGGTGACGCCGACCTTTCGCGGTTACGTCATCGATCGCGAGGGGCTCCTCGCGCTCGCCCGCTCGGAGAGCGAGGGATCGCGGGCGGCGCTGGAGGCGATCTTCGCCGAGCGGATCCTCCTCGACTGCTCGCGCAGCGCCGGGTACCCCGACCTGGCCGACCTCGACGCCGCCTGGCACGAGGAGCTCGCCGCGTTCGAGCAGACCTTGGCCGAGGTGAGGACGGACGGCGGCAAGCCCGTCCTCGCCGACCAGAAGGAACGGCAGGCGGCGCGGGCCGCCGCCTGCGTGCAGATCATCGAGGCGTTGCTCGATCCCGCCGCCCATCGCCGCGTGCTCGAGCGTGGGGCCGAGGCCGCCGCCGATCCGGGAGCGCGGCGAGAAGGTTGGTTCGCGACCCTGGCCGACGAGGTGACCGGTGGCTGAGAGGAGCGAGGGAGGCCCGCTCCGGTCCTCGCCCGGGCGGTCGATGGCGCTGGCGGCGCTGGCGCCGATCGCCTCGCGCGAAGCCGATCAGCGGGTCGGCAC
>MKSH01000253.1:38866-39429 GCA_001898095.1 Solirubrobacterales bacterium 70-9 | reverse complement strand
CGCACCTCGAAGGCTTCAATTCGGGCGGCGCCTTCGCCGTCACCTGCATCATGCTGTTCATCTCCTTCATCTGGATCGGCTACTGGATCTCCGGCAAGACGATGTTCGCCTCCGGCTTTCCCTGGTTGGGCATGCTGATCCTCTCGGGAGGCCTCGGCCTCCTGGCCGGCTTCTGGCCGATGCTGCGGACGTTGCCCGCCCGCGAAGGCTACGCCGCCGAGATGCGCGCCTACGAGGCGGCGATCGCCGCCGCCGACCGCCGCGACATCGAGCGGAGCGAGATCAGGGAAAGGTTCGAGGGGACGACGTGAGCAGCTCGGTCAGCTACGCCTACCGGGTGAAAGAAGAAGAAATGCGCCGCCGGCGTGAATTGGCGGCCGCCCTCGATGCCCTGCGCGCGGCGTCCGCACGGTACGAGCGGGTGCGCGAGCGGGCGGCTGAGCACCAGGAGGCGTGGGGCGAGGCGATCTCGATTCCGCGCTTGCTTCGCGAAGACCGGTCGATGACCGACGCGGCATCGGTCCGGGCCGCCACGGCAGCGCTGGAGCGGGAGGCCGCCGCAG
>MKSH01000253.1:35597-38831 GCA_001898095.1 Solirubrobacterales bacterium 70-9 | reverse complement strand
GCCGATCGGCGCCGAGGTCGCGGTCGAGCGGGCGAGGGAGCGCCGCGCGGCGGCCGCCCGCCGGACGAGTGAGGCCGACGATGCCGTCGAGGAGACCCTGGCCCGGCTGCTTTCGCATCTCGACGGCGAGGCCGACGAGACGGCGGTGGCCGCGATCGAGGCGACGGCTGAGCTCGCCCGCGGCAGCCACTCGGCGAGCGGCCGGGAGCAGGCGGTCGACTCGCTGCGCCTGCTCGTCCAGCGCGCCAACGGGGCGGTGCGCGGGAGGCGCGAGCGCGAACGTGCTCTCGATGACCAGGAGGCGCGACTGCACGGTTTCGACGGTCCCGAGGCGGGCGCGGTGAGGGAGTTGATCGCGGCGTTACGCGGCGCTGCCGTCGAGCTGCCGGACGACCTCGACCGGCGGGTCGGGTCGGCGCTCGAACTGGAAGGCCGGGCGCAGGAAGCCGGGTACGTCGCGAGCGAGTTGCAGCGCGCGCTCGGCGAGCTCGGCTACGAGCTCGGTCCCGACTTCGAGACCGTTCTCGTCGACCAGGGCTTCACCGACTTCAGCCGTCCCGAGTGGCCGGGTTACGCGGTGCGCGTGCGGGTCGGCGGCCGGCCGCCGCACCTCGACTTCAACGTCGTCCGCGGCGCGTCGGACCGCATCGATCAGGCGTCCCGCGATCGCGAGGTCGAGACCGAGTTCTGCGACGGCCAGGGAGCGGTGCTGGCGAAGCTCGAGAAGGGCGGGATCCTCGCCGACCGCACCCGCGTCGTCGGCCCGGGTGAGATGCCGATCGAGATCGTTGCCGCGGGCGCGCCCGAGGAGAGCCGTGAGGTCTCCCGGCCCGCGGCGAGGGAGCGCGAGCGCTGATGACCTCGGTCGCCGGCGATCTGGACCCCGCCTGGCTGCGCGAGGTCGACGCCTCGCTCGGCGTCTCCTCCCAGTTCGTCCTCGGCGGCAACACCGACGACCTCGTGATCGCCCTCGGGCCCGAGGGGAGGTCGGTGCGCCGCGGCGGGGTCGTCGACGCCCTCTGGCACCGCCTCCGTCGTCGCGGTTTCGACTTCCTCGTCCTCTACGACATCTCCGAGGGCCTCCGCGTCCACCCCGCCGAGCCTGGCCCCGAAGCCGCGGCGGCCGCGGTCCTCGGCGACTCGCTCGAGGGCGATCCGTCGCTCGACCGACTGCCGGCGGTGATCCGCAGCATCGCCGCCGCCCGCGGCAGCCGCGGCGCGCTGATCGTCGAGCGGGCGGGGAGGCTGGTGCTGAGGCCGGATGCCCTGACCCCCGGGGAGCACGCCTTCTTCGCCGCCGCGGCCCGGGTGGCGCAGACCTGCGACCCGTACCTGGCCGAGGGCGAGCAGGGGGTCCCGTTGTTCAACCCGGTGATCTGGGTGGTCGAGCGGGAGCTCGAGCTTCCCGACTGGTTCCTCGGGCTCGGCGACCGTCTGCGCACGGCGACCGTGCCGCGTCCCGAGTTCGACGACCGCGAGCGGATGGCGCGCTGGCTGGCGCCGGTGTTCGGCGACTACGCCGAACTCGACGACGACGAGCGCGAGAACCTCGTCCTGCGGTTCGCCGGTAACGCCCAGGACATGACGCTCGCCGACATGGAGAGCATCATGCGCCTGGCCAAAGACGGCGGCCTCGGGCTGCGCGAAGTCGAAGACGCGGTGCGCGGCTATCGGGTCGGCGTGCTGGAGAACCCGTGGAAGCAGGCGTCGCTGCGGGCGCGGGTGGAGACCGAGATCGTCTCGCTCGAGCGGCCGCCGGAGGAGCGCCCCGAGGAGACGATCACGCAGCGGGTGATGGGCCAGGACGATGCGGTCCGGCGCTCCCTCGACATCCTCGCCCGCTCGGTGACGAACCTGACCGCGGCGCATCGATCGCCACACTCGGTCGGCCCGCGCGGCGTGCTCTTCTTCGCCGGTCCGACCGGGGTCGGCAAGACCGAGCTGGCGAAGGCGCTGACCGAGCTCGTCTTCGGCGACAGCTCCGCCTACACCCGCTTCGACATGAGCGAGTTCGCCGAGCAGGGCTCCGACGCGCGGCTGATCGGCGCGCCGCCCGGCTACATCGGCTTCGACGCCGGCGGTGAGCTCACCAACGCGATCCGCGAGCGCGCCTTCAGCCTGATCCTCTTCGACGAGATCGAGAAGGCCCACAACCTCATCCTCGACAAGTTCCTCCAGGTCCTCGAGGACGGCCGGCTCACCGACGGCAGGGGTCGCACGGTGATCTTCACCGAGGCGATCCTGGTCTTCACCTCGAACCTCGGCATCTACCGGAAGACCGCCGACGGCGCCCGCGAGCAGGTGGTCAAGCCGCCGCCGGAGATGTCGCGCGAGGAGGCCGAGGGGCGGGTCCTGATCGAGATCAAACGGGTCTTCGTCGAGGAGCTGGGGCGGCCGGAGCTGCTCAACCGCCTCGGCAACAACATCGTCGTCTTCGATTTCATCGACCGTGCCGCCGGCGACCGGATCCTCACCCTGTTGCTGGAGAACGTCGGCCGGCGGGTCGAGCGGGAGCATCGGGCGCGGCTCGTGATCGCCCCGGCCGCCCGCCGGGAGCTGGCCGAGCTGGCCCTCTCCGATCTCTCCAACGGCGGCCGCGGGATCGGGTCGGCGGTGGAGCAGGCGCTGGTGAACCCGCTCGCCCGTCACCTGATCGGCAACCCGCCCGCGGCCGGCGGCACGCTCACCATCGCCGCCATCCACCGCCGTGGTCGCCTCTTCGATCTCGACTGCGAATGAAGATCCAGGTCAACAGACTCCACCACCCGGTCACGGCGCTCGGCCCGGGGACGAGGGCCGGCATCTGGGTCCAGGGCTGCTCGATCGGCTGTCGCGGCTGCATCTCGCGCGACACCTGGGAGCCCCACGAAGACGCCGCGACCGAGGTCGACGACGTCCTCGGCTGGCTCCGGGCCCTGCCGGTGGACCGGGTCGAAGGGGTCACGATCAGCGGCGGCGAGCCGTTCGACCAACCCGACGCCCTGCGCGAGCTGACGGCCGGGCTGGCCGCCTGGCGCGAGGAGCGGCGCGGGACGGTCGACGTCTTCTGCTACTCGGGGTACAGCCTGGCGCGGCTGCGCCGACGGCACCCGGAGATCCTGGCGGCGCTCGACGCCGCGATGACCGGGCCCTACCGCGCGGACCTGCCCACCGACCTGATCTGGCGCGGGTCCGCGAACCAGGAGCTGGTGCCGCTGAGCCCGCTAGGCGAGCGGCGCTACCGTGATCAGGTCG
>MKSH01000253.1:33297-35578 GCA_001898095.1 Solirubrobacterales bacterium 70-9 | reverse complement strand
GCCGAGAGGCGGCGACATCGGCGACCTGACCGAGAAGCTGGCCGCCGCCGGAGTCGACCTGGGGACCTCGTCGTGGCAGTCCTGAATTGTCCCCGCTGCGGCACGCCCTGGACGCCGGAGGACGTCTACTGCCGCAGCTGCGGACAATTCGTCTCCGCCGAGACCGCCGTCGCGGCGGTGCCGCCCGCGCCGGCCGAGGCGACGCCGGCGCCCGCGCCGCCCGAGGCGACTGCGCCGGCCGCGGGACCCGCGCCGGCCGAGGTTCCCGAACTGCTGTTTCCCTGGGGCCCCCACCGCCCCGCCGACGGCGAAAGCCTGACCCTCGGCAGGGCGTTCCCGCCCTTCGCCCAGCAGCTTGCCGCCTATCCGAACGTGGGCCGGGTCCACGCCCGGGTCGTCGCCGCGGGCGGCGTCCTCCTGGTCACCGACCTGAAGTCGCTGAACCGCACCTTCATCGACGGCGTGCCCCTGCCGGCGGAAGCGCCGTCCGAGTTGCGTCCCGGCCAGGTACTGCGGCTGGGCGCCTCGCTCGAGGTCCTGGTCCGGTGAGCGCCGTTCGGCCGTCGGCGACGATCGAGGTCTGGGCGACGACCGACCCCGGCCTCGCGCGAGCGCGCAACGAGGACTGCATCGGGTCGAGCGGCTGGGCGGGCCAGGGGACCATCGGCCTCGCGCGCCACTCGTACTCCGGTGTCGAGCCGGTGGTCTGCGTCGTCGCCGACGGGCTCGGCGGCCTGCCCGCCGGCGACGTCGCCAGCCTCACGGTGACCCGCGAGCTGGTGCACGGGCCGGCGCCGGCCGATACCGCCGCGCTCGACGAGGCCCTGCTCGCCGCCCACCGACTGCTCCGCGACCACGGCGCGGCCGACCCGGCGCTGGCCGGGATGGCGACCACGGTGGCGGTGCTGGTGATCGCCGCCGAGACGATCCTCTGCGCCAACGTCGGCGACACCAGGATCTACGAACTCGGCGGCGGCGCCGTCGAGCCGGTCTCCTTCGACGATACGCCCGGCCTCGCCGCCGGGTCGGGCGAGCTTCGGACCTCGGTCCTGACGCAGGCGTTGGGGGGCACCAAGGCCGATCCACCGCGCCCGCACGTGCAGTGGTTCAAGCGCGAGCCGCTCGGCTTCCTGCTCTGCTCCGACGGGCTCACCAACACCGTCTCCGAGGCCGAGATCGGCGCGACGTTGGCGGCGGGCGAGGACGCCGCGGTCCTCCGGGCGCTGCTCGGGCTCGCCCTCGATCGCGGCGCGCCGGACAACGTCAGCGTGATGCTGGTCCGGACCTGACTCCTCAGCGGCCGCGGCTCAGCACGCTCAGCGGATCGTTTTCCGGATCCTCGTATTGGAGCGGGATCCAGGGGATGCCCGCGCGGCGGGCGGCGGTGACGATCGCCACGCTGAGCTCGCGGTCGCCGCCGGAGACTTCGCCGCAGAGGCTGTCGCGGAGGATCGCCTTGTGGTCGTCGACCGTCTTCTTGCTCAGGACGAGCGCCTCGGCGATCGCTTTCGAGCGCATGCCCAGCTCGAGGTAGGGCAGCGATTTGTGCGGGGCGCTGGTGAGGGCGACAGCGGGCTCCGGCGGGGCCCAGCTCGGCTTCGAGTCCCCGTCGGCATCCAGTAACGCGGCCAAGGACTCGACCTGGACCTGGCGCTCGGAGACCTTGTCGATCACGTAGTCGCCGAGCGGACGTCCTTTGTGGTCGAGGTTGCAGAAGGCGTAGGCGTCGTTCAACTCGTTGGCGAGGACGTTGCTGGTCCAGAGCACGAGCGTGCTGGTGTCGTTGCCGCCGGCGCGGATGTGCTTCGCCAGCCACACGCCGGTCTTGATCGAATGGGGAAGCGAGTGGGTCGGCATGCCCGCCGCGAGGTGCCCGCTCCGGACCGGTATGTGCAGATCGAGCAGCACCATGTCCGGTCGACGCGCCGAGCGCTCGAGGCTGTCGAGGAGGCTGAGCAGTTCGCCCGCGCTCCTGGCGATGGTGACGGTCAGGGTGCGGGGCGCCAGCAGATCGGCCAGCTCGCGTTCGAGAATCGACCACAGCTGGTGCCCCGCCTGCGAGTCCTCCGCGACGACGATCCGGATGTCATCGGCCGTTGGCAACCGTGGAAGAGTACGCAGATTTTGTAAAACGCAATCACTTGTCCCTCGCAAAGCACGACGGGCCGAGCGATACGCGGACGATCCACATCGACAGGCCGTTGAACTCGCCGACCCTTCCTTCGCTCACCGTGGCGTCCGGGAGCGACAGCGCCAGCGCCTCGATCCAGCGGCCGCCGCT
>MKSH01000253.1:31317-33020 GCA_001898095.1 Solirubrobacterales bacterium 70-9 | reverse complement strand
AGATGTTCCTCGGCGCGGGTCAGATCGCCGACCAACTCGGTCAGTTCGGTGCGGTCGATCTCGCCGTCCTCGGCGGCGACGGCGACGAGCATCGTCTTGGTTTCGTCGATCGCCTCGCGGATCGTCGCCTGCGAGCTCCGGGCACGACTGGCGATCGACTTCTTCGCCATCCGGGTCTCGCGCCGGCCGTGTAGCAAGGTGGCGACCACGGCCGGCAGCATCAAGCCGTAGCTGTCGGCGACGGCCGCGACGACGAGCAGGCCGATCGCGGCCTCGCCGACGATCGCGGCGGGAGCGGCGCCCGCGAACGCGGCGAGGACGCCGACGTTGAGCGCACCCCAGGCGAGGACCTTCCAGGCCTCCCATTCGACCTTCTCGAACCAGATCACCGGGCCCGCCGCGTAGACGAAGCAGGCCCAGCACGGCGAGCCGGCGAGCAGCGCCACCGCCAGTCCCTGCTCGAAGAGGAGGAGCGGCCAACGGACCGGTTGTCGGATCACGTAGGCGGCGACGCGCGGGGCCAGCAGGGCCGTCAGGACGGCCTCGGCCGCCACCACCCAGTAGATCGTCGTCGCCGGCGTGCCCGCCCCCGGTTGCAGCGGCACCGCCCCGGTCAGCGACAAGGGCGCGGTCAGTGGCGCCACGAGGACGAAGGCGGCGCGCAGCCAGAGTGAGGCGATCAGCGCGCGTCGCTCGATCTGGGGGGTGTGGAGCAGCCGCACCAGGTCGACCGGGCGCAGCACCACGGCGAGCCGCTCGGCCCACCGTGGCCCGAGCGACTCGGGAAGGTTGTCGGCCCGGGAGAGGTGGCGAAGCGGTCCTCCCGAGCGCGACGGCGAGGCCAGGACGGCGCCCCCGACGACCCCGACCCGGCCGCCGGTGAGATCGCCGAAGTCCCGCGTCGAGGGTGCGCCGAGGACCGCCCCGGCGGCACTCGCACAGCGTTCCGCAGCCCGTTCGACCAGGGACGCCTCGGCGCTGCGCCCGGAGCGGCGCAGAAGCGTCGTCGACTCGCGCAGGGCGCGCCGTGGCCAGTGCGCGAGATCGTGACTCAGCTGGGCCGAGCGATCATTCACGAGGGCCTCCCGCCAGGCGCCGACCTCGAGCTGCAGCCGCCGATCGGCGGCCCGCGCCTGCCGCCAAAGGAGCGCCGTCGCGAGCCAGAGGCAGGCGGCGATCAGGAAGACGACCGCGACGGCGACGGGGAAGGCACCGAGATCGGCGAGCGCCGTGAGCGTGAACGCCACCGCGCAGGCCGCATAGATCGGACGCATCGGTCAGATCAGACCACAATTGCGGGCGACCCTGTGGACCTGTCCCGGTCACTCCCCGACGGTGACCGATGTGACCTCGGATCGTTACCGGAAGGGTGCGGTACTTCGCCCGCGCCCGGTGCCGTCCCGTCCTCGTCCCGCAACCTTCCGGTTTCAGCGCGCCGCCCTTTCTGGTGGGCTTCGCCCGACGATGTGGAACCGGCGGGCCGAGGGCGACGATGGCTGACGAGCACCTCGGCCGCGTTCTCGCGCTGATCGCCCTGCAGTCGGTCGCCCGCGGCGAAGCCGACACGCGCGAACGGCGGCAGCGGACCGAACGGGAGGCGGCCGAGCGCGAGCGCCGGGAGGAGACGAGGAAAAGGCGGGCCACCGCCCGGGCGCGGCTCGGCACCACGGCGCGGCGGGAGTTCTGGCTGGTCGTCCTCTGGA
>MKSH01000253.1:26457-31289 GCA_001898095.1 Solirubrobacterales bacterium 70-9 | reverse complement strand
CGCCGCCATCGCCCTCACCTTCTCCCCCGGCGGCACCGGGTTCGGTCCGGCTCTGGCGGCCGCCTGGCACTACCTCTGGTTGCCGCTCGCGATCGCCGCCGGTGCCGTCTTCCTGGCCGCCGGCGCGTTCAACCTGTACCGCTTTGCGGGCGGCAGGCCGCCGCTGGCCGGCGGCTATCTCGGTGACCTCGTCCTGCTCGCGCCGGCCGTCGTCGGGCTCTTCCTCTTCAGCGCTTCGCGCGCGGGCTCGATCCCGCCGAGCGCCTGGGCCGCCGCCCCCTACGCCGCCGCCGCGGGCTTCATCTCCGGCCTGCTGATCCGCGTGCTGATCGACCAGGTGACGTCGGCCGGGACGACCCGGGCGGCGGCCGTGGCGGTCCTCGCCGCGCTCTTCGCCGCGGCCTGGCTGACGGCGCCGCACAGCGACGTCGCCTCGGCCGCCGCCCAGCGGGAGGACGGCGCCGTCTTGCGGGCGGCGGTCCCCTTCGAGCAGTGCGACCGTCGACCGATCGCCGCCCTTCCCGCCGGGCTCCTCCGCAACAGTCTCGACGCGATCCTCCACTGTCACAGCGGTCAGATCGAGGGAACCGTCTTGGCCTTCCGCAACCGGCAGCTCTTCGAGATCTACGTTTCGCAGAAGGAAAGCACGGCGGGCCACCGGTCTGGAGACAAGGTCGAAGCCTGCTTCGACCGCGGGGGTGTGTACGTCGGGACCTGGTTCAAGGAAGAACGCCCGAACCGCGAGCTCGGCCCGTTGATCTGCTTCGGCTCGGGCCGGGCGGCGAAGCTCGAGTGGGCCGACCGGCGCAGCAACGTCTTCGCCTCGATCACCGGCCTGCCCCGCGCCCGCCTGTACCGGTGGTGGCACCGCCATTCGATCTCGCCGAGTTACCGGTGAGGCGACAGGCAGGTGAAGAAAATGTCGGTAGTCAAGACGCCTAAAAGTGGAACTTTGACCATTTCACATCCGGATCGGGACGGCCTGGCATGCAGGTACCGGAGGCATCCGGTAGAGAAAGCCGGGCCTTTCCCGCAAGCTCCAGGTCAAGAGTGACTTCCCTCAAGACGCAATCCGGTGACGACGCCGGCGCGGCCTTCGACGAGGCCATTGGCGCGGCGGTCGGCACGCGCTCGCTGATCGCCCGCGAAATCGGCGCGATGACGGCGGCCTGGGACGAGCCGACCGCGCGGGCAGACGAGCTGGAAACCCACCGTACGGCGATCGCGGCGGTGGTCAAGAGCTACCAGGAACAGTTGGACAAATTCTTCGCCGTCTACGGTTACTCCGACCGGCCTGGAGAACCAGAAGCGTACGATCTGCCGGAGCCCGTCCTCCGTCGCGATTCGCAGGGCTGGTCGGTGAACGGTCAGATTCTCAGCTGGCTGAAGCAGGACATCACGACCGCGAACCGGGCCGGGGTCGAAGCCTCGCGGAAGATGCTGGCCGGAAAACCGCGGCGGGAAGTCCGCGAGGCCACCGTATCGCTGGTCGACACCCTCCATTCGCTGGAGCAGCGCGCGGCCCAGCTCGGCGAGCAGCGCGATGCGATCCTCCGCGAACGGGACGAAGACGTCGCGAGTCGGCGCGTGGCCGCCGAGCAGGCGGTGGAATCCGAAATGGCGAAGCTGACCGCGGTCGAGCACCTGCTGCCGGCGGGCCTCCGCCCGTGGGCGGATCCGGCGTGGCTCGACTGGTCGCCGGAATTCACCCACTCGATGGTGCTGCTCGGTTCCTTTCGGCTGCGCTTCGGGGCGCTGCCTGGTCCGATCAACGGGTTCGCCTCGAACGTCAAGACCCCGGTGTTCGCCTCCGTTCGCGACGGGCTCCACATCAGCCACCGCCGCGACGAACGCGAGAAGGCGGTCGCCCTGGCGCGGTCCCTGGTACTGCGGGCCCTTGCCTCGACGCCGCCGGGCAAGCTGCGGCTCTCGATCTTCGACCCGACCGGCCTCGGTCAGTCGGTCGCCTCGCTGCTGGAGTTGGGGGAGTACGACCGCGAGCTGATCGGCGGCAAGGTGTGGTCCTCGAACGAGGACCTGCACCGCCTGCTGGCCGAAGCGACCGGCCAGATCGAGCAGGTGATCCAGAAGTACCTGCGGGCCGAGTACGACACGCTGGCCGAGTTCAACGCCGCCGCCGGGGAGATCGCCGAGCCCTATCGGATGGTGATCATCTTCGACGCGCCGACGGGGTTCGACGAGCGCTCGGTGGCCGAGCTGCAGCGCATCGCCGAGAACGGTCCCCGCTGCGGCATCGCGACCCTGCTGCTGAGCGACGAAGACCTGCAGGCGCCGTTCGGCGTGTCCCTCGACGCCTTGCCGTCCAGCCTCGCCCGGATCCGCCTGGGGCAGTCCTTCGTCGACTCCGAGGTCTCCTCCGACGTCCAATTCGACCTGCTCCCGGAGACCGATGCCGAAGCGCCGAAGGAGGTCGTCGCCTCGTTGGTCGGGGTGGTCGGGCGCTCGACCCAGGAAGCCACCGCCACCACCGTCGGCTTCGACAAGATCTTCGACCTCTTCGTCGCCGCGGCGCTCGAGGGCCGCAAGCGTGACCTGCCCCGACTCACCGCTCCGTTGGTCGCAGCCGATCCGGAGAGCTGGTGGACGCAGAGCACGATCCGTGGGGTCGCCGCCCCGATCGGCCAGCGCGGCGCCCGCGACGTGGCGACGCTCTCGTTCGACTCCTCCGACCACGCCGGGGCGCTGCTGGTCGGCCGGCCCGGGTCCGGCAAGTCGACGCTCCTGCACAGCTTCATCCGCGGCGCGACGACCATGTACGGGCCGGAGGAGCTGGAACTGCACCTGATCGACTTCAAGGAGGGGGTCGAGTTCAAGGTCTACGCGGCCGAGGCGCTGCCCCACGCCCGGACCGTGGCGATCGAGAGCGACCGTGAGTTCGGCGTCAGCGTCCTCGAGGCGATCAACGAGGAGCTGCGCTGGCGCGCCTCGCTGCTGCGCGGATCGGCCGAGTCGCACTCCTCGCTGGAGAGCCTGCGCGCCGCGACCGGCGACCCGCTGCCGCGCATCGTGCTCGTCTTCGACGAGTTCCAGGTCCTCTTCTCGCGTACCGACAAACTCGGCGGCGTCGCCGCGGAGGCGCTCGAGACGCTGATCCGGCAGGGGCGCGGCTTCGGCATCCACGTGATCCTCGGCTCGCAGAGCCTCGCCGGCCTCGACGCCCTCGGCGCGCACGTCCCGCAGCTGCTCCCGGTCCGCATCCTGCTGCCGGCGTCGGAGAGCGACGCCGCCAAGGTGCTCGGCGAGGGCAACACCGAGGGCAGCGCCCTGACTTCGGCGGGCGAAGGGATCCTCAACACCGCCGCCGGCGCGGTCGAGGCGAACGAACGCTTCCGCGGCGCCCTGATCGACGAGGCCGATCGTCGCCGCCACGTCGCCACCGCCCGGGCGAAGGCCGACCAGACCGGGTTCCTCCGCCGGCCGGTGGTCTTCGAGGGAAACGCGCCGATCCCCGCCGAGAGGACCAGGCCGGCTGATTTCGCCGACGAGATCAGGGGCGCCGACCCGCGCACGCTGCGCCTGCGCTTCGGCACGCCGATGGCCGTGATGGGAACCGCCGATCTCGATCTGCGGCGCGAGTCGGGCGGCAACGTCCTGCTCGTCGCCCGCGATCAGCCCCAGGCAGGCGTCGACGGCTTCTCGCTGCCGCAGGCGGTCGCCGCCAACGTCACGCTGAGCGCGGTCGCGCGGCGCGCGGCGGTCGAGGTGGTCGACTTCATGCCGATCGAGGAAGGGCTGGAGAGTTTCCTCGTCCCCTTGCTGGAGGCCGGCGCGGCGACGGCGAACCGTCGCCGCGCCGTGCCCGAGCTGCTGACGCGCATCGATGCCGAGGTCCAGAAACGGGTCGCCGAGGACGACACCGCCGCGCCGCCGCTGCTGCTGGTGCTCTACGGCATGCACCGCGCTCGGGACTTCGACCCGGACTCGGTCGATTTCGACAGCGAGGTCGACCTGCCCGAACTGCTCGCCCGGATCCTGCGCGACGGTCCGGAGGTCGGCGTGCACGCGTTCCTCTGGTTCGACTCGGTCGCGGGCATCGCCCGCCGCCTCCCCGCCGGCGCCGTGCGCGAAGCGAGCTGGCGGATCGCAGGCCGGATGAGCGAAGACGATTCCATCTCCCTGGTCGGGAGCGAAGCCGCGACCTCGCTGCGCGATCAGCAGTTAGTCGTCGCCAACGAGGATCGCGGCATCCTGCAGCGCTGCACGGCGATCTCGCAGCCGGGCGAGGAGTGGACGAGGGAACTCCTGGCGCAGGCATCGCAGGATCGGAAGGAGCCGATCGGTTGAGCGTCAACGCGGACCCCGACAAGCTGCGCGAGCTGGCCAAGAAGCTGAAGCGCTCGGGCGAGCAGATCGAACAGATGCAGCGTCAGGCGCTCGGCGCGCTGCGCTCCTCAGGCTGGAACGATCGCGAGCGGCAGCGCTTCGAGGCGGCGTTGTCGCGCGACCTGAAGTCCGCCGCGGCGATCGCCCACAAGCTGCGCGGCGAGTACCCGCAGGCGCTCGAGCGCAAGGCTCGGGCGCTGGACGAGTTCCGGCGATAGGAGCGTCGATGTCCGATCCGAGCGGGGTGCGGGACGGGGGTGGCGGGTGAGCGAGGCGGCGGTCGATCCCGAGGCGCTGCGCGGAATGCGCGCTGCCCTTTCCGAATGGGCGCAGACGGCGACCGGCATCGCCGTGCAGGCCGGTGCCGCGACCGACGCGCTGCTGGCCGAAACCGAAAGGGAGTCGCGATCGCGGCTGGCGCGGCTGAAGGCACTGGAAGACGCGCTGCGTGCCGCACCTCCGAAAGAGCAGGGACAACTGGCCGAGGC
>MKSH01000253.1:26039-26445 GCA_001898095.1 Solirubrobacterales bacterium 70-9 | reverse complement strand
GCCCACGGGCGGGCCCTGCGGCGCCGGGTCGAGCAGGTCGCGAACCAGGCGGTGCCGAGCGCCAACCGAGATCTCGAGCACAAATTGCAGGCCCTCTCGGACTACGCCGCGGCGCCGGTCCCAGCGCCTTCCGGGGCGTCCGCGGCGGGCGGCGTGCCGAACTTCGGCGTGTCGGGCCTCGTCGACGTGCCGGTCGACCGGATGGACTTCGAGGACAATCCGATCCGCGGCAACTTCGGCCGCGGCGGGGCCGAGGTCGGCGATTACCGCTGGGCGGTGGAAACCTGGGAGACGGTGGTCCGCCCCGGAGTGCTGGCGGGGCAGTCGCGCGCGGACTTCGCGGCCCGCGATGCCGCCCGCGGCCGGGAAATCGGCTTGCGGCGCACGGCCGGGGTCTACGACATGT
>MKSH01000253.1:438-26013 GCA_001898095.1 Solirubrobacterales bacterium 70-9 | reverse complement strand
TCGCGTCGCTCCGACGGCAGCTTCAGCGTCAACTCGGGGCGGCATCGCATCGCGATCGCCCGCCAGCTAGGCATCACCCACCTGCCGGGGAAGATCCATGGCTGAGTCCGGCAGAAGGCTGGCCGCCCTCGAGTCCGCCGCGGCCGACGCCCAGCGCAGCCTCGAGTCGCGGGTCTCGAGCCTTGCCGATCGGTGGCGAGGAGAGGCGCGGCATCAATTCGAAGCGGAGCACCTGGCGCCGGTGCTCGACGGCGGCCGGAACATGCGGGCGGAGCTGGGCTCGATCGCGCAGATCGCCGCCCGGGCGGACGCCGAGTTGAACAGCGGTTGATCAAAGGAGGAGAACCCGATGTCTCTATTTCGACGTGGACCGAAGCTGCATCAGTGCTTCTTCTGCTCGGAGGCGATCCCCGAGACGGAGAAGTACGAGCACTACCGGTCCCACCTGATCGAAGTCACCGACAACAACGGGCAGCGCGCCTTCACCTTCGAATGTCCGGTCTGCGGCCTGATGGACGAAGCGTGGGGGGGCGGCCGTCCCGTGCCCGAATCCAACGCCGTCTCGGCGATGCAGGTCCACCTGATGCAGCGGCACAGCATCATGGACTTCTGAGCAGCGGCGACCGAAAGGTAGCCGTGTCAAACAACGACTACGTCAACCTCTACATGGATGCCGGGATCGCCGATCAAAACCGGCAGGAGACCTACGGCCGTCACCTCGACGTCGTCCTCGGCCAGGAAGGCATCGGGGTCGAGGAGATCGTCGGGGTGGGCGAACGGGGTACCGGCGGCTCTGTCCGCTGGCATCGATCGCCCGGTTGCAGATGACCCAGGAGGTCTTCAAGGGCACCGAGCTGACGATCACCGGGGTCGACGCCGGTGGCAAGGCGGTTCTGCGGATCGAGTGGGGACTGGGCGGCCCCGAGTGGATGGAACCCCTGATCCTGAGGCAGCGCGAGAACCTCTGCCGGGTCATCGGCGAAGCGATGCAGCAGAGCGCTGAGAAGCCATTCAAGACCTCGTTCGCCAGTGCCGCCTCGAAGAGCGGAGCGCTGATGGACTGGGCAGAAGAGCTGGTCAGGGCGGCGGGTGTGGAGGTCACCAACGACCGGGTCGAGGAGCACGCGAACATGGCGGCCGCGGCCGTCGGGCACCTTGTGTTCTTGTCTATCGGGGCCCGGTTCGGCGTCGATGATCTGGGCGGGTTCTTCGCGCCAGGCCAGGCGCCGGCGGGCACCTCGGTCGCAACCTTCGACGCGCTCTACGCCCAGGTGACCGCGCGCGTGGGTCAATCCCAGGCCATCGACCGCGCGGTCGAAGAGCGTCTGTCCGGCGCCTGGCCTGAGTGGGTCGACGGCTGCCGTTCCCTCTACTCGTAGGGCTGGGATCGGCGGATGCGCCGATCTTTCGGAGGGCGGAAGCACGCGGGGGTGGCGCGTCGCACGAAATAGGGCATGGTGCCCCGCGGAGTCCGGCCGATCTCAGCCGAGTCCGATTTCGCGAAATCCGCTTGAAATCGAGCTCCACATACCTCAGTCGAGCCCCCGGCGCGGTCTCACAACCCGAAGGTCGCAGGTTCGCGAATCCTGCCCCCGCTATCCAGAAAAGGCCCGCAAAGCCCCTGGTGTTTGGGTAGCCTAAGGTTTTACACAGCGATCATGTGAAAACTTCGGAGCGAAAGGACGATGTGACATGACTGTGCGACGGTGGGAGCTGGGCCAGGGCCCTCGACGTCGGGCGGTCCCCGGCGGGCCGATCGCGGAGGTGGTGGTCGGCGCCGATCAGGACGCGGGGGTCGGCGTCGTCGACGTGACGGTGCCGGCGGGGGCGGCGATGCCCGAGCACGCGCACGGCAACTCGACCACCCTGCTGCTCCCGCGGGAGGGCAGACTGCGGCTGATCGAGTCGAAGAGCGGCGCGGTCACCGAGCTCGGGCCGGGGGCCGTGGCGACGATCCCGGTCGGCCTCCACGTGCGGCTCGAGAACCCCGGGGAGAGCGAGGCGCGAATGCTCGTCGTGCTGACGCCCCCTGACTTCGCCGCCTCGGTCGCCGCCTGGCCGGAGGCGACGTAAGCGCCCCGCGAGCGCCGGCGGGTGCACGAGATGCGGCGCATGTTTCGTCGCCGGCGAAAGCACCTTGGCGCGATCGGGCTCGTCGCGGTCCAGCCAGGCTGAGCCGGCCGGGGCGGCGCCTCTCGCTACCGATCCTCCGCGAGGGGTGTGGATCGGGGATCACGGCCCGAGCCGGTCCCGTTGCGCGGGATAGACGATGCGGCCGTCCTCGACCACGGCGGCGTCGGTGAGTCGGTGCATCTCGGTGCCGCCGCGCGAGTCGATGTGGACGACATCCGATCCACGCGCCACGAGCGCGTCGGCGATCAGCCGTCGATGGCAGCGCCACCATTGGGCCTCGGCGCACATGATGGCCACCGATCCCTCGGCGACGACGAGCAGCCGCTCGAGGCCGGCGGCGAACCCCTCGCTGTCCATATAGTCGGCGTAGCCGCGAAAGGCGGCATTGCGCCAGAAATCGTTGGGCGAGCCAGGCCGCGGCCGGCGCCGCCCACCGAGTTCGACGATGTGTGTATAGGGGACGGGCAAGGCCGCCTCGATCGAGCCCGGGTTCGTCCACGGCACGTGCCGCGAGCCGGGATGGTGGCGCACATCGGCGAGCAGCTCGACGCCGTTGCGAGCCAGGAGGGAGGCAAAGGTCTCCGGGTCATGGGTCGAGTGGCCGATGGTGTAGATCCGCGACATGTCGTCCGTCTACCCGCCTCGCGCGCGAATCGAAGACGACGGTCTCGCGTGTGATCAGTCCGCCCTCGAAGATCAACTGATTGGCGACGCGGATGGTCTTGCCGTCAGTTGTCTTCAGCTCGTATAGGAAGAGCGCTTCGCGGTCGTCCGAGAAGCTGGAGACCCGTCGCCAGCCGGGGCGCAGGCTTTGCAGGAACGGTTCGGAGCCGACGAGGAACGAATCGATCGTGTCGTAGCTGGAGAGCGGTCCCTCGAACTCGAAACCCGCGGCGAGATGTCGGGCCGCCTCTTGGGTCTCGCCGGCGAAGAACGCGTCCAGGTAGGCGGTGGCGATTTCATGGGTTTCGGGCATCAGCCTTCACTTCGTCGGCGAGGGATGGGCTGCCGCTGAGATAGTATAGGCTACCGATCGATCGGACCCTTGACGACGCGTGCCAACGCAGACCAGTCCTCGAGCTCCTCGTGCGAGGGCATGGTGACCGAGGCGAGCCGCGCGGGGATGCCTGGGGCACGTCCGCCGGGGGGCGGGCCGCTCTCGTCCGCCGACCGCTTCGCGCAGCGTCTCGGCGTGCGGCTGGTCGAGCGCGAGGTGGGGCGGGCGGTGGTCGAGCTGGCGACCGGTCCCGAGCACTGCAACGACCTCGGGAAGGTTCACGGTGGCGCCCTCTTCAGCCTCGCCGACGCGGCGCTCGCCGCCGCCTCCAATTCACGGCCCGGCGAGGCCGTGGTGGCGATCACCGGCACGATCCACTTCCTCCGCGCCGCGGTCCCGGGGGAGTTGCTGCGAGCGGAGGCGGTTGAGGAGCGCCGCGGCGCACGGCTCGGGTCCTATCGGATCGTCGTCAGCTGCGACGGCGAGGCGGTCGCCACCGCGATTGCTTCGACGCTGCTGGTCGGCGCCCGGCCACCTGACGGTTGATGCGCGGGTGCCGGGATGATGGGCGCCGCGCCGGGGGTGCGGGAGGCCGGCGGGAGGCGCCGGGGAGGCGTCACGGGGACGCGCGGGAGCTGTCACGAGGACGCGAGGCCCGCCGAGCGAGCGCGGCTCGCGCTTCGAGAACTTGCCGGTCGACGAGCGGCTCGTAGGCCTCGGGCCGCCTGGCCCGCAGGAAGGGGAAGAGCTCGAGCCACTCGCGGCGCTGGGCGAGGTCGAGGTCGGCGACGAGGATCGCCGGCCGGGCGCGTGGCGCCGCGACAAGGATCCGTCCGTAGGGGTCGGAGATGAAGGAGGAGCCGTAGAAACTCAGCCCGCCCTCCTCGCCGATCCTGTTCGCGGCGACCATGAAGGTGCCGTTGGCGATTCCGTTGGCGCGGATCACCGACTCCCACAGGGGCTGGGTGTCGAATTCGGGGTGATCGGGCTCCGATCCGATCGCGGTCGGATAGACGATCACCCCCGCGCCCGCCAGCGAGTAGGCGCGTGCCAGCTCCGGGAACCACTGGTCCCAGCAGGTCGGGAAACCGATCCCGATCCCCTCCAGCTCGAGCACCGGGTACGGGTCACCGTCGGTCGGGCCGGGCGCGAAGTAGCGGTCCTCGTGGTACCCGGCGGTGACGGGGATGTGGAGCTTGCGGGTGCGGGCCAGCAGCTCGCCGTCGGGAGCGACGACGATCGCCGTGTTGTAGCCGAGCGGCGCCGGCGCGGGACTCGCCTCGAACAGCGAGGCGTGGATCGGGACGCCGGTCTCGGCGGCCAGCTGCGCGGCGAAGCGGCGCGTTGGGCCGTCGACGAGTGACTCCGGCACCGCCCCGGCGGCCTCCGGGCCTTCCGCGCCGATCGCGAAGTAGCGGTTCAGGGTCAGCTCCTGCAGGCAGACGATGCGCGCGCCCTCGGCGGCCGCCAGCCGTACCGCGGCGGCGAGGGCGTCACGGTGCTCATCGGGGTCGGGGTGCCAGCGGTGCTGGACCAGCCCGAGGCGCAGCACCGGCCCCCGCTCGCCGCCGGTCGCCGCGGGCGAGGGAGGGGGGTCGTAGCAGGTGCGCAGCTCGATCTCGCTCATCGGCTCGGCACCTGCTGGGTGATGCAGTGCGGCCCGCCGCCGCCGAAGGCGATCGTCCCCGCCGGGACGCCGACGACCTCGTGTTCGGGATAGGCGCGCCGCAGCGTCTCGACCGCGCCGTCGTCGTCGGCAGCGCCGGCGAGTGGAAGGATCACGCCGCCGTTGCAGACGTAGTGGTTCATGTAGGAGAGGGCCGACTCGGCCTCGCCGGCGCGGACGTGGGCGAGGTGGGGCATCAGCTCCACCTCGAAGCCGGCGGCGCGCAGGCGGTCGGCGTTCTCGCGACAGTGCTCGTGGTTCGGATCCTGTGGCGGTGCGTCCTGCAGCAGCACCCTCCCCGAGGGGAGGAAGGCGGCGATCATGTCGACGTGCCCATCGGTGTCGCGATCCTCGACCAGGCCTTGCCCGAGCCAGACGACGCGGGTCGCGCCGAGCGCCTCCAGCAACACCGCCTCGATCTGCTCGCGATCGAGACCCGGGTTGCGGTTCGGATGCAGCAGGCACTGTTCGGTGGTCAGCACCGTGCCGCCGCCGTCGACCGCGATCGAGCCACCCTCGAGCACGATGTCGACGACGCGCGCCGGCAGCCCGAGGACCGCGGCGATCCGTCCGGCCACCCGCGCGTCCTCGTCGAAGGGCTTGAACTTCCGACCCCAGGCGTTGAAGCCGAAGTCGAGCGCGACGCGACGGCCGTTGCCGTCGCCGACGATCACCGGGCCGCTGTCCCGCAGCCAGGAGTCGTCGATCGGCATCTCGACGACCTCGACGCGCGCCGCGCAGCGGGACCTGGCTCGGTCGCCGCCGCCGGGGGGCGCGACCATCAACACCGGCTCGAAGGCGGCGATCGCGTTCGCCGTCGCAGCGTACTCGTCCTCGGCCGCCGGCAGCCACTCGCCCCAGAGCTCGGCCCGCACCGGCCAGGCCATCAGCGTGCGCTCGTGCCGCGCCCACTCGGCGGGCATCGCGAGGGCGTTTGGCGCCGCGGCACTCACGGGGTCGGCGCCACGCCAACGCCGGTCGCCATCGCTACCTTGCCGTGCGACGGCACCCGGCCGCGCTCATCATCTCGCACCATCCTCAGCATAACTGGTACAAACGTACCACGATGACTTCCACCCCCGACAGCCCTCGGACGCGCACCGCGCCCCGCGAGCTGCAGGCGCGCGGGCAGGAGAAACGGCGGGCGATCCTCGAGGCCGTGATCGCGGTGGTCGGCCGCGAGGGCTCGGCGGCCGTCACCCACCGCCGGGTCGCCGAGGTGGCCGGCGTCTCGCTCTCGGCCACCACCTATTACTTCGACTCCAAGCAGCAGCTCGTGGGCGAGGGGCTGAAGATGCTCGTCGCCGAGGAAATGGCGCGGATCGAGTCTCGCCTCGACGGCCTCGCCGGCAGCCGACTGACCCCTGCCGAGATCGCCGTGGAGATCGCGAGCTGGTACGGGGACGACGCGAGCGGCGACCCGCAGGGCTGGATCGTCCTCCTCGAGCTCGCCACCGACGCCGCCCGCGCCGGTGTCCTCGCCGACGATCTCGCCGCCGCCAATGCGGCGCTCGACGCGCAGATCGACGCCGCCCTGCGCCTGGCCGGCGAGCCCGGGCCGCGCGATGCTGCCGCGCTCCGCGCCTGCATGGACGGCCTCGTGATCGAGCAGCTTTTCAAGTGCGACCCCACCTTCGTGAGCACGGTCCTGCAGCCGACGCTGCACCGACTCATATCCCTGATGCTCGGCGAGGGGAGCGGCTGAACGAGCGGCGACCAGGCCGCGACGACGGTCCTTGGGCCAGGCGACGGCCCTCAGGTGGGGCGCTCGATCAACTCGACCGTCATCCCGTCGGGGTCGACGGCGTAGAAGCAGCGGCAGCCTCCCCAGAACCCGTCCTCGCCGAGCTCGACCGGCGCGGAGCGGACCTCGACCCCGGCCCGCGCCAACTCCGCGTGGGCGACCCCGGCGTCGGCCACCCGCAGCGAGATGTGTCCCTGGCCAGGGTAGAGGTTGCCGGCGGCGACCGGCTCGACACGCGGCCGCTCGAACTCGATCAGCTCCAGCACTCGGCCGTCGCCGAGCTCGAGGTCGGCCCAACGGACCCGGGCCACGGGCTGGCCGGAGATCGTCTGCAGCTCCGGCCCGTCGTCCTCGCCGCGGTCCATCAGGCGGATGCCGAGGAGTCCGGTGTAGAAGGCGAGCGAGCGGTCGAGGTCGGCGCAGGTCACCGAGGCGTGGTCGAGGCCGAGGACCTGCACGCCGGCGCCACCCAGGCGAGCCGGAATCCGATCGCGCATCAGGATCTCCTCGAGCCGGTCGGCGCGCTTGATCAGCTCCGCCTCGGCGTCGTGCACGAGCACGGTCGCAGGCCGCAACATCAAGTTGAAGTTGCTGGCGTTGGCGTCCTGGTAGGCGCCGGTGTCGAGGACGGCAAGGCAGTCGCCTGCCCGCAGGGACGGGAGCGCCGCGTCGGCGACGATCAGGTCCGGATTGCAGCTGATCCCGACGACGTCGGCGACCTGCTCGCACGGCGCTTCGACCGCGTCGGCGGCGATCACGTTCCAGCGGTTGCGCTCGAAGACGGCGTCGGCGAGGAAGACCTCGGAGGTGTCCGTCTCGATCCAGGTGCGGCGCACCGGATCGAGCTGGGCCTTGACTCCCCGCACCCTGGTGAGGTGGAGGCCCGCATTGCCGTAGAGGCTGCGGCCGGGCTCGATCTCCAGTCGCAGCCCCGCCCCGCCGAGGCCGCCGCCGGCGAGGCCCGCCCGCAGGCCGGCGGCGATCGCCTCGGCGTAGGCCTCCAGCGGCGGCGCCGGCGGTCGCGGCACTCCCGGGTCTTCGTCGGCGGTGCCATAGGGATCGCGCGGCACCGGGAAGCCGCCGCCGAGGTCGACCTCCAGTGGCCGCCAGCCTTCCCAGCGCGCCGCAAGCTCGCCGCACAGCTCGCCGACCCAGCGGCCGAGGCTTCCCCAGACGGCGGGGTCGCGACTCTGGCGCCCGATGTGGGCCATCAGGCCGCGGACCTCTAGCTCCGGCGCCGCGACGACCTCCGCCGGCAGGCTCAGCAGCTGCTCGGTCGGGATGCCCGGCTTGTAGCGCTGGATCGCACTCTGGATCGTCGTCGTCGCGCCAGCCAGACCGGTCGCCTCCTCGTGGTCGAGCCAGGGCCGGACCCGCAGCCGCACCATCGCCCGCCTGCCCTGCTCGCGGGCGGCCTCGCGCGCCAGCTCCAACTCGGCCGGCGAATCGAGCGTCAGGCGGGCGCCGACTTCGACCGCGCGGCCGATCAGGGCCCGGTCCTTGCTCGAGCCGTTGAGCGAGATCGCCGCCGGTTCGACGCCTCCTCGCAGCGCCGCCTCCAGCTCGCCCGCCCCGAAGGCGTCGCAGCCGGTGCCCTCCTCGGTCAGCACGCGGCGCAGGGCGAGGGCGAAGTTGGCCTTGATCGAGGGCATGATCAGGACCTCGCCCTCGGGCCAGGCAGCGCCGAACGTGGCCCGGAAACGCCGCGCGTTGGCGCGCAGCTGGCCCTCGGAGACCACGTAGAGCGGCGTGCCGAAGCGGCGGGCGAGGTCGGAGACCGCCGTCTCCTCGATCCAGAGGCGCCCGTCGCGGACCGAGAGGCACTCGTCCCCGGCGCGCATCGCGGCCGGAACCTCGACCGAGCTCATACCGGCGGCCAGGGATAGGTCTGCTTGTAGAGGCCGAGGTAGATGAAGGTCTCGGTGGCGTAGACGCCCGGGATGCCGCGAATCCCCTCGTTGAGGATTTCGAGCAGGTGCTCGTCGCTGCGGCACTGGACCTCGGCGAGAACATCGAAGCCGCCGGCGGTGACGACGACGTAGTCGATCTCGGGGATCTTCGCCACCGTTTCGGCAACCTTCAGCGCGTCGCCGCTCGAGCGGACCCCGATCGTCGCTCGCACCTTGGTTCCCATCACCGCCGGGTCGGTGACGGCGACGATCCGGATTGCTCCCGACTCTGTCATCCGCTGGACGCGCTGGCGCACCGCCGCCTCGGAGAGGCCGACCGCCTTGCCGATCCGCCCGTAGGCGCGGCGGCCGTCCTCCTGCAACTGGTCGATGATCGCCATGTCGATCTCGTCTAGCTGAAGCTTTGCCTCGTCGTCGTCGCGTGCAGGCATCCGTTCCCCTTTCAGGCAGGCACCAGGATTGAGAAGTGACCGTAATCGGCGGCACGTACGCCGGGGCCGAAGAGCGCCGGCGCCGGCGCCATCTCCGCCTCTCCGGCGGCCACCGCCTCGGCCGCCGCAGCGACTTCGCCGAGGAACTGGGGCGGCACCGAGTAGCGCAGGCAGTGGGCGGTGTAGACGGTGCGCACCGCCCCGGCGAGCTCGTCGGCGAGCCGGCGGGTGGAGCACGCGAAGGCCTGGATGCTCGAGCCCCGCTCGAAGATCAGCAGGGGCCCGTAGTAGACCTGGTCCTGCGCCCAGAGGATTCCCGCCCGCTCGTCGAGCAGGCAGATGTGCTCGGCGGCGTGGCCAGGGGTGTGGATCACCCTGAGCCGGCGGTCGCCGAGGTCGAGGACGTCGCCGTCGCGCAGCGTGCGGGTCGGCGCCGGCGGCTCGATGAGCCAGCCGCGCTCGGCGATCGCCGCCTGCGGCCAGGGCCGTGGCACGGCCTCGGGGCCAGCGAGGAAGGCGCACTCGCGATCCAGCTCGAGCAGCGCCCGCCAGGCCGCGGACAGCTCGGGCATGGCGCCCGCGTAGGCGTCGAGCAGCTCGGGGTCGGTGCCGCTCTGGAGCCAGTCCGGTGCCGACTCGTGCATCGCCACCTCGTCGAAGCGGGCGTTGCCGCCGACGTGGTCGAAGTGGGCGTGGGAGTTGACGACGAGCGGTTGGTCGGCTCCGAGGGCGGCGACCGGCTCGCGGATGTCGGCGATGCCGAGCCCGGTGTCGAGCAGCAGCGAGCGCTCCGCGCCGGCGATCAGCCAGCTGAAGACGTGGCCGGGCTCGGCGATCAGGGCGATCCCCGGCTCGATCGGGCCGCGCCAGAACCACTGGCGGGCGTCGGCGAGGAACTCGGCGTCGCCACTAATTTGATCTGCCATTCTGCACATCCGCGACGATAGTAGTTGTTGATTCGAGATAATTCAAACGTAAGTGTTGTCATCCGCCAGGATCGTCGCTAATGTAGTTGCGCTACATGGGAGTGGGACGGAAAACTGTTGCGGCCCCATCGCCGCCCGCGGCGCCGGCCGACCGGGAGGCGGTCGCGCGCACGCGCGGCCTCAACCTACGCTTCCCCGACGGCGCCCACGTGGTTCGCGGCGTCGACATCGAGATCGGGCGGGGCGAAATCCTTGGGCTGGTCGGCGAGTCGGGGTCAGGCAAGACGATGCTTGGCCACGCGCTGCTCGGCCTGGCTCCCGCCGGGGCCGAGCTCACTGGCGAGGCCTGGCTGGGCGACGTGGAGATGGTTGCGGCCGATTCGGAAACCAGGCGCGAGGCCCGCCGCCGGCGCGCCGGCGCCGTCTTCCAGGACCCGATGACCTCGCTCAACCCGACGATGAAGATCGGCCGCCAGGTCGCCGAGGCCGCCGACTCGGCCGCGGCGGTCGAAGAGTCGCTGCGCCAGGTCGGCTTCCCCGAACCGGACCGGCGGATTCACCAGTACCCGCACGAGCTCTCGGGAGGGCTGCGCCAGCGGGTGATGATCGCGATGGCGATCGCCCGCCGTCCCTCCCTCGTCCTGCTCGACGAGCCGACCACCGCGCTCGACGTCACCCTGCAGCGCACCACGCTGCGCCTGCTGGCCGAGCTGCGGGACGAGCTCGGGATGGCGATGCTCTTCATCACCCACGACCTCGCGGTTGCCGCCGAGCTGGTCGACCGGGTGGCGGTGATGTACGGCGGCAGGATCGCCGAGATCGGGTCCCCGGACGACGTCTTCGTCAGCCCCAGCCACCCTTATACCGCTGGCCTCCTGGCCTCGCGTCACGCGCTCGCCGGGGCGGACGCGGAGACCGAGCTGGCGACGCTTCGCGGTGAGCCGCTGGATCCGCGGCAGCCACCTCCGGGCTGCCCGTTCGCGCCGCGCTGCGACTTCGTCCGCGAGGCCTGCCTCGCCGCCGTGCCGGCGCTGCGCCCGGCGGCCAGTCACCCGGGCCTCGACGCCTGCATCCGCTCGGCCGAAATCGAGCTGCGGCCCCGCCGCCAAGCGGTCGCGGCGGCGCCGGCGACGGCGAGCGCCGTCCTCTCGGGCGGTGCCGCGCTCGAGCTGGTCGGCGTCGAGAAGGCGTTCAGCTCGCGTCGCCACGAGCAGCAGGCCGTCGCCGGCGTCAGCCTCACCATTCCCCGCTCCGGGTCGCTCGCTCTGGTCGGCGCCAGCGGCTGTGGCAAGACGACGACGCTACGGATCGCGGTCGGCCTCGAGCAGGCCGACGCCGGCGACGTCCGCCACGCCCCCGGCGGCAGGCCGCAGATGGTCTTCCAGGACGCGGGCGCCTCCCTGACCCCCTGGATGACGATCGGCGCGATGTTGCGGGAGCGGCTCCGGGGTGAGGGGCTGGACAAGCTGGCGCAGCGGCGGCGGGTCGAAGAGACCTTGGCCCTCGTCGGGCTCTCGGCGGAGGTCGCCGCGGCCCGGCCGGGCCGGCTCTCGGGCGGCCAGCGCCAGCGCGCGGCCCTGGCCCGTGCGGTGATCGTGCCGCCGACGCTGCTCGCCTGCGACGAGCCGACCTCGGCCCTCGACGTCTCCCTGGCGGCGGTCGCGATCAACCTCCTCCGCAAGCTGCGGCGCGAGCTCGACGTCGCCCTTCTCTTCGTCACCCACGATCTCGCCGTCGCCCGCGCCGTCGCTGACGAGATCGCGGTCATGTCCGAGGGCAGGATCGTCGAGCGTGGTTCGGCCGCCGAGGTCCTCGCCCACCCGAGCAGCGAGAAGACCCGCGAGCTGCTGGAGGCGGTGCCGACGATGGAGCGCGAATGGCTGTAGCCGAGCCAACCGCCCTGGGCCAGGAGCCGGTTCTCGCCGGCAACCGCCGCCTGCTGCTCTCCGCCCTGGGGCCGATGGAGTGGACGGGGCTGGGGCTGGTCGTGCTGATCACCTTGGTGGCGATCTTCACCCCGCTGATCGCGCCGCACGATCCCTACGAATCGATCGGCGCCCCATACCAGTCCGTTGGGCACGGCGGCCTGCTGGGCACCGACGACATCGGGCGCGACCTCTTCTCGCGCCTGCTCTACGGGATGCGGACCTCCTGGTTCTCGGCGCTCGCGGTCGTCGGCGTGGGGGCGATCTTCGGCTCGATCGTGGGGCTCGTCGCGGGCATCCGCGGCGGCTGGGTCGACACCGTCCTGATGCGCGCCACCGACGCCGGACTTGCCCTGCCGGGGCCGATCATCGCGATCGCCGTCGCGGTGGCGCTCGGTCCCAGCCTGATCAACACGCTGATCGCAGTCACGCTCGTATGGTGGCCGTGGTACGCGCGAATCGTCCGCGGCGAGACGCGGGCGATCGTCGTCCGCCCGCATTTCGACGCGGCCCGGTTGGCCGGCGCGCGCCGCGTCGGCCTCGCCATCCGGCACGTATTGCCCGGCGTCCTGCCGACGGTGGTGATCGCCGCCAGCGTCGACCTCGGTTTCCTCGTGCTGACTCTGGCCGGCCTCTCGTTCCTCGGGCTCGGCGCTCCTGCGCCCGCCCCGGAGCTGGGGTCGATGGCCTACCAAGGGCTCGACGCGCTCTTCAGCTTCCCCTTGATCCCACTTGCCCCCGCGGTAGCCGTCTTCGTCCTCGCGGCCGCGGCCAACATGGCCGGAGACGGACTTCGCGACCTATTGGACGACGTCTAGATGAACGGAGAAATCATGCGGAAGGTTGTCACCGCCCTCGCGCTGTTCGCGCTTTCGCTGGCCGCAGCGGCATGCGGTTCCAGCGGCGGCTCGAGCGGCGGCTCGGAGACCCAGAAACAGGAGGTACGGGTCGCCTACCAGGAACAGATCGCGGGGGGCATCGACCCGGCGACCTTCTACGCGGTCGAAGGGGACTCCGTGATCCTCTCGGTCTACCAGACGCTGCTCACCTACAAGCCAGGCACGACCGAACTGGCGCCGAGCCTGGCGACCTCCTGGAAGGTCAGCCCGGACGGGAAGACCTACACCTTCCAGCTGCGAAAAGGGGTCAAGTTCCAGGACGGCACCGAAATGGACTCGGCCGCGGTCAAGCAGTCCTTCGAACGCGAGATCGCGCTCAAAGGGGCGCCCTCCTACATGCTCGCCCAGGTGAAGGCGATCCGCACTCCTTCGCCCCAGGCGGTCGAAATCGAACTGAACGAACCGCTGGCCGCCTTCCTCGACTACAACGCTTCGATGTACGGGCCGAAGATCGTCAGCCCGAAAGCCCTGAAGGAACACGCCGGTGACGACGAAGCGGCCGGTTGGCTCTCCGAACACGCCGACGGCACCGGTCCCTTCGTGCTTGCCAGCTACAAACCGACCGGGCCGATCGTGCTCGAAAGGTTCGACGGCTACTGGGGCAAGAAGGCGAAGCCGGCCAAGGTCGAAATCACGATCGTGCCGAGCATCGGCGACCAGCTCCTCCAACTGCGCTCGGGCCAGCTCAACCTGATCACGCACGGCATCGAACCGAGCCAGCTGAAGTCGCTCGAATCCGACCCGAGCCTGCAGGTGCAGACCTTCGACGAAGCGATCATCAGGACGACGATGCTGATCAACACGACGAAGCCGCCGTTCGACGACCTGGCGACGCGGAGGGCGTTCGTCGCCGACCTCGACAGCGCCGCCAGCGTCGAACAGGTTTACGGTGACACCGCGACGCCGGCGGAAGACGTGCTGCCGTCGAGCCTGCTCGACGCGTCGCAGGACCCACTCCCGGACCCGGGCCCGGTCGTCCCGGCGCCGACCTCGAAAGAAGTCACTCTCGCCTACACGAACATCGCAACCGATCTGCGGCAGCTCGCCGAGCTGATGCAGCAGAGCCTCGAAGAATCGGGCTGGAAGGTGAAGCTGCGAGCCGATTCGATCGAAACCCAGTTCGGCTACCTCGCCGATCCCTCGAGCGCGCCCAACGCTGCGCTCGCCGTCCTCAATCCCGACGCGGCACATCCGGCGGCGTGGCTGGAACCGCTCTACGCCACCGAAGGCGGCCTCAACGTGTTCGGCTTCTCCGACCCGAAGCTCGACGAAGAGCTGGCCGCCGCCCGGGTCGAGCCCGACGAAACGAAGTCCGAAGCGCTTTACGGGCAGGCGGCGAAGACCGCCGGGGAAGACTTCTCGGTCATCCCGCTGGCGGAGAAGTCCGAGGTCATGGTCGCCGGCGAAAACCTGACCGGGCTGACCTACACGCCGACCTACCTGTTCACCGTCGACTACGCGGACCTCAGTGAGAAGTGATCGCCCGCTTCCTCCTCGCTCGCGCCGCCGGCCTCGTCCTCGTCCTGTGGGCGCTGGTCACGATCGTGTTCCTGCTGGGCTCGGTCGTGCCCAGCGACCCGGCGAGGAGCTACGCGGGCGCCGGCGCGAGCAAGGAGGTGATCGCCGAAAAACGGGCCGAACTGGAACTGGATAAGCCACTTCCGACCCGCTACGTCAACTACCTGGGACGGGTCGTCTCCGGCGACTTCTCGGAGTCGGTCCACACGCATCGGCCGGTGATCGACGATTTGCGCGAAACGCTGCCGGCGACGCTCGAACTGCTCGCCGCGGCGGTGCTCCTGACGGTCCTGATCGGGGCGGGGGTGGGCCTGGTGACGGCCCGCCCCCGCCGCGGCACCGGCGTGCTGCGCGGAGTCTTGGTCGGCGGAGCGTCGATCCCCGTCTTCACCCTCGGCCTCATCGGCCTCTACTTCCTCTACTACAAGCTGCGCTGGTTCCCCTCCGGGGGGCAGCTGTCGCCGAGCACGGCGCCGGTCGACGGGCCGACCGGCTTCGTCAGCCTCGATGCGCTCCTCGTCGGTCGGCCGGAAGCCTTCCTCGACGTCCTCTGGCACCTCTTCCTGCCGGCGCTGGCGCTGGCGCTGACCCCGGCCCTGCTGACCGCGCGCACCCTGCGCTCCTCGCTCCGCCAGGCCCTGCGGCAGGACTACGCGCGGACCGCCCGCGCCAAGGGACTCCGCGAGCGCGAGGTGCTGATGCGCCACGCCCTGCGCAACTCGCTGAACGCGCCGCTGACCATCGCCGGGCTGGAGATGGGGGCGATGCTGGCAGGGATTGCTGTGGTCGAGACGATCTTCGCCTGGCCCGGGATCGGCCTTTACATGGACCGTGCGATCGCCTCGAACGACATCCCGGCGATCGCCGGCGTCACCTTCGTGGTGGGAATCGTCTTCGTCCTCGCGAACGCCGTCGTCGAGGTGATCCAGCTCCTGGTCGATCCGCGCCTGCGAGCGCTGAGCTGAGCCCGGGCGCGCGCGGCCGGCGGGGAAGGTACGCGGCCGACGATCGGCGTGCGCGGCCACCCCACGACTCACCGGGGATCGAGGCCACGCCGGGATGGCGCGACCCGAAGGGACCGGTGCGCGGGGGACGTATGAGGGGCGCCGGGGAGGCGTGACGAGGACGCGAGGCTCGCCACGAAGGCGCGTGGGCCGTCACCGAGCCGCGCGACTGTCGCAGCATCCGCATCTCCCTGACGTTCCCCACGGGACGCAGACGAGCCGGTGCCATTCCCTGCGAAAGCGTCGCGTCCTGGGCGTCCCCGGCCGCCCGGGCCAGGAGCCCTCGCCGTCCCTCGCCCGTCCCCGCGCTTAGGCCTGGTCCGCCAGGGCGGTTGGTTCGCCGCGCTGGTCGAGGACGCGGACCACCTTGCCTCCGTCGGAGCGCGGCAGGGCTCCGGGGTCGAGCACCGCCACCGTCATCGAGCAGCCGATCGTCTCCTTGATCAGGCGGGCCAGGTGGGAGGCCATGTCCTGCGTGTGCCGGTCGGTTCCCTCGCGGGCCTCGACCTCCACCTCGACCTCGTCCATGGTGGCGCCGCGGCGGAGGACCAGTCGGTAGTTGGAGGTCAGCCCGGCGACCTCGCCGAGCAGCGTCGCCACCTGCGTCGGGTAGACGTTGACGCCTCTCACGATCAGCATGTCGTCGGTGCGCCCCGCGATCGTCGCCATCCGAGCCAGGGTGCGGCCGCAGGCGCACGGGGTCTCGTCGAGGCTGGTGATGTCGCCGGTCCAGTAGCGGACCAGGGGCAGGGCCTGCTTGGTCAGGGTCGTGATCACGAGGACGCCTTCCTCGCCGGGGCCGAGTGGCGCGCCGGTCTCGGGGTCGACGATCTCCGCCAGGAAGTGGTCCTCGTTCAGGTGCGAGCCGTGGCGCGCCTCGACGCACTCGCCGGAGACGCCGGGACCGATGATCTCCGAGAGGCCGTAGATGTTGGTCGCCCGGACGCCGAGGCCGGCATCGATCTCCTCGCGCATCGCCTCCGTCCAGGGCTCGGCCCCGAGCACCGCGTAACGCAGGCTGATCTCCTCCGGCGCGACGCCCCGCTCGCGGAAGGCCTGGCAGAGCGTGAGAGCGTAGGTGGGGGTGACGCAGATGACGTCGGGGCGGAGGTCTTCGATCAGGGTGACCTGCCGCTCGGTCATCCCGCCGGAGACCGGGACGACCGTCATCCCCAGCCGCTCGGCGCCGCCGTGCAGGCCGAGGCCGCCGGTGAAGAGCCCGTAGCCGTAGGCGTTGTGCAGCTTCATCCCCGGGCGCGCGCCGGCCATCACCAGGCAGCGGGCGACCATCGTCGCGAACAGGTCGAGGTCCTCACCGGTGTAGCCGACGATCGTCGGCTTGCCGGTCGTCCCCGAAGAGCCGTGGATACGGGCAACCTGCTCGGGCGGGACGGCGAAGAGGCCGAACGGATAGGTGTCGCGAAGGTCCGCCTTGCGGGTGAAGGGCAGTCGGGCGAGATCATCGAGCGCGGCGATCGCGTCGACGTCTACTCCCGCCTCCTCCCAGCGCCCCCGGTAGGTGGGGACCGCGTCGCGAACCCGGGGGAGCAGGGCCCGCAGTCGTTCGAGCTGCAGCTCCCGGAGCTCCTCGCGCTCCATCGTCTCGGTGGTTTCGAACGGTTCCATGCGCGTGTCTAAAAGACGCCGAGGAGACGGGCGGGGTTCTCGACCGTCATCTTCCGCACGTCCTCCTCGGAGGCGCCGTGGCGCAGCAGCGCCGGCACCACCCACTCGAGGACCCGCCCGTAGCCGGCGCCTCCGCCTTGCTTCATCAGGCTGTGGGCGAAGATGTCGCATCCCAGCACCAGCTGCGAGGCGTAGCCCTCGGTGACCAACGTCGCCACCGCGACCAGGCGATGCCAGTCGGTCTCCAGCATCCAGTCGATGTCCTCCATCGACCAGTCGTGGCCGAAACAGTCGAAGGAGATGTTGTAGCCGCGCTGCAACAGCTCCCGGTGGTAGTCGAGCTGGACCGAGGGCCGACCGGGATCCTCGATCAGCTTGCCGAGGTCGTGCTCGACGACGAAGGCGTCGCCATGCCCCATCACGACCTGGTCGGGACCGGCGCCGGCATCCTCGAGGACGTCGGCGATGGCGCGGCCGTCTTTGCCAGGGGAGAAACCGGGGTGGATGCTGATCGTGGCGCCGGTCTCGGCGGCCGCCCGTGCCGCCGCCTTAAGGAGCGTGCGGTCTTCCTCGTCGAGCTCGGTGATCCCGATCTCGCCGATATGACCGGCGCGGATCCCGGTGCCCTCGATCCCGTCCATGATCTCGCTCGTCATCCAGGCGGCCAGAGCGCGCTCTTCCACGCCGCGGTAGCGCTCGGGCCGGGTCGGCGTGATGTAGAGGCCGGTGCCGAGGACGATGTTGACGCCGCTGCGGCGGGAGATGTCGGCCAGTGCTTCGACGTCGAGACGTAGGCCATCGGTGCTCATGTCGACGATGGTGGTGCCGCCGGCCGCCCGCAAGGCGGCGAGTTCGGCGACCAGCAGGTCGACGTCGTCCATCAGCAGGTTCTCGGCGTTGAAGGTGAAGACGCGGCGCAGCCGCCCGCTCTTGCCGAGCTCCAACGGCCACAGCGAAGGACCCTCCTCGCCGGCTTTCTCGCTTACGTAGTTGCGGGCGTCCACGAGCACGTGCTCGTGGATCGACACCTGGCCGAGATCCTCCGCCGGGAGCGGGCCGAGGACGGTCATCGCGGTGCGTTCGGCGCTCATTCAGTTGGTCCCTTCGGTTGTGCGGGTCAAAGTCAATGTGGTACGGTTGTACCAGTTATGACCGGAGCCGCGCAAGTTGCCGTGACTGCACCGGGAGGGTGGTGATGGCGCAGAGCCAGGGCGCCGGCCCGACCGAGCAGCCGCTGCTGGAGGAGACGATCGGTGCCAACTTCGAGCGGACGGCCGCCCGCTGGCCCGAGCGGGAAGCGCTCGTCGTCCGCTCGCAAGGCGTGCGGCTGACCTACGGCGAGCTGCAGCGCGAGGTCGACCGCGTCGCCCGTGGCCTGATCGCCCGCGGGCTGGAGGCGGGCGACCGGCTCGGGATCTGGGCCCCGAACCGCGCCGAGTGGGTCCTGATCCAGTACGCGACGGCGAAGATCGGGGTCGTCCTGGTCAACCTGAACCCGGCCTACCGGACGACCGAGCTCGCCCACGCGTTGGGTCAGTCGGCTTGTCGGGCCCTGGTCGCCGCGCGCGAGTTCAAGGGCTCGAGCTACGTGCAGATGCTGGAGAGCATGCGGTCCGAGCTCCCCCAGCTAGAGCTGGTCGCCTGGCTCGACACGCCCGATTGGCCGCAGTTGCTCGCCGCCGGCGACGGAGTCTCGGACGGGGAACTCGCGGCGCGGGCGGCAGGCGTCGACCCGGGGGACCCGATCAACATCCAGTTCACCAGCGGGACGACCGGGTCGCCGAAGGGCGCGACCCTGAGCCACCGCAACATCCTCAACAACGGCTGGTTCACCGGCGCGGGCTGCGGCTACGAGGAGTCCGACCGGGTCTGCATCCCGGTGCCCTTCTACCACTGCTTCGGGATGGTCCTCGGCAACCTCGCCTGTACCAGCCACGGCGCCTGCATCGTCGTGCCCGGCGAGGCCTTCGACCCGCAGGCCGCCCTGGCCGCCACGGCGGAGGAGCGCTGCACGTCGCTCTACGGCGTACCGACGATGTTCATCGCGATGCTCGATGACCCGAGCTTCGAGGAGTACGACCTCGCGTCCCTGCGGACCGGGATCATGGCCGGTTCGCCCTGCCCGGTCGAGGTGATGCGACGGGTCGTGACCGAGATGAACATGTCGGGGGTGACGATCTGTTACGGGATGACCGAGACCTCGCCGGTCTCCACCCAGACCGCCCAGGACGATCCGCTCGAGAAGCGGGTCGGGACCGTGGGCAGGGTCCATCCCCACGTCGAGATCAGGATCGTCGAGCGCGGCTCCAACCAGGTCGTCGAACGCGGGGAGGACGGCGAACTATGCACCCGGGGCTACGGCGTCATGCTCGGTTACTGGGAGGACCCGGCGCGCACGGCAGAGGTGATCGACGCCGAAGGGTGGATGCACACCGGTGACCTGGCGACGATGGATGGGGACGGCTACGTCAACATCATCGGCCGCAGCAAGGACATGATCATCCGCGGCGGAGAGAACGTCTACCCCCGCGAGATCGAGGAGTTCCTCTACACGCATCCCGACATTCGCGACGTCCAGGTGATCGGCGTTCCCGACCGTCGCTACGGGGAGGAGCTGATGGCCTGGATCGTGGTTCGCGGTGGCGCTTCGTTGGATACGGAGGCGGTAACCGACTACTGTCGGGGGCGCATCGCCCACTACAAAATCCCCCGCTACGTCAAATTCGTCGAGGAGTTCCCGATGACGGTCACGGGCAAGGTCCAGAAGTTCAGGATGCGCGAAGTGGCGATTGCCGAGCTCGGTCTCGCCGACCAGATCGCGGAGACCGCGTGAACGGTTCCGGGCGCAGCTACGAGGTCGTCCGCCGGGGCTATCGCTGGCAGGTGCCGGCCACCTACAACATCGCCGCCGACGTCTGCGACGCCCGCGACCCCGGTGCCCTGGCGATGGTCCACGAGCATCACGAAGGGGCGGTCCGCGAGGTCTACTGGGGCGAGCTGCAGGCGCTCTCGAGCCAGGCCGCGAACCTGCTCGCCGGGCTCGGCGTGGGGAAGGGCGACCGGGTGGCGGTGGTGCTGCCGCCGACGCCGGAGGCCGCGGCGCTCTTCTTCGGCACCTGGAAGCTGGGCGCGATCCTGCTCTCGATGTCGGTCCTCTACGGCGACGAGGGGATCGCCCACCGGCTGCGGGACTCCGAGCCGAAGGTGTTGGTCACCGACGCCGCGAACGCGCCGCGCTTCGAGGGCGTCGAGGGCCCGCGGCTGGTCGTCCTCGAGCCCTCGTTGCTGGCCGGCGAGTCTGACCGCGCCGCGACCGCCGCCACCTCCTCGGAGGACCCGGCCCAGCTCTACTACACCTCCGGCACCACCGGCCTGGCCAAGGGCATCGTCCATGCCCACCGCTACGTCCTCGCCCACAACGAGTTCGAGCTCTGCCACGAGGTCGAGGAGGGCGAGCGCTTCCACGGCATGGGGGAGTGGGCCTGGGCGGCGGGAATCGCGCCGCTGCTCGGTCCCTGGCGGCTCGGCGCGATCCAGCTCGTCTACCAGCGCGAGGGTGGCTTCGACCCTCACAAGCAGCTCGACTTCCTCTCCCGCCGCGAGGCCTCGAACGTCTTCGCCACCCCGACCGCGATCCGCTCGATGATGGCGATCTCCGACGCCAGGGAGCGCTACCCGCAGCGCTTCCGGGTTGTCTGCAGCGCCGGCGAGCCCCTGAATCCCGAGGCGATCCGCTGGTTCAGGGACCAGTACGGCGTCACCGTCCTCGACTACTACGGGCTGACCGAGTCCTATCCCCTCTGCGGCAACTTCCCTTGGATGGAGGTGCGCGAGGGCTCGATGGGCAAGCCGATGCCCGGCTGGGATGTGGCGATCCTCGACGAGGACGAGAACCCGGTGGCACAGGGCGAGCGCGGCGAGATCTGCCTGCGGGCGCGCTCCAATCCGCACTATCCACTCGGCTACTGGAACCAGCCCGAGGCCTCCGAGGAGGCCTTTGGCGGCGAGTGGTTCCACTCCAAGGACGCCGCCAGCATCGACGAGGACGGCTACGTCTGGTACGAGGGCCGCGCCGACGACGTGATCATCGCCGCCGGCTACCGGATCGGTCCCTTCGAGGTCGAGTCGATCTGCCTCGAGCACCCGGCGGTGGCCGAGGCGGCCGCAGTCGCCTCGCCCGATGAGCGCCGCGGCTCGGTGGTCAAGGCCTTCGTCGTCCTCAACGAGGGCCAGGAGCCGCGCGAGGATCTGGCCGAGGAGTTGAAGGCGTTCGTGCGCGAGCGCCTCTCGGCCTACGCCTACCCGCGCCGGGTCGAGTTCGTCGATTCGCTGCCGAAGACCCTGACCGGGAAGATCCGGCGGATCGAGTTGCGCGAGCGCGAGCGTTGATGTCCAGGGCGCCTCGTGGCGCCTGGGCAGGCTGTGGCCGCCACGAGATCCCCGGGACGCGAGCCTTCCGCTTCGAGTTGACCGATCCGGCCCCTGAGCGGCTTCTCGCCGTATCCCGGCAGTGGAGCCTGGCGCTGGAGCCCACCGAGGACGCTTGAAAGGGATGGATCAGGACGACCCGGGCGGGGCGCCGCAGCTCATCCGCCGGCCCCTTGGGCTTCTCCTTGCTCGATCATCGCGGCGGCGCGGCGGATGATCCGGGCCATCGCAGCGATCTGTCGTCGGTGCAGGTCTGCCGCCCCGGGGTGATCCGGGTCGACCGCCTGGCGGTGTGGAGTTTGTCGCAGCATCGTGCGGGGCGGTCAGGTGACCAGACGAAATAGCGGAAGGAGGACCTCGTCGACGAGGTACTCCTCGTATTTCTCGTCTCGCCCTGCGCCGTAGAGCAGTGCGCGTGAGAGCAGCGCGCCGACGGCGAGTTCAAAGATGTGCTCTGTATTGCTCCTGACAGGTTCGCCGCGCGCGCTTGCCCTTTCGGCGAGTACGGCTGCGCCGGTCTCGGCTTCTTGCTCGATCTGCGTGCGGATCATTCCTCGTAGCTCTGCATCTGTGCCGATCGCCTGGACGAAGCCGGCAAGCGTGGGACCGTTGTCGGCAGAGATGATCTGGGACATGTTGGCGACGGTCGCGAGCAGGTCGCCACGAAGCGAGTCGGAGCTCTTGAGACGGAGCGCGGGGCGCTTGGCGTGGCGTTTGAGTGCGGTCGCAAGCAGCACTGCCTTGTCCGGCCATCTCCGATACATGGTCGCCTTTGACGCTTTCGCTCTGACACCGATCATGTCCATCGTCACGTTCTCGTAGCCAACCTCGGATACGAGCTCGACCGCCGCCTTGAGGATTGCGCGCTCGCGAGCGACGCCGCGCAACGGACTGCCGGTCGGGCTGCCTGAACGGTCGTCACGAGCGTCTTCGGAGCCGCTTGCCGAAGCTACCATTCCGATCATCCTAGTTTGCTACCGAGCGGCGACCGCGACGGTCTGCGCGCCTTGGATGACGCTGAATCCGCCGTCGACCACGAGGTTGACGCCGGTGATCCATTCGGCATCGTCGGAGGTGAGAAACAACGCGGCACGCACGACGTCCTCGGGCCGCCCCGGTCGACCCAGAGGGATCGGCACCTCGACCGCGTCGTCCCCGATCAGGCCTCGTAGGGCAGGGGTCTCGATCGGGCCAGGGCTGACCGCGTTGACGCGAATACGATGAGGCGACCCCTCCGCCGCGTGCTGGACCGTCAGTGCCACGAGCGCGCCCTTCGTCGCACTGTGTGCAGACTGGCCCATCAGGACGTGGCCGCGGATCGCCGAGATCGAGCCCACGTTGACTACTGCTGAGCCGCCGCGTGCGGCCAGGTGCGGCCAGGCAGCCCGCGTCGTCCACATCACCAGATCGAGCTCGTTCCGGAGGGTGAATCGCCAATCCTCGTCCGTCACGGCTTCGATCGGGCCGAACCGAGCAGACCCGGCGTTGTTGTAGAGGATGTCGAGTCGACCGTGCTCGGCGATTCCGGCGTCGATCCAGGCGCGCGCGCCTTCGGATTGGCCGAGGTCGACTGGCGCGAGGCAAGTGATCGTGCCACCGGCGTCACGGACCAGCGACACGGTCTCCTCGGCCGTGGTCACGTCGACGTCGCAGCCGAACACGGTCGCGCCCTCGGCGGCAAACAGCTGTGCGGCAGTTCGCCCGATTCCACGGCCGATGCCCGAGATGAACGCCACCTTGCCGAGCAGCCGCCCCTTGCCCTCTGACGCGATCAACTTTCCCTCCGAGTTCCGGTCAGACACGGACCAGCCCGCCGTCGACGACCAGCGTCTGGCCGGTGAGAAATGAGGCGTCTTCAGACACCAGAAAGCTGAGCGTTCCAACGAGGTCGGCCGGCACCTCGGGCCGAGGGATCGCCTGCCGCGCTGCCATCGCCTCGAAGAGCCCTGGCAGTGCGACTTCGGTCGACGGCGTCTTCGTGAGGCCGGGCGCGATGCAGTTGACCGTGATTCCGTGCGGGCCGACCTCGGTTGCGAGCGCTCGCGTAAACCCGACGACGCCCCCCTTGGCGGTGACGTAGGGAAGTATCGGCACGTCCTTCAGCGTCAGGCCGATCGTGTTGGAGGTCATGTTGACGATCCGTCCCCAGCCTCGTTCGCGCATGCCGGGGACGAACGCGCGGCTGGTCAGGAAGAGCGCATCGAGCCCGATCGCCATCACCCGACGCCAGTCGGTCAGGCTCGTGTCCTCGATCGGCCCCGCCGCGTAACCCATCGCGTTGTTGACGAGGATGTCGGCGCCGGCGAAGCGCTCGCCGACCTCATCGCGCAACGACGCGACGGCCGCCTCGTCGGCAACGTCGCACTCGATTCCGTGCGCCTCACCGGAGTCGTTCTGGATCGCCGCGACCGTCTCGTCGCAGGCGACCAGGTCGACCGCGACGACGGTCAGGCCGTCGGCGGCGAGACGCTCCGCGAAGGCGCGGCCGATGCCCTGCGCCGCTCCCGTGACGATGGCGGTACGCGCTCCTCTACTCATCTTTGTCTCCTCCGGTTGCGTTGACGCACGTCTCTCGATGTCCGCTCTTGACGACTGCCTTACGAAACTGTAGTGTCGAATTACGAAACCGTAGTATCGATTGAGTGATCGCGCAAGTCGGCAGTGCCTGCTCGCAAGATCCCTACAGAGGCACGGCGCATTGCCCCGATGTCGATCCCAACAGGAGGACACATGACCGACTTAGCCGATGCTCAGCGGCGACTCGGCGAACTTGTCGACCGCCAGCAACTCGCAGATCTGCCGAGCAGACTCGGCATGCTGCTCGACGAAGGCAGGTTCGCGGAGCTCGACTCCGTTTTCACCGCCGACGTCGTCGCCGACTTTCCCGACTTCGGGGGCGCCCATCTCGACAGCCTCGACGCGCTGATCGCGTTCGCCGGCGACATGCCGGAAAACTTTGACTCGGTCCAGCACCTCATTGCCAACGTCGTCGTCCTCGACCTCGACGCCGATCGTGCCACGATGCGAGCCAACCTCGTCTGGTGGAGCACCTACTCGGCCGACGATCCCACGGACTACTGGGTCGTCGGATCTGTCTACCGCTTCCAGGCCGTGCGAACCGAGGTCGGCTGGCGCCTGTCCCGCATGGAGCTAAGCGGCCGGTGGAGTGACGGCCGCGCTCCGGACTTCGTTCAGACGCCACCGCAACGATAAGGAGCGAAATGCCTACTGCAATCTCCAGCGACGAGCTGATCGCATCTGCTCAGACCCTCGCCCCGCTGATCGCCGAACATGCACCGGAAGCCGAGCGACAGCGTCGCCCCGCGGACGAGGTGATCGACGCACTGAGCGATGCCCGGATCTTCGAACTTATGGTCCCCGAGGCCCATGGGGGTCTCGAACTCGACATCGACACCTTTCTCGAAGTTGGGCTGACCCTGGCCGCCGTCGACGCCTCGATATCGTGGTTGACGTCGTTTTTCATCGTCCACAACTGGATGCTCTGTCAGTTTCCGATCGAGTTCCAGAACGAGCTCTATGAGGCGACTTCGTGCGTACTAGCGCCCGCTCCGTTGAAGCCGTCCGGCATGGCAGAGCCGACCAAAGGCGGATATCTCCTCTCGGGACGCTGGCAATGGGCGACTGGCGTCACGCACTCACCCGACTGGATCCTGTGTGGCGCGCTCCGCCCGAACCCAGCAGGTCCACCCGAGCTCATGCTCGTCGCCGTCCCTCGAAGCGAAGTGACCGTAGAGGATGTTTGGTTCACCGACGGCATGTGTGCCACGGGAAGCAACGACATCATCATCGACGGCGCATTCATACCGTTTGAGCGAACCCTCACTGTCGCCCCTCTTGCCGAAGGTATCGGCTCACCCGTCCACGACACGCCGCTCTACCGTACCCCGTTCTTGTTGTGCATCATCCTCGGTGTCGGCGCTCCGGCAGTCGGCCAGGCGCGAGCGGCGGTACGCCAATTTCACGAGCGCATCCAGTCCCGAGTCATGTTCGGCGGCACGCTTCAGCGCGACAAGGCCAGCGCACACATGACCCTGGCAAAGGCTGATCTCGAAGCCGGGCAGGCCGAGCAACTCTTGAGGTCCGTGGCGACCGAGGCCATGGACCTGCGGAACAGCGCGACGGTCGAGGATCGCGCTCGCCTGACGGCCACGGTTGCACTTGCCGTCGATCAAAGCAAGCAGGTCATCCGAACCATTTCGGCCGCAAGCGGCGCCAGCGCCCACTTTCTGGACGACCCGCTGCAGCGCGCCCTACGAGATGTCGAGATCCTGTCGAGCCATTTCGTCCTCAATCTCGAGGCACGTACCGAGCTTCTGGGCAGGACGATGTTGGGGCTCGACCCAGGTG
>MKSH01000253.1:0-411 GCA_001898095.1 Solirubrobacterales bacterium 70-9 | reverse complement strand
ACGCCGATATCGCGAGGTACTCGCGCAACTGGCGACGGGAGTCTCGATCATCGCGGCCTCGGGTCCTGATGGACCGATCGGCATGGCGGCGAACTCCGTGACTTCCGTCTCGCTTGACCCACCTCTCGTCTTGCTCTGCCCGGCAAAGACATCGACGACCTGGCCGCACATCCGTTCGGCCGGGCGCTTCTGCATCAATGTGATGGCCGGGCATCACGAAGAGCTCACGCGCCGCTTCGCGGCCAAGAACGTCGACCGTTTCGTCGACGTCGACTACGAGTGCGGCACGGCAGGCCCGATCCTTGGCGAGGCCCTCGCCTGGATCGCCTGCGACCTGAAGGACGAGCATGACGCAGGGGACCATACGATTGCCGTCGCGCGCGTACTGGGGCTGGGCTCCGGAGCCGAACT
>MKSH01000252.1:2999-3411 GCA_001898095.1 Solirubrobacterales bacterium 70-9 | reverse complement strand
CCCGACCCCGACGACATCGTCGTCACCACCGGCGGCCAGCAGGCGATCGACCTGGTCACCAAGACGCTGGTCGATCCCGGCGACGTGGTGATCTGCGAGGCGCCCACCTACCCCGGCGCGGTGCCGGTCTTCTGCAGCTACCAGGCCGACGTGCGCCAGGTCGAGATGGACGGCGACGGGATGCGCATCGACCTGCTCGAAGAGCTGCTCGACGACCTGCGCGCCGAAGGCCGGCGGCCGAAGTTCATCTACACCGCGCCGAGCTTCCAGAACCCGGCCGGGGTGACACTCTCGCTCGACCGCCGCGTGCGGCTGGTCGAGCTGGCCCAGGAGCACGAGCTGCTGGTGGTCGAGGACAACCCCTACGGGCTGCTCCGCTACGGCGGCGAGCCGCTGCCGCCGCTCTACCAGC
>MKSH01000252.1:600-2982 GCA_001898095.1 Solirubrobacterales bacterium 70-9 | reverse complement strand
GTCATCTACCTGGGGACGTTTTCGAAGATCCTCTCCCCGGGGATCCGGCTCGGTTGGGTCGTGGCGCCGCCGCCGGTGCTGGAGAAAGTGGTGCTCGGCAAGGGCGCGGCGGACCTCTGCACCTCCACCCTGACCCAGTTCTTCGTCCGCCAGTACTTCGCCGAAGGCGGCTGGAAGAACTACGTCGAGGACCTGGTCGGCATCTACCGGGGGCGGCGCGACACGATGATCGAGGCGCTCACCGAGCACTTCCCCGCCGCCGCGACCTGGACCGAACCCGAGGGTGGCCTCTTCATCTGGGCGACCCTGCCCGAGTACATCGACACCGAAGACCTGCTGGCGAAGGCGCTGCGCTCGGACGTGGCCTTCGTGCCGGGGAAAGCGGCCTACGTCGACGGGCGCGGCGGCGCCTCGATGCGGCTTAACTTCAGCGGCGTGAGCGACGAGGAAATCCGCGAGGGGATCGCCCGGATCGGCCGCGTGATCCGCGAACAGGTCGAGCTCTACGAGGCGCTCACACCGGGGACTCCCTCGGAGGCCTCGCCCGAGTCCGCGCCCGCCACGCCCGGACGCGCGGCGGAGGGCATGCCGGTCGATGAGGAGGCGGAGGCCAGCAACGTCTTCCCGCTGCGCAAGGCCGGGGGCGCGAGCGGGTGAAGGTCGCGGTCCTCAAAGGCGGCCGGTCGCTCGAGCGCGGCGTCTCGCTGCGCTCCGCCGCCCGGGTCGAGGACGCGCTCGAACGGCTCGGCCACAAGGTGGTCCCGATCGACGTCGGCTCCGACCTCGTGAAACGCCTGCGGGCGGAGGAGCCGGAGGTCGCCTTCGTCGCCATGCACGGGGTCGGCGGTGAGGACGGGACCGCGCAGGAGCTGCTCGAGATCCTCGGCATCCCCTTCACCGGCCCCGACGCCGCCGCCTGCGCCCGCTGCATCGACAAGGTGATGGCGAAGGCGGCGATGCGGGGCGCCGGGATCCCGACGCCGGACTCCTTCGCCTTCACCCAGACCGCCTTCCGGGAGCTCGGTGCCGCCGACGCGCTCGCCGACCTCGAGGGCACGCTCGGCTTCCCGCTCGTGGTGAAGCCGAGCCGCGGAGGCTCCTCGTTGGGGATCAAGTTCGCGGGCGCGCCCACGGAGGTCCCCGGCGCCCTCATCGCCGCCTTCTCCTACGACGACCGGGTGATCCTGGAGCGCTTCGTCGCGGGCCGCGAGCTGGCCGTCAGCGTCCTCGGCACCGAGCCGCTGCCGATCGTCGAGGCGATCCCGGACGGCGGCGACCGCTACGACTTCGAGGCCCGCTACGAGATCGGCCGCACCCGCTTCGTCTGCCCCGCCGACCTCTCCCCCACCGAGCGCGCCGCGGTCACCGACGCCGCCCTCGCCACCTGCCGCGCACTCGGCTGCGAGGGCTTCGCCCGCGTCGACCTGATCCTCGCCGCCGACGGTCCCTGGGTCCTCGAGGCAAACGCGATCCCCGGGCTCACCGACACCAGCCTCCTCCCCCAAGCCGCCGAGGCCGCCGGGATGAGCTTCGAGGAGCTGGTCACGCGCATCCTGGACATGGCGCTGGCCCCGAGCGCCGCGTAGCGCCCGGACGAGCGCCTAAAAGCAGGCGAACCCTTCGGTTTCGACCGAGACCTGGCCAGCCGCCAACCGCGCCGTGAGCGAGACCGAGCAGCTTTCGGTCGTACTGAATTCGCTCGGATGTGCGGATGGCCGGATCCAGCGAGCCGACGCTAGATAGGTGAGATCATCCAGACGAGTCAGCGAGGAGAGTTCCGTCTTCGCACCTGCAAACGAGTCTGCCTTCGCTTGGATCGCTTTGGCTGCGGCCGATGAGGTCAGCCGTTCCTTCGCCACGGTCGTGCAGCTGTGACGGGTGATTGCGGCAGAAACGTCGGTGTAGAACTGGTGCTCGACGGCTCGGACCATCACGTTGATCTCGCACGTCTTGATCGCCGCCGAGGTTTCGCCCTTCGCGATGGCAGCGCAGTTGATTGCCTTGGCGGACGTCCGTCGGCAACGACCTACATTACTTTCGTCCAGTTGGTGTCGGATGCTGAATTCGATCGCCGCCAGCTTCGCTTCGCGGCGCGCCGTCTCTGGCGTGAGTGCACTGGCGACAGCGGAGGAGACGGCGATCAAAAGTGCGACGACCAAGGCCGAACCGAAGACGAGACGTTTCATGGCCGCCACCCTAACCAACCGAGTGCAGCCTCAATCTTAAATAGGAATCGGAGTGGGCGCTCCGGTTGTTCTGGTCCTAGGAGTCGCCCGAGGCGAAATCCTCGGGGCTGACTTCGTCCAAAAAGTCTTTGAACTTGTCGACGACTTCCTCGGTGTCCTCGACCTCGTGCTCGAACTCGATCGCCGACTCCTCGAT
>MKSH01000252.1:0-489 GCA_001898095.1 Solirubrobacterales bacterium 70-9 | reverse complement strand
GGCGTAGAAGGTGTTGTCGCGCAGTTCGGTGACCGCCACCCGCTCGCATTTCGCGTCGAGGTTCTCGAGCACGTCGGAGAGCAGATCGTGGGTCATCGGCCGCGGCGTCGAGGCTCCCTGCAGCTTCATCAGGATCGCCGCCGCCTCCGGGTGGCCGATCCAGATCGGCAGGAAACGGTTGCCGTCGACGGTCTTCAACAGCACGATCGGCTGCTTGCCGACCATGTCGAAGCTCACGCCGTAGATCTGCATCTGCTGCAAGAGGTTGCTCCCGCCGTACGAGGGTCGACGGTCAAGTATAGGTAGGGCAAAACCCAGGGCCGAAGGGTACGACAGGCTCAGCCCATGTCGGCGGTGGCGTCCAGCGCCCGCGTCGCAGGCCACCCTCCCTCAAGTCCCTGGTGCAACTCGATCGCGCCACGCTCGGTCAATCCCGCAATCAAGTCGATGACGATGCGGGCACGGGCTCGTTCAGAGCCATCGCAATTC
>MKSH01000251.1:2992-3380 GCA_001898095.1 Solirubrobacterales bacterium 70-9 | reverse complement strand
GGCGACGTATTCGACGAACGGCTCGAAGCGTCGCAGCGCGTTGCCGAGCTCCTTGCTCTGGCCGCCGATCCCCTGCGCCCCGCCCGCCACCAGCAGCTGGATGTACTGACGGGTGTCGGCGTCGAGGCTGGCGAGGAACTGGTCGAGGTTTACGTTCGGTTCAGTCTGCGCGAGGCCGAACACGTGGCCGTCCTTGACCTGTTCGTTACCACTGCCCGGTTCGACCTCGACGATCATGTCGTTCAGCCCGGTTTTCGGCCGCAGCAGGAACTGCGCGTCGGGGTGGATCAGTTCCATGTACTTCGGCTCGATCTCCATCCCGACCACGGCGTGGCCATCTTCGAGGTTGACCGAGGCGACCTTGCCGATCTGGATGCCGGAGATGTCG
>MKSH01000251.1:0-2934 GCA_001898095.1 Solirubrobacterales bacterium 70-9 | reverse complement strand
GGTCGAATTCTTCGCCGACCACAGGTAGCCACGACGGCAGCGAGGCTTTCTGCTGGGTGAAGATCCCGAGCATCATCACGATGCCGACGAAGGCGAGCAGCAGGATCGCGATCGTGTCGGTGCGATGGCCGCGGGCCTGCCTGCCGAGCCAGGCGCGGAAGTGGCGAAACCCTTTGCGCGATTCCTTGGCCGGTTTGGCGTTCGGCTTCTGGGCGCTCATTTTTTTACCCCGGAGACCGAAGGTGCGGCGGGCCCGACCTTGCTCAGCGGCCCGTTGACGTCGGGGACCGGCTGCGTGTCGCAGCGGACTTCCGGCTTGAATTCTGGCTGGGTGCCGGGCTGCGGCTGGGTGCCCAGCGGCTCTTCGGCCACGTGGGTGTAGTTGATCTTGTCGCTGATCAGGTTGCCCTTCGGGTTCGGTTCGCCGACCAGGATCGGCCCACTGCTCAGCTGCGCCCGCAGCAACGGCCCGTTGCCGTCGAAATTCTGCGCCGAAGCGGCAAAGTTGGTCAGGTCGTAGAAGAATTCGCGGTAATTGGGCCCGCCCGTGCTGAACTGGTCGTCGATCACCTGGTTGCCGGTCGGCACCAGCACTTTGGACGTGCAGAGGCTGAGTTGGTTGAGCTGCGGCAGCGCCACTTCCTTGCCCGCCTGGGCGGCGCCGGCGAGGCCCGGGGTCGATTCGGCCAGCAGCCTCGCCGTGCCGCCGGCCTCCTTGCCGGAGAGCAGTGGCCGCACCTGCGCGAGCCACGGTTTCGAGGCCTTGATCAGGCCCGGCAACTCGGCCACCGCCGGGGTCAGCTCGATCGCGTAGGTGCGCAGCGGCGGCAACGAGTTGTTGAGGCTGACAAACGACGCGTGCGCGGTCTTCAGCGTCGGCGCCAGCAGGCGGACCGTGGTCGCCAAGTTGTCGGACTGGTTCGCGAGCGCCCCGGTGACCGTTTCGAAATTGTCGATCAGGCCCTGCAGGTCCTGCTGGTTGGCGGCGAAGGCGGCGGCGGTGCGGCCGGTGCCGGCGATCATCCGGGCGAGGTCGTGCGGTTCGGTGCCGGTCAACGCCTGGGTCACCTGGGCGCTGTATCTCCCCGCTTCGCCGCCGAATTCGAAGACCTTGTTCAGCGCCTTGGCACCGGAGAGGCCGTGCACCTGCGGCAGCTGGTCGAGGTCTTCTGACGCGGTCGGTTCGCGGGTCAGGGCGCCGCCGTAGCTCTCCAGCAGCCGGCCGAGATCGGCGCGGACCGGCGACTGCAGCGCGGTCAGCACTTCGTCGATCTGCACCGCGGTCGAGGTGTGGCTGACCGGGATCGTGCCGCCGCTCGCCAGTTCCGGCGAGCCCGGGCTTCCCGGATCGAGTTCGATGAAGAAGTTCCCCTCGAGGAAGATCCGTGGCCGGATCGAGGCGAAGGCGTTCTCGTGGATCGGCCGCCCGGAGTCGTCGACGGTGAAGGTGATCGTGGTCGCGTCGCCGTCGCGTTCGGAGGAGATCACTTTGCCGACTTCCACCCCGGCGATCCGCACCGGCGATTTCTGCGCGATGTTCGCCGAGTTGGCGAAGGTCGCCTTCACCTCGTAGCCGTAGCTGGTGAAGGGGATGTGTTTGGTGAAGGCCAGGTACGGGCCGACCGTGAAGATGAGGATGAAGATCACGGCGATCAGCCAGTTCGGCACGCGTTGGCGGCGACGGTTCATTCGCTGCCACCTTCTTCAACCGATTCTTCGTTGAACGACTTCGTGCCGAAGACGTGGGCCGCGTGACCGATTTCCGTCACGCCCGGTTGGTACTTCTCGTTGCCCGCTTCGCAACCGCGGGTCTGTCCCGGGGCGCCGGTGTTCGGGATCGGGTTGTAATGCAGGTGGTTGGCCGATTCGCCTTTGCCGCCATTCGCCGGCGCCGCAGCCTGACCGGACTCGCTGTTCGGGCCTTCCGGCGGGGCGAACGAGATGAAGTTCAACCAGTGCCCATACTTGTTGCCCTGGCCCGACGCGTTGGCGACCTGGCGGAAGGTCAGGGTGAAGTAGTTACAGGTGGTCTGCGCCGGGGTTATGTAGCGGAGCGGCGGTTCGAGATTCTTGTTCAGGTCGGTAAGGAGCTGCAGGCCGGTCATCGTGCCTTCCGCTTCCTGGAAGGCCAGCAGCGCTTCCGCCGTCGGCATCAACTGGTTGTTCAGCGCCGGCGAGGCGTTCAGCGCCGGGATCCCGGCGTGCAGCGATTCGGCGATCACCGGCGAGGTTTCCTGCAGCGCCTTGGCTCCCGGGCGTAGGGCGGTGAAGAAGCGCGCGGTGTCGTGCAGGAAGGGATTGATCTGCGGCAGGTCGGCGTTCACCGATTCCAGCGTCGGCGGCCCTTTTTCGATCGTTTCTTCGATGTAGGGGGTGGAGACGTGGGCGAAGGCGGCGAAGGTTTCGTCGAGTGCCACGAACATGCTCGCCTGGGTGCCCGCCACCGGGGCGAGGGTCGCCGAGAAGGCCTCCAGCGCGCGGAAGAAGCCGCCCAGGTTCGTCGTCGGCGAGGCCAGCAGCGCCGCCGCCGGTTCGCCTTCTTCGACCAGGCCGCGGAGCGCCCCGAGCGCTTCGTTCAGCTGCGGGCCGCGGCCCGCGAGCGCGTTGCCGAAGCCCGCCAGGTTGCGCTGGATCGCCTTCCGGGTCGGCGCGTTGAACATGTCGAAGAATTTGTCGATGTCCCCTGGTTCCGGCGTCGCATAGCGGACCGGGATCGTTTCGCCGGCCTTGTAGCCGACGGTCGACGGGCCCGGCGTGATCTGCAGGTACTTCAGCCCGAGCGGCGATTTCGGCCGCACCAGGATGGTCGAGTCGTTGGGGATCGGTTCGGCCGACTTGTCGAGGCTCAGCGTCACTTCCGCTTCGGTTTCGCCGTTCTTCCTCTGCACCGGCACCACCGACTTGACCACCCCGACCCGGGCGCCGCCGATCCGC
>MKSH01000250.1:12578-14313 GCA_001898095.1 Solirubrobacterales bacterium 70-9 | reverse complement strand
CCCGCCTTCTTGCCTTCTTCACCGGCACCGAGCCGGTCAGCGAGCGCGAGGCCGGGGTGCCGGCGAAGCCCACGCCGATCCCCATGCAGAGGAAGCCGAGGCCGACCGGGAAGTAGGAGGCGCCCTCTTCCCAGAGGACGAACATCACCAGGAAGGCGAGCAGGCAGAAGGTGAAGCCGACCAGGAGGGTGAAGCGGGAGCCGCGCGCCTCGACCAGCTTCGCCGACTGGGGCGCCACGAGGATCATCCCGATCGCCCCCGGCAGGATCGCCAGCCCCGCCTGCAGGGTCGAGTAGCCGAGCACGTTCTGGACGAACTGCTGGCCGATGAACATCGCCCCCATCAGCGAGCCGAAGACGATGATCCCGGCCAGCGCCGCCACCCAGAAGGTCGGTCGCGCGGCGATGTGGAGGTCGTACAAGGGGTTCTTCACGCGACGCTGTCGGATGATGAAAGCGCCCGCCATCGCCAGCGCGACGATGCCGAGGATCACCGCCGTCTGCCCCTTGCCCGGTTCCGGCGCCAGGTTGATCGCCAGCACCAGCGAGCCGACGAGGGCGATCGAGAGGATGCCGCCGAGATGGTCGACCGGCTCGGTCGTCTCGTTCACGTGGGCGGGGATGAAGCGCCAGGCGGCAACGAGGGCGATCGCCGCGAGCGGGGCGGTGACGATGAAGACCGAGCCCCAGTCGAAGCCTTCGAGGAGGCCCCCGGCGAGCAGTGGCCCGAGCGCCGACATGCCGCCGCCGAGCGCGCTCCAGAGCGCTATCGATTTCGTCCGTTCGGCTCCCGACCAGAGCGCCGTGATCAGCGCCAGCGTGGTCGGGTAGGCCATCCCGGCGGCGACCCCGCCGAAGACGCGGGCGAGGAAGAGGACCTCCGCACTGGGCGCGAACCCGGCCAGGAGCGAGGCCGGGATCGTCAGCGCCATGCCCAGCACCAGCAGGGTCTTGCGGCCGTAGCGGTCGCCGATCGCGCCCAGGTAGAGCACCGACGCCGCCAGCCCGAGCGAGTAGCCGACCGCGATCAGGTCGACCATCGTCTGGCCCGCGTCGAAGTGTTTGCCGATGTCCGGCAGGGCGACGTTCGCCACCGCCAGGTTCAGGTTGGCGACCCCGGCGACGCCGATCAGCGTCGCCAGCACCAGCCCCGCCTGGGCCGGCTTCGAGCTCATCACCGAGCCCTTGGCGTCCGACCCGCCGGCGGGCGCCGCGCTCGCGCCCTCCACTAGACCTCGATCCAGGTACCGCTCGGGCCGAGGTTGCGCAGCGGCGAGTCGCCGACGGTGCTCTCGCAGCCCCAGGCCTCGTGGATGTGGCCGAAGACGACCAGCCGCGGCCGCTTCTCCTCGACCGCCGCCAACAACGCCTCGCTGCCGAAATGGGTGTCGGGGTCGCCGCCGTCGCAGTAGCCCTTCGGCGGCGAGTGCAGGACCAGCACGCAGCCCTCCGGGGCGGGCGCGATCGCCGCCGCGGCCTCCTCCTCGGAGAGGTCGTAGCTCCAGTCCCAGGGCGTGGTCGGGATGCCGCCGCCGAGGCCGAAGAAGTCGACCCCGTCGATCGTCGTCCCCTCGCCGTGCAGCACCGTCGCCGCCGGCCAGCCCGCCGCCGCGGCGCGCAGCGCGTCGAGCCGCTCGTTGTTGCCGGCGACAAGGATCGTCGGCGCCGTGATCGGCGCCAGCGCCCCGATCGTCTCCTCCAGCCCCTCGTGCACGGAGGCGAAATCCCCCGCTCCG
>MKSH01000250.1:9471-12544 GCA_001898095.1 Solirubrobacterales bacterium 70-9 | reverse complement strand
AGAAGGCGAGGATCTTCACAAGCGGAAAGCTATCCGCTGGGGGCGGCGGCGGGACCGGGGCCTCCGGGCCGGTCCCCCGCCGGGGTGACCAGGCGACCGAACTGGCGTGGCCGCCACACCCGCCAGGAACGCCGCGGCTTCGCCGGTTCCTCTTCCTCGCGCACGCTGAGGTCGAAGTAGAGGAAGGTGCCGCCGAGCGCCGTGAACGGGATCAGCAGGGCGAAGACCAGCGAGCCGATCACATTGATCCAGAACAGCGGCAGCGCGGTGAAGATCAGGGCGAAGGTGAGGATCGGCCCGGTCGCGATGCCGATCACGTAGAAGATCAGGATCACCCGCGCGGTCCGGAACCAACGCCCGCGGACCAGCTCGGAGCTGGCGCGGAACGACTCGCGGAAGCCCTTGTCGGTGAAGATCACTTCCTCCTGCACGAAGGCCCAGCCGACCACCTTCCAGAGCGCCCAGGGGAGGCCGATCACGCTCAGCGCCAGGAGCAGCACGCCGAGCGTCGCCAGCAGCTGCGCCCCGACCACCCGCCAGAAGCGCGCTTTCACGCCGCGCACGGCCTGCAGGAAGCTGACCTCTTTGCTGCGCATCGCTTCGCGGGCGACGACGATCGCGATCGCCGAGACCAGCGCTTGGGCGACCGGCCGGATCAGCTGTTCCAACATGTCGGCCCAGGCGAGGTTGATGCCGGTGTCGCCGGGTTGCGGGGACGATTCCGAGAGCAGCCCGGCCAGCAGGTTGGTCGCCCCGATCAACACCAGCGCCGCCAGCGCCACGGGTAAGAGCACCCGCCAATGGCGGCCGTAGAACTGGCGCGCGGCGCGCAGGATCTGACCGAAGGCGCGCCGCCGCCGCAGCGTCTCCAGGTCCACCGGCCGCCACTTCGTGATCCCGACGAAGAGGATGATCAGCAGCGCCACCCCGATCACCGTGGCCGCCGCGGCGGGCGGCGATTCGGCGTCCAGGTTGATGATTTCCGAGGCCGCGGCGACGGCGCCGCAGAAGGCCTTCGTCACCTGCGGGCCGGCGAGGGTGCCGCCGGGGAGGCGCGGGCTGGTCGTCCGCTGCTTTTCCATCCAGGCGAACGGTTCGCGCCACACGGTCTTCGTCTGCGGCCCGGTCGGGCCGTTGTTGTAGCCCTTTTCGCGTTCGCCCCAGCGGCCGTAGTAGGAGGTCCAGGCGAAGGGGCCTTTGCTGCGCACCCCGTTCGGCATCAGGATGGGTTCCAGTTTCAGTTCGCGCAGCGGCCCGGTGGTGTTGTCGCAGCCGAGGCCGGACCCGTGCTGGCCGTTCTCGACGTAGACGGCGGAGTCGTAGAAGGTCGCGTGCGAGCCCGCCGCCGGGTAGACGATCGGGTGCGTCCCTTCCTTCTTCACCTTGCCGTCTTCCCAGTCGGCGCGCTCGCCGCCGGCGTGCTGGAAGAGGATGATTTCGTCGGGTTCTTCGTGCAGCGCCGCCGCCGGGGTGTCGGCTTCGAAGGTGATCTGCATCCCCTCCCAGTCACCCTCGTGGAGGTCGTTGAACTGGTTGAAGTACCAGAAGAACCAGTACTGGAGGGCGAACCCGGGATGGCCGTCTTCGCGCGCGATGTGGGCGTAGGTGACGGCGGGCGCCTTACCTTCCTCGAGCAGCTTTTTGAACGCCTTGGCGTAGACGCAGGTGTCGCCGAGGACGCGCCCTTCGTAGTTCAGGTACCAGGGCCCGCGCAGGCCGGCGATGTCGGCCGCCGTCGGCGCCCGGCGCACGTCGGTGAGCTTGCCGTCCTCGGTGCCGTGCTGGAGCACCACGTCGGGGTTGCCGAGCACGCTGTCGACGCTGGTCGGCTGGTACTGCTCCTGCGAGGTGTCGCAGGGCGGGTCGGTCTCTTCCCGCAGCTCGGTGATCGGGACGTACTTTTCGGCCAGTTCTTGGGCCGGGGACTCCGCTTTCGCGACTGCATGGGCCGCCGCCGGGGCCAGCAAAAGTGCCAGCAGCAGCGCCGCGATCGGGACGAGCAGGCGCGGCCGCTTCACGCAGCCAAACGTACAGCCTCGGGCGCGATCAGGAAAGGGACTCAGGTCGCCGGCGAGGCGGTCGCGGCAGGCTCGTCCTCGGGGACGTCGCCTTCTTCGACCTTGCCGTCCGGCATCCATTTGACCGCGATCACGAAGGCGATCGCCAGCGCGATCGCCATCCCGTGGAAGACATCCGCGCTCGCTTCGGCGAAGGACATCGGCACGGCCTGGAAGATCTCGCCTGCCTTCGGGCCGAGCGCGTGGCCGATTTCCTGGCAGGTCTTTTCGCCTTGGGCGATGCATTCGGCGACCGCGTCGGCTTTGTCCTTGCTGACGCCTTTGCTGCTCAGCGCGCTCTCCAGGTTCGACTTGTTCCAGGTGATCAGCAGCGAGCCGAGGATCGCGAGGCCGAGGCTGGAGCCGAAGTTGCGGACGGTCTGGGTGATCCCGGTCGCCTCGCCGTAGCGGCTGCGCGCGACCCGGTTCAGCGCGTCGGTGTTGGCGGGGGAGAGGATCAGCCCGACCCCGATCCCGGCAAGGACGATGTAGTACCACTGTTCGCTGACCGAGAGGTGGGTCATCGAGCTGCCCCAGAGCCAGAAGCCGACGGCGCCGACCACGCAACCCAGGACCACCGGCCGGCGCGCCCCGATCCGGTCGAGCATTTTGCCGCCCCACTGGGTCGCGGTGGCGAAGCCGGCGAAGAAGATCAGCAGGTAGAGCCCGGTTTCCGAGGCCGATTCGCCGAGCGAGATCTGCGCGTACTCGCTGGCGAAGAAGAACAGCGGCACGAAGGCGATCATCAGGAAGAAGAGGACGGCGCAGTCGACGGCGAAGGCGCGGTTCTCGAAGATCCGCAGCCGCAGCAGCGGGTTGCTCGAGTTCAGCTGGTCGAAGACGAAGTAGACGAGGATCGCCACGCCGATCACGATCGAGGCCCAGGTCTTGACGTCGCCCCAGCCCCAGATCGCCGACTGCTGCAGGCCGAGCACCAGCAAGCCCATACCGCCGCAGGCGAGTACCGTGCCGCGGTAGTCGATCTTGCCCGGGTTGCGGGCGTCGGCGGGCTTCGC
>MKSH01000250.1:9216-9423 GCA_001898095.1 Solirubrobacterales bacterium 70-9 | reverse complement strand
GCCGGCGATGCCGAAGAAGATCGCCATCGCGCGCCCGCGCTGGGCGACCGGGAAGGAGTCGAGGACGATCGCCAGCGCCGCCGGGAACATGATCGCCGCGCCCGCGCCCTGGATGATGCGGAAGACGATCAGCCAGGCCTCGGCGCCGGAGCCGGTCGGGGTGGCCCCGCAGAGGGCCGAGGAGACGGCGAAGATGAGGATGCCGAT
>MKSH01000250.1:8694-9149 GCA_001898095.1 Solirubrobacterales bacterium 70-9 | reverse complement strand
CGCCGAAGGCGAAGAGCGCCGAGAGCGAGAGCAGATAGCCGTTGATGATCCACTGCGACCCGGTGGTCGAGAGGTGGACGTCCCCCTGGATCGTCGGCAGCGAGATCGCGACGATCGTCTGGTCGATGAAGGTCATCGAGACGGCGAAGATCATCGCCGCGAGGATCAGTTTCGAGTTTTTGACGGGCGGGTTGGTCATTTGGAGGGAGTTCAGGGGCCTTTGGAGGATTCCTCCCCGCTTATCGGTTCGGTAGGGTGCCGACTTGATGCCTTCCATCTTTTGGATCGGAGCCGGCCTTGCCGCCCTCGTCTGTGTGGTCGGGGCGTTCAGCGGCGCCCGCTCGCAGACCGCGACGTTCGGATCCGGCGCCGCGATGGGCGCCATGCTCGGCTTCATGATCGCCTTCCCGCTGATCGCGATCGGCCTCGCCTCGAGCTAGCTCGGTGGCCGACGT
>MKSH01000250.1:6213-8668 GCA_001898095.1 Solirubrobacterales bacterium 70-9 | reverse complement strand
GACCCAGCGCGCGGTCGAGGAGGCCCTGGCGGCCGGCTACCGCCACGTCGACACCGCCGCCGCCTACCGCAACGAGCGCGGCGTCGCCGCCGGGATCGCCGCCTCCGGGGTGTCCCGCGAGGAGATCTTCGTCACCACCAAGCTCTGGAATACCGAGCAGGACTTCGACTCGACCCTGGCCGCCTTCGACCGCTCGCTCGAAGCCCTCGACACCGACCACGTCGACCTCTACCTGATCCACTGGCCGGTGCCCTCGCGGGACCTCTTCCTCGACACCTGGCGCGCCTTCGAACGGATCCACGGCGAGGGCGGTGCCCGCTCGATCGGCGTCTCCAACTTCCGCGTCGCCGACCTCGAGCGCCTCCAGGCCGAGGCGGAGAGGATGCCGACGACCAACCAGATCGAGCTCCACCCGCTCCTCCAGCAGGCCGAGCTGCGCGCCTGGCACGCCGAGCACGGGATCGCCACCGAGGCCTGGAGCCCGCTCGCCCAGGGCGAGGTGCTGGAGGACGGGACCTTGATGACGATCGCCGCCCACCACCAGAAGACGGTCGCCCGGGTGATCCTGCGCTGGCACCTCCAGCTCGGCAACGTGGTGATCCCGAAGTCGGTGACCCCGGAGCGGATCCGCGCCAACCTCGACGTCTTCGACTTCGAGCTGAGCGAAGACGACCTGGCGGCGATCGCCCGCCTCGAGGCCGGCCATCGCACCGGGCCGGACCCCGGCACTTTCGGCGCTGCGTAGGACGAACGCGGTCGCCGCGGGGGCGTTCCTCGTCGGCGGCTCGCTGTTCGCGATCGGTGCCACCCTCGCCCAGGCCGACATCGGCAGCCCGCGCCTCGTCGCGGTCGTCTACCTGGTCGGCGGCGTCTTCTTCTCGACCGGCGGCTACACCTCGGTGCTGCTGGCGATCAACGCCCCGCACCGCCGCCGCGACGGCACCTGGGAGCGCCACCGCTGGCGCTGGTGGGCACGCGAACCGCGCAACCTCGACTACCTCGCCGCAGCGGTCCTCTTCTCCGGCACGATCGTCTTCGGCATCAACCTGATCGACTCGCTGCTCGGCCAGATGACCCCGGTCCAGCAGGACCGGCTGATTTGGAACCCGGACATGATCGGCTGCTCGCTGTTCCTGATCTCCGGGTTGCTGGCGATGGTCGACATCTCCGGCCACTGGTGGAAGCTGTGGGGCGAGGGGCTCGGCTGGTGGATCGTCTTCGTCAACCAGGTCGGCTCGGTTCTCTTCATGGTCGCCGGGGTCGCCTCCTTCGTGCGTGCCGACGGCGACATGATCGCGGTCGGGATCGCCAACTGGGGCACGCTGACCGGGGCTCTCTGCTTCGCGATCGCGGGCGCGATGCAGTTTTTCGAGCCGCCCAACTGAGAGGATTTGGGGATGGCCGAGGCGACCGTCGTCAAGCCGCGCACCGAACGGATCCAGCCTGGGGTCTGGCGGCTGAAGCTGCCCTGCCCGTGGCCGGGGGTCCCGCACGGCAACGCCTGGGCGCTGCAGCGGGGCGCCGGGCTGGTCCTGGTCGACACCGGGGTCGGTGGGCGGGGACGGCTGCGGATGCTCGACATCGCGCTCGCCCAGTCGGGCTTCGGGGTGGAAGACATCGAGCTGGTCGTCTGCACGCACGCGCACTCCGACCACTACGGCCTCGCCGCATCGATCTGCGAGCAGACCGGTTGTGAGTTGTGGATGCACCCGAAGTGGGAGCACATCCGGCAGCAAGTCGACGACCCCGACGCGGCGCTGGAAGCGCGCCTCGAGGTGGGGAGGATGAGCGGTGTCCCGGACCGCGCCCTGGACCGCTACCGCGAGCGCCAGTCGAAGCCGGAAGAACTCGTCGACGGCATCCGCGCCCCCGACCGCGAGCTCCTCCCTGGGGTCGAGGTGGAGAGCGACCTCGGCACCTGGCAGGTCTACGAGACCCCCGGCCACGCGCCCTCGCACGTCTGCCTGCACCAGCCCGAGCGCAAGCTGCTCTTCTCCGGCGACCACCTGATGGGACGCTCGGTGCTGTTCTTCGACTACGGCCACACGCCCGACCCGTTCGGGGAATTCCTCACCAGCCTCGATGTGATCGAGCCGCTCGACGTCGACCTCTGCCTGCCCGGCCACGGCAAACCGTTTCGCGAACCGGCGGCGAAGATCGCCGACGTCCGCGCCCAGGCGCAGGGCCTCCTCGACCGCATCCGCACCGGCCTCGTCGCGGCCGAGGAGCCGACCGCCTACGAGCTGGTCGAAGCGATCGTCGGTCGCGAGAACCTCAATGCAGGAACGGCGGGCTTCATGCTGCAGATCGTCCTCGCCTGTCTCGACCACCTCGCCGCGCTCGACGAGGCCCACCCGGTCCCCGGCTCCGACCCGCAGCGCTGGCGCGCCTGAGCGTGCTTAAGCGCCTGCGCTCTGCCCTCGTCCTCCTCGTCCATCCGCGCCGGCTGTGGCGT
>MKSH01000250.1:5564-6016 GCA_001898095.1 Solirubrobacterales bacterium 70-9 | reverse complement strand
CTTCCGCAAAGTCTGGCGCTACACGCAGCGGCCGCTGCTCGAGTTCCCGCCGATCTACGTCGGCGGCGTCCTCTACGCGGTCAACAACTCCGGCTTCGCCTTCGCCCTCAACGCCAAGACCGGGAAGAAGATCTGGGAACGGCGGATCGGCCGGCTCAACGCCTCCTCGCCGACCTACTACAAACACCGCCTCTACATCGTCAACCTGGTCCCCGGCCACATCGTCAAGCTGAACGCCGCGAACGGCAAGATCATCTGGAAAAAGAGCCTGCCGGGACGGGCCGAGTCCTCGCCGGTGGTGGTCGGCAGCAGCGTCTTCTTCGGCTGCGAAGACGGCAAGCTCTACTCGCTCTCGACCGTCAACGGGAACGTCCGTTGGGCGACGCAGCTGTCGGGGCCGGTGAAGGCGGCGCCCGCCTACTACGGCGGCCGGCTCTTCGTCGGCGACTACG
>MKSH01000250.1:4980-5540 GCA_001898095.1 Solirubrobacterales bacterium 70-9 | reverse complement strand
CGGCGGCCAGTTCTACTCGACCCCGGCGGTCGCCTTCGGCCGCGTCTACGCGGGCAACAACGACGACCGCGTCTACAGCTTCGACATGTCGAACGGCGAACTCGCCTGGACCTACTCGACCGGCGGGTACGCCTACTCAGCACCAGCGGTAGCCAGCACCAAGCACAGCCCGCCGACCGTCTACATCGGCTCCTTCGACGGCAACATCTACGCGCTGAACGCGAAGACCGGGAGCGTGCGCTGGAGCCGCTCGACCGGCGGCCAGGTGATCGGCTCGCTCTCGGCGATCGGCGAAATCGTCTACATCGCCGAGTTCACGAACCAGCGGACGATCGGCTACATGATGCACTCGGGCAAGAAGGTCTTCACCTACCCGAAGGGGACCTACACGCCGATCATCTCCGACGGCCGCGACCTCTACCTGACCGGCTACTCGAGCATCACGGCGCTGGAACCGATCCACCCGGTGAAGCCGCGGGTCGGCAACGCCGTGGTCGCGCCCAACTTCCGCTACCCGCAGCGGGTAGGGGGCAAGGCGATCTCCCGCGGCTTCGTCGCGC
>MKSH01000250.1:2915-4959 GCA_001898095.1 Solirubrobacterales bacterium 70-9 | reverse complement strand
GGAGTGAAGGCGGTCGGTGAGGACCGCGAGGCTTTCGGCGTAGTTCTGGATCCGGTAGTTCGAGGTCGAGCCGAAGTCCTGGTAGTAGACGAGCATCTTCGTCCGCGGGTGTGCTTTCACCCAGGCGAAGAGGTGGGAGACGAAGTTCGGGTCGTCGCCCGCTTCGACGCCCCACTCGGTGATCGCGAACGGCTTTTCCGGATAGCGTTCGTAGAGCCTGGTCAGCGCGCCCCATTCGGGATAGGAGGCGTAGAAGTCGGTGCCGGTCCAGTCCACCCATTCCTTCCCCGGGAAGAAGTTCTGCGGCAGGTTCCTTTTGGTGGTCGGCGAGCCGGAGGGGAGGGGGCTCCAGACGATCGCCACCGGCGCCTTCGGCAGCCCGCCGACGGTCGCGTTCAGCGGCGGCAGCCCGGCTTCGGCGAGGCGTTTGTTGATCGCTTTCGCCTTGCCGCCGCCGTGCACGATCACGTAGATGCGGCGGAACGCGCGGCGGTAGTTGCGGGCCGAGTCTTCGGCCTCGCGCGGCTTGCCGGCGCATTCGTAGGCGGCGTAGACGTTGAGGCAGCGGTTCGGCTCGCCCAGCGGCCGTACGTAAGCGCGCATCTTCTTTTCCGCGAAGAGGCGGTTGAGCCGGATCAGGTAGCCGTCCCCGGCGCCGCTCGCGATCGCCGCGAGGCTGAACAACTCCGCCCCGGTGTGCGGGTCGGCGGTGGTGATGTGGATCATCGGCCGCGCCCGGGCGATCTCCCACCGCTGGATCGAGTCCCGCAGGTCGGTGCCCCAGGCGCGGAACGACTCGATCACCGCCGGGTGCTTGGACACCGCGGTGCTGAATTCCCCGAAGCTGGCCGGGTCGCCGGTGTCGGAGATGCCGAAGTACACCTGCTTGCCTTTCGGCACCAGCACGCCCTTCACCGCGGGCGAGAGCGCCGCGGCCCCGGCGCACGCCCATAGGGCCGCGAGGGCGACCAGGACGGCCGCCAGCGCGGCCCGTCGGGACATCGAGCCGGGCACCTCCCCAGACTCCCAAGAGAGCCCCCATGGGCGCCGTCTCGCAACCCCCCTTGCAAGCCGGTTTGCGACTTCCGCGCTCAAGGAAGCTCATCCGGGACGCCAGAGAGCAAGGAGGCCCACGGTGTCGCCAGTCGCATTGATAGACGTACAAGGGACGCGGCCCTCTCGTAGGCGGTCCGGGCAGGCTGTGACCGCCTACGAGAGGGCCGGGTCTCGGGGAGAGGTGCGAGGGTGCGCGTCCCGGGCGGGTCGCGGCGGAGGTCCGTGACGATCTGCGCGGGTCCGGCGCGGAACTCCACGTTCCTTAAGGAGTCCCGGACGCGCTCTCGACTTTCACCCTGCCCTGGCAAGGTGAAAGTCGAGAGCGCGATGCCCTCGACTTTTTCCACCCCCCAGGCTGGAAAAAGCCGACCGCGTCCCCGCACCTGTGCCAGACCCCCCCCGAAAGCCTCGCGTCCCGGGCGTCTCGCGGCGGTCACAACCTGCCAGGACCGCCGCGAGACGCCCGGGACGCGACCGTCCCCGGCCGCCGGCGCCCCGAACCCCGCCGTCCCCTGCGGCAGGGCCCTACGCCGCCAGCGGTGGGGCGTGCTCGGCGACCAGGGCCAGCACGTCCTCGGCGTACTTGCCGACGAAGGCGGGGCCGACGCCGGAGATCTCGATCAGTTCGGGGCGGCCGGCGGGGCGGCGGGAGGCGATCGAGGCGAGGGTCTTGTTGTTGGCGACCGTGTAGGCGGGCTTGCCCTGGGCGGCTTCGAGGCGCCAGGCTTTCAGGGCTTCGAAGAGACCTTCGTCGGCGGCCGAGAGGTCGGCGATCGGGGTGGCCGGGGCCTTCGAGCCGGCCGGGCGGCGGACGGCGATCGTCTCCGGGTCGGGGAGCCAGTCGAGGCGGTCGCAGATGTCGCAGCAGCGGTCCAGGGGCGGGGTCTCGGCGCGGCGGTCGCCGAAGTGGGCGAGCAGCGCCTGGCGGCGGCAGCGGGTGCCGTAGATGAACTCTTTGATCGCCCGGTAGGCACGCCAGCCGCGCTCG
>MKSH01000250.1:0-2886 GCA_001898095.1 Solirubrobacterales bacterium 70-9 | reverse complement strand
CATCGCCAGCATCACCGCTCGCGCGGGCGCCCCGTCGCGCCCGCCGCGGCCCGCCTCCTGGTAATAGGCCTCGACGCTGGTCGGGATCGCCATGTGCCAGACCGAGCGCACGTCGGCCTTGTCGACGCCCATGCCGAAGGCGTTGGTGGCGACCACCACGTCGACCGCGTCCTCGCCGCCGGACATGAAGCGGCGCTGCACGGTCGAGCGCTGTTCGCCTTCCATCCCGGCGTGGTAGGCGAGCGCCCGCAGGCCGGTACTGCGCAGCTCTTCGGCCTCCTCGTCGGTGTCCTTGCGGGTGCCGCAGTAGACGATCGCCGGGCGGTTGGCCGGGTCGGCGAGGCCGGTCTCCAGCAGCGCCTGGCGGCGCGCCTTCGAGCCCTTGCCCTCCAGCGCGATGACGTCGAAGGAGAGATTGGGACGGTCGAAGCCCGCCCGCACGCGGAGCGGCTCGCGCATGCCGAAGCGCTGCGCGATCTCGACCGCCACCGGCACCGTCGCGGTCGCCGTGCAGGCCATCACCGTCGGTCGGCCGAGCCGCTCGGCGATCTGCGGCAGCCGCAGGTAGTCGGGGCGGAAGTCGTGGCCCCACTCGGAGACGCAGTGGGCCTCGTCGACCGCCAGCAGGTCGACCTTGCGCTGACCGATCGCATCGAGGAAGACGCGCGAGGCGAAGCGCTCGGGGGCGCAGTAGACGATCTTCGCCCGCCCGTCGCGGACGCTCTCCAGCGCCTCCCAGGTGTCGCCTTCGTCCATCGCCGAGGAGACCATCGCCACCGGGTGGCCGGCCTGGGTCAGCCGCAGCCACTGGTCCCGCATCAGCGCGATCAGCGGGCTGACCACGATCGTCAGGTCCTCCGAGGCCAGGCCCGGCAGCTGGTAGCAGAGGCTCTTGCCGCCGCCGGTCGGCATCACGATCAGCGAATCGCGCCCTTCCAGCGCCGCGATCACCGCCTCCCGCTGCCCTTTGCGCCAGCCCGCGTAGCCGAGCTCACCGAGCAGGGCGTCCGCTCGTTCGCCGGGACTGCTCCCGAAGCTCATCTGTTCTGCCTGATCCATGGGCCGTCTCAGGCTAGGGACTCCCCCGGCGGGTCGCACAGGACCCGCCGGGAAAGCGGCGCTAAGCCGTTTCGCCCTTGGCGATCTGCGCCGGAACGAGCGACAATTTCTCGGCCAGGGTGTCGATCACCTGAGCCAGTTTGCGGGTGTCGGCTTTGGTCAGTTCCGTGTACAGGACGAAACCGGGCCAGACTTCGGTTTCGTAGGGCTTCAGCGCGGCGTACACGGTTTCGAAGTCCTTTTCGATTTCCTTGACCAGCTTCGGGTCGGACTTTTCCATCAGCGGTGCCACGTCTTCGAACGCCACCTGGGACCCTTCGACGTTGGCCTTGAAGTCGACCAGGTCGATGTGCGAGTAGCGCTCCTCCTCGCCGGTGATCTTCGAGGTCGAGACCTCCGTCAGGAGCTCGTTCGCGCCGTTGGCGATCTCCACCGCATGGATGTCGACTTTGCCCTTGATCAGTTCTTCGAGTTCTTCGACGTCTTCAAGCAGGCCTTCCGCGACCGGCTTCATGCCGTCCGTCGTTTCTTCTTCCCAGAGCGCTTTCTCGATTCGGTGGAAACCGCCGAATTCGCTCGGCTTGACGTCGTTTTCACGCGCGTCGATGCGCGGGTCGAGATCGCCGAAGGACTCGGCCACCGGCTCGATCCGCTCGTAGTTGATGCGCGGCGCAGGGTAGAGCTGTTTCGCCTTGGCGATGTTGCCCGCCTCGACCGCGGCGACGAACGGCTTCGTGTTCTGGACCAGTTCTTCGGAGTTTTCCAGCAGGTAGGCCTTGTAGTCGGAGATCGCCTTTTCGATTTCCGGGCTCTTCTTCGTTTCCAGCTTGCCGGTGACCTTCAGCGTCGCCTCGCCTTCGCCGCCGCCTTCGTCGCAGCGCACCGTGTATTCGCCTTCTTCGAGGGTCAGCGAGAAGCTGCCGGAGAGGCCTTCGGTGATGTTCTCGCGCTCGCCGAGGATCGTTTCCCCTTCGAGGACCTCGAGCTCGGTGTACTTCGAGGTGCCGCCGTTTTCGACCTTGAAGTCGATCGGTCCGGCGGGGGCGTTGGCCTTGATCGGTTCGCAGCCGGCGTCGGTGAGCTTGAACGTCAGCTGCTTGGAGCCGGCCGGGGCGTCATCGCTGCTGGAGCCGCAGGCGGCCACGAGGAGCGCCACCAGGCCTAAGGCCATGGCGGCGATCAGGGCACGGACAGGGACTCGGTTCATCTCGACAAGCTCCTTGGTGAGAGTTGGTGGTTCTGGATGCGGAAGTTGGGAGTGCCCGGGCCCATGACGTCGTCTCGTTCGCCGCGGAGCCCGGGCACAGGTGGGTGCTGCTTAGGGGACCCTAACAAAAACCTACGAATCCGGTCGGAAAAGGTTCAGGCGAGCAGCGCTTCGCCGACGTAGCCGCCCGGCTTCGTCCCGCCCGGCACCGCGAAGAGGCCGCTGCCGACGTGCTTGATGTACTCGTTCAGCGCGTCGAACTGGCCGAGCTTGCGCTGCAGGGCGACGAACTGCGCCTCCGGGTCGCGCTGGAAGGCGATGAAGAAGAGGCCCGCTTCGAGCTCGCCGAGGCTCTGGTCGACGCCGTCGGTGAAGGAGTAGCCGCGGCGGAGGATCCGCACGCCGTCGTTTTCGGTCGCCGAGGCGAGCCGCACGTGGCTGTTTTCGGGGATCACCGGTTTGCCGTCGTCCCCCTTGACCTCGAGCGGCAGCGGGTCAAACTCGTCTTCCTCGCCCAGCGGCGCGCCGCTGTACTTGCGCCGGCCGATCGTTTCCTCCTGGTCCTGCAGCGCCGAGCGGTCCCAGACCTCGAGGTTCATCCGGATCCGCCGCGACACCAG
>MKSH01000249.1 GCA_001898095.1 Solirubrobacterales bacterium 70-9 | reverse complement strand
AATGCGTCGGCGCCGTCCCGCCGGCCAAAGTCGAAGCCTTCTTCGACGGCCTGGCGCCCTCGCGCGCCGATGAGCTCCTCGCCGCGGGCGACGAGCTCTCCCTGCGCGAGGCCCACGAAATGGAGCCGCGCCGCGCCGACATCGCGGTCGCGCTGGCGAAGGCGCGGCTCGCCCGCGGGGCGGAGGCCGACGCGCTGGACGCGGTCGAGGGCTTCCCCGACGACTTCGGCGCCGCCGGCATCGCCGCCCGGGTGCGGCTGGCCGAGGCCGGCGTCGCCCCCGAGGCCTGGGCGGCCCTCGACGCCGGCGACCGCACGAAGGCTCTCGACTTCCTGCTCGAGGGCCTCGCGTCCCCTAACGGCGCCGGCGCCGGCCTCGACCCCGCCGACCTCCGCGACCTGATCCGCCGCGCCATCATCGGCATCCTCACCGACCTCGACCCCGCCGACCCCACGGCCCGCGAGTACCGCCGCAAACTCTCCGCCGCCCTCTAAACCGCCCCCCGCGGCATGTGCGTTCGCACTTAGCCGTACTGGTTAAGGGAAAGTGCGAACGCATCAGGCGGCGAGTGGTTGACGGCGACGTTCGAGGTGGCCGCCGATGCGTCGTGCCACAGTCTCTGGTTCGCGTTTGAGGCGAGTGCCGGTAATTCGGATCAGTTCGATCCCGACCATCGCCAGCTTCTCCTGCCGTTCAGGGTCGGCCTCGAACGAGCTACGCGAGCGGTGGTGTTCCCAGCTGTCTAGTTCGACCGCGAACCGCTCGTGCTCCCAGTAGAAGTCGAGCTCGTAGCCTTCGATGAAGTTGTTGACCAGCGGTCGCGGCACGCCTGCGTTGGCCAACGCGGCGAGCATCCGCTTCTCGCCTCCTGATCGCGTGAACCCCGTCTCGTGATAGATGACCATCGCCTGGCGCAATGGCTTGCTTCCCCGGTGACCCCTGACCTCTTCGGTGATCAGGTTGACCGCGGCAGGATCAAGTAGATCCAGGCGAGATGCTTGGTCGATTGCTCGTTCCAATTTGTAGGTCTTGGCGGTCGAGGCGTAGTCGAGAAGCGTCCTCGGCACCGAGGTCACCGGAAGGTGCTCGGTTTCGGTCGCGTCCTCATCGCGTAACGCCGGGCAGTGATGGAGCCCGAGGGCCTCTTGCGCATGGCCTCGCCAGGGGACGCTGACGTGGACGGGGATCTCCAGATTTCGCTCGAGTCCCCATAGCCATACAGCAGACTGATAGCTGACCAGGGCGCCGCTCCCACGAAACAGCACCGCCGCCATGCAGAGGCCATGGGGGCTGAGGCCGCGGTGACCAACGGCAAAGACGCTCCGGTGCCACGCTTGAAGTCGGCCCGTCTCGAGATCATGGTCGATCATTTCTTCGGTGTACCCGAGGTCCATCAGCTGGCGGCGGGTCACGACGCCGAACTGACGCGCCGCCAGATCCGCAAGCGGCTGGTGCGTTCGCAGTTTCCCGTTCATGCAACGGGTAAGTGCGAACGCCATGGGGGTTCGCCCCCCCCGGTGGCGCTCGCCTGCTCGGAAAAGGCCGCACGGTGCGGGGTTTCTTCAGGCGGGGACGGCGAGAGCCCGGTGGGGGTGGGGCGAAGGGCGGGGGAACATCTGTTCGCTTGGGTAGACTCGTTATCCGTGCCTGTTTCGGACAAGATCGTCATCTCTGGTGCCCGGGAGCACAACCTCAAGGACGTCTCGGTCGAGCTCCCTCGCGACTCGCTGATCGTGATCACGGGGTTGTCCGGCTCGGGCAAGTCCAGCCTTGCTTTCGACACGATCTACGCCGAGGGGCAGCGGCGTTATGTCGAGTCGCTGTCGTCTTACGCGCGGCAGTTCCTCGGATTGATGGAGAAGCCGGACGTGGACTCGATCGAGGGGCTCTCGCCGGCGATCTCGATCGACCAGAAGACGACCTCGCGCAACCCGCGCTCGACGGTCGGCACGGTGACCGAGATCTACGACTACCTGCGGCTGCTCTGGGCCCGGATCGGTCACCCGTTCTGCCCCCAATGCGGCGAGGAGATCACCGGCCAGACCCAGGAGCAGATCGTCGACCGGCTGATGACGATCGAGGACGGCAAGAAATTCATGGTGATGGCGCCGGTCGTCCGCGGGCGCAAAGGCGAATACGGCAAATTGCTTGAGCAGATGCGGCTCGAGGGCTACTCGCGGGCCGAGGTCAACGGCGAGCTGCGCCGCCTCGACGAGGAGATCGTCCTCGACAAAAAGTTCAAACACGACATCTCGATCGTGGTCGACCGGCTGGTGATGAAACCGGAGCTGCGGCGCCGGCTCTCGGAGTCGGTCGAGGCCGCCGCCGGGCTCGCCGCCGGGCTGATCGAGGTCGAGTTCGTCGACTCCGACGAGCCGAAGCTGCTCTTCTCCGAGCAGTTCGCCTGCCTCAACTGCGGCACCTCGATCCCTGAGCTGGAGCCGCGGATCTTCTCCTTCAACTCGCCCCACGGCGCCTGCGACCGCTGCCACGGGCTCGGCTTCCAGAAGGTGATCGACCCCGAGCTCGTCGTCCCCGACCCGACCCTCTCGCTGGCCGAGGGCGCCCTGCAGCCCTGGAACCGCGGCGTCACCGCCTATTGGCGGCGGCTGATCGCCTCGGTCGCCGAGTCCTCCGGCGTCGACGTCGACAAGCCCTGGTCGAAGCTGAAGAAAGACGAGAAGGAGATCTTTCTCTACGGCACCGGCGACCAGCGCCACCAGGTCACTTACACGAACCGCTTCGGCCGCCGGCGCTCCTACAAGGTGCGCTTCGAGGGGATCGTCAACAACCTCGAGCGGCGCTACGAAGAGACCGACTCGGAGACGAACCGGGAGCGGATCGAGGGCTACATGGCGGAGCAGCCCTGCCCGCAGTGCCACGGTGCCCGGCTGCGGCCCGAGAGCCTGGCGGTGAAAGTCGGCGGGCTCAGCATCGCCGAGTACGGCGACCTCTCGGCGCGTCGGGCGAAGGAATGGATCGAAGAGCTCGAGCTGACCGAGACCGAGCGCTCGATCGCGCGGCTGATCGTCCGCGAGGTCACCGAACGGCTGAGCTTCCTCGACAACGTCGGCATCGGCTACCTCTCGATGTCACGCACCGCGCGCACCCTGTCCGGCGGCGAGGCGCAGCGGATCCGGCTGGCGACCCAGATCGGCTCCAGCCTGGTCGGTGTCATGTACGTGCTCGACGAGCCCTCGATCGGCCTCCACCAGCGCGACAACGAGAAGCTGATCGCGACCCTCGACCGCCTTCGGGACCTCGGCAACACGGTGATCGTGGTCGAGCACGACGAGGGCACGATGATGGCTGCCGACCACCTGGTGGACCTCGGGCCCGGGGCGGGCGAGCACGGCGGCCACATCATCGCCGCCGGGACGCCCAAGCAGGTCGCCAAAGACCCCGCCTCGCTGACCGGCCAGTACCTCTCCGGGAAGAAAAAGATCGAGCTGCCGG
>MKSH01000248.1:7627-11045 GCA_001898095.1 Solirubrobacterales bacterium 70-9 | reverse complement strand
ACCGACGAAGAGGTCGAAGCCGCCGAAAAGAACGGGACGCCGGTGCACGTGCCGATCGAGCTCGGGGCGGTGACCGTCTCCTACAACCTCCCGGGGGTCGAAACGGGTCTGAAACTCGAAGGCGCGACCGTCGCGGAAATCTTCCTCGGCAACATCACCAAGTGGAACGACCCGGCGATCGCCAAATTGAACCCGGAAGTCGAACTGCCCGAAACCGCGATCACGGTCTACCACCGGTCAGACTCCTCGGGGACCACCGCGCTGTTCACCGAATTCCTCGCCGACTACAGCCCCGAATGGAAATCCAAGCTGGGTAACGGGGACACGATCAAGTGGCCGGTGGGCACCGGAGCCAACGGCAACGAGGGTGTCGCCGGCGGCGTCAGCCAGACCGAAGGCGCGATCGGCTACGTCGAGCTCGCCTATGCGCTCCAGAACCAGTTCACCTTCGCCGACGTCCAGAACAAGGCCGGCGAATTCATCGAACCGAGCCTGGAATCCACCTCGGCGGCAGGTGAAGACGTGAAATTCCCGCCGGACCTCCGGTTCAGCATGATCAACGCGTCCTCGTCCGCGAAGGCCTATCCGATCGCATCCACCACGTTCGTCCTGGTGTACGAAGACCTGTGCAAAGCGGGCAAGAGCGAAGAAACCGCCAAGAATGTCGTCGGCTTCCTTGATTACGCGTTGAGCCCTGAAGGCCAGGGTGCGGGCGAAGAACTCGACTACGCCCCGCTCGCCACCGAACTTCGGGAAGCCAGTCAGGCAAAAGTCGACGGTCTCAAGTGCAACGGCAAACCGATCAAAGGCGCCTAGCACGGCTCCGGGACCAAAGAGGACGGTAGGTAGATCGTGGAGGCAGGAACTCCGCCGGTCGCGGGGGGCAAGCGGTCACTTGGTCGCTCGCCCCTCGCGCGTCTCCCCGACCGGGTGCTCCGATACGGGCTGACCGCCTTGGCGGCGGCCGTATTGGTGCTGCTGGCCTACTTCTTCATCAAGCTGGCCGCCGAATCGAAGCTCGTCTTCGAACAGGAAGGAATTCTCGGCTTCGTCTTCAGCAACAACTGGGACGTCCCCAACGAAATCTACGGCGCCCTGCCGTTGGTGGTGGGCACGTTGATCACCTCGACTCTGGCCCTGGTGATCGGGGTCCCGATCGCCGTGGGGGTGGCGGTCTTCCTCACCGAGTTGTGCCCGCGGCGGCTTCGCGGGTCGCTGACGATCCTGGTCGACCTCCTCGCGGCGGTGCCCTCGGTTGTCTATGGCCTGTGGGCGTTCTACTACCTGATCCCGAAGCTGAAACCGGCCGAGCAATGGTTCGCCGACACCTTCCACTTCATCCCGTTCGTCGCCATCGACAGCGTCCCGGGGCCCAACTACTTCATCGCCGGACTGGTCCTCGCGATCATGCTCCTGCCGATCGTCAGCGCCATCAGCCGTGAGGTCCTGTCCACCGTGCCAAGCGATCTGAAGGAGGCATCTCTGGCACTGGGCTCGACCCGCTGGGAGATGATCCGCACCTCGATGCTTCCCTACGCGCGGCGGGGCATCACCGGCGCCGCGATGCTCGGCCTAGGCCGAGCGATCGGGGAGACGATCGCGGTGACGATCGTGATCGGGGACAATCCGATTCTGGGGCACAGCATCTTCGGTCAGGGATACACCCTGGCGGCCGTGATCGCCAACGAATTCAACGAAGCCGCCGCCAACCCTGTGCATAAAGCGGCCCTGATTGGCGCCGGACTGGTGCTCTTCGTGCTGACGCTCATCGTGAACTCGATAGCCCGACTGGTCGTGATGAGAAGCGAGCGGCAGAGCGGCGTCCCGATCGTCGCCCAGGGCGGGGTTGCCTGATGGAGTCCGGAGCGCTCCCCGAGAGTCGCCTCCTGCAGCCCATAAGCGGTCGGCGTCGCCGGACCGACAAGGCGATGCGCTGGCTTTTCTGGCTGGCGACGGGCATCGCGCTCGTGCCGCTCGTCCTGGTGATGATCTACATCATCAACAAGGGGATCGGGGCCCTCAGCAGTGAATTCTTCACCACCGATCCGACCGGCAACTTCCTCGGTGCCCAAGGCGGCGTGAAGAGTGCCATCCTCGGCACGATCGAGATCGTCGGCTTCGCCGCCCTGGTGACCGTGCCGCTCGGCATCGGCGTCGCCGTCTACCTGACCGAGTTCGGGAGAACCGGCAAACTCGCGCAGGCGGTCCGCTTCTTCGTCGATGTGATGACCGGTGTTCCTTCGATCGTCTTCGGCCTCTTCATCTACCTGGTCCTCGTGATCGGAGAAGTGGGCGGTTCCACCTTCGCCGGCTGGAAGGGGTCGGCGGCGTTGGCCCTGCTGATGCTGCCGATCGTCACCCGCTCCTCGGAGGTCTCCCTCCAGCTCGTCCCCAACCATCTGCGGGAAGCCGCCCTGGCGCTGGGCGCTCCCCGATGGAAGGTCGTGCTCCGCGTCGTCCTGCCGAGCGCCGCCTCCGGGATCGTCACGGGCGCGCTGCTCTCGGTAGCCCGAGCTGCCGGAGAGACCGCGCCGCTGCTCTTCACCTCGACCATCGTGAAGGCGACCACCTTCAACCTGAACGAACCGATGAACTCCCTGCCCGCCCAGATCTTCCAGGATCTGAAGCAGCCCAACGACGAACTGGTCGAAAGAGCGTGGGGTGGCGCGCTCACCCTTGTCGGGATGATCCTGATCGTCACCCTGGCTGCAAAACTGATCCAACGAAGAAGCCGTGGCAAAGGAGCCATCTGAGATGAACACTCGACCCACTGATGCGAGCGGCCACGCCGAGACCGATACCGAGGACGCCCAGGGCGCGCGCGCGGGCTCGCCGGTGACGCCGTCCTTCGAGGTCTCAGAGCCGCGGCCTCGCGCCAAGGGCTCCGACGCGACGCGTGCGGTCGAGTTGCGGGATCTCAGTGCCTACTACGGGAGTCAGCAGGCGGTCAAAGGCATCAGCCTCTCGTTCGTGCCGGGCGAGGTCACCGCCATCATCGGGCCATCAGGTTGCGGCAAGTCGACGATGGTCCGCTGCATCAATCGCATGCACGAAGAGATCCCGGGCGCACATGCCGAGGGACAGGTCCTGCTCGACGGCACCGATCTGTACGGCTCCGGGGTGGATGTGGTTGCGGTCCGCCGGGCCGTCGGGATGGTGTTCCAGAAACCGAACCCCTTCCCGAGCATGTCGATCTACGACAACGTCGCGGCCGGTCTGCGCTTCACCGGAGCGCCCCGAGACACGATCCAGGAGACGGTCGAGGACGCACTCAAGGGCGCCGGATTGTGGGAGGAGGCCAAGGACAGACTGAAGTCTCCGGGGACGGGACTGTCCGGCGGCCAGCAACAGCGGCTCTGCATCGCGCGGGCTCTGGCGGTGAATCCGGACGTCCTTCTCATGGACGAGCCGTGCTCGG
>MKSH01000248.1:5100-7612 GCA_001898095.1 Solirubrobacterales bacterium 70-9 | reverse complement strand
TCACGCACAACATGCAACAGGCTGCACGGGTCGCCGATACGACCGTCTTCATGTTGGACGGAGAGTTGGTCGAGGTGAGCGGGACGAAAAAGCTCTTCACCAACCCGGAGGACGAGCGGACCGAGCGCTATGTCACCGGAAAATTCGGCTAGGTGGGGCTTCCCCGACAGGTCTACGCCGAAGAGCTCGACGCGCTCGAAGAAAGCGCACTGGGCGGGCTCGACCTGGTCAGCGGGTCGCTCACCCGCACCCTCGAGGCGATCGAGCATCAGGACATCGAGCTGGCCCAGATCGTCATCGCCGACGACGACCGGATCGACGGCCGCTACCTCGAGGTGCACCAGGCGCTGATCACGCTGCTGGCGACGCAGTCGCCGGTGGCGACCGACCTGCGCCTGATCTCGGCGATGCTGCACGTGCTGAAGAACATCGAGCGGATGGGCGACCAGTGCGTGAACCTCTGCAAGGCGATCCCGATGACCGGGCACGAGCCGCCCGCCGATGAAGCGCTGCTGAGGGACATCCTCGCCATGGGCGTGAACGCGAAGGCGTTGATCAGCCAGGCGAAGCGGGCATTCCGGGAGCGCAACATCGAGATGGCACGCGATCTCGTCGACCGAGATGACGTCATCGACGAGCTGAACCGCGAGTGCTTCCGCCTCGCGCTGGAGATCGGCGATGACGCCGACCAGCGGGAATGGGCGATGACGATGCTGCTCGCAGCACGGGCGATCGAGCGGATCGGCGACAACGCGGTGGACATCGGCGAGCAGGTCGCCTTCGTCGTCACCGGTCTTTTTCGCGAGTTCGAGGACGCCTCACATCCTGGCGGGGCGACCCCCGCCAGGGAGACCTAAGGCGTCTCGACCGGCGCGGGCTTTCGCGCCCGCACGATCGCCGATCCGGCTTTCTCGTGCACGCGATGCGTCTCCTGGATCTCGATGTCGGTCAGCCCCGCGGCGGCGAGAGCGTCCTCGAACTCGCGACGGGTCAGCGCGCCCGCGATGCAGCCGGTGAACTGCTGCATGTCGGCTTTGGTCGCCGCATCCATGTCCTCGTCGGCGATCACATCGGAGACCGCGAAGCGCCCGCCGGGTTTCAGCACCCGTGCCGCCTCGGCGAGCACCTTCGACTTGTCGCCGGAGAGGTTGATCACGCAGTTGGAGATCACCACGTCGACGGTCTCGGCAGGCAGCGGGATCGCCTCGATCTCACCGCGCAGCCACTCGACGTTCTCGACCCCGGCCTTGCGCTGGTTCTCGCGGGCGAGCGCCAGCATCTCGTCGGTCATGTCGAGACCGAAGGCCTTGCCGGTCGGACCTACCCGACGGGCCGATAGCAGTACGTCGATGCCGCCACCCGAGCCCAGGTCGAGGACGGTTTCGCCCTCCTCGAGCGCGGCGACCGCGGTCGGGTTGCCGCAGCCGAGCGAGACCATCGTCGCCGTGTCGGGCAGCTCGTCGCTCTCATTGCCGTAGAGGCCGGCGCCGAAGACGGCGGCTTCCTCGTCGCTCAGGACGGCGTTCGAGTCGCAGCACGCCCCGCCCTCGGCCACAGAGGTCGCGGCTGCGGCGTAACGGACCCGCACGGCCTCGCGGAAATCGCCTGCGTCGGCCGTGCTCCCGTCGCCGGCCGAACAGCCGCAACTGCCGCCGGCAGCCGAATCGCCGCAACAGGCCGCCTTGTCGGCCGGCTCGCAGCATGTCGACTGCGCCTCGGCGGAGCAGCAGGCATCCTGCGTGGTGCCCTCGACGGTCTTCGTATCGGTCAGCTCAGCCATTGAGAGAACTCCTCCAATGCCTCGGGTTTGACGTAGTAATAGGCCCACAGCCCCGGTCGCTCGGAACCGACGATGCCGGCGTCCCTCAGCTTCTTGAGGTGGTGGGAGACGGTCGGCTGCGCGAGGTCGAACAGCGGCACCAGCTCGCAGACGCACACTTTGCCGGCGTGCTTTCGCAGCACGTCGACCAGCTGCAGGCGCACCGGGTCTCCGAGCGCTTTGGCGATCCTCGCCATACGTTGCGCCTGCTCACGCTCGACGTCGGGATAGACGACCGGCTCACAGCACGGCCCACCGGGCGCTCTTTTGGTCTTTGGCTCCAGCTCCAGATCGATGCTCATCTATCTACATATATCTATTGAAATTGCTCTTGTCAATTCATAGGATGGCACCCGTCGTAGTACAGCAACGCAAATCGAAAGGAAATCGTCCGTGATCCGCAAGCGGTCAGCAAGGCTGTTCCTCGTCTCGGTCGTATCGGTCGCAGCACTGTTCATGTCCGCCGCCGCCCTCGCCTCGGCCGCCATCCCCGGTGCCGGCTCGGCCGTCGCCGGTGCGGTCATGCCGAACTGGACCAACGGGTTCTTGATCCGCGAAGGGATCGCGGTCACCTACAGTCCGATCGGCTCGGAAGCGGGCCTCTCGAAACTGGATTCGCGCAGCATCGAATTTGCCGCCGTCGACCTCCCGCTCAGCCCCGAACAGGCGACGGCGTGTAACGACTGCGCGCAG
>MKSH01000248.1:4621-5082 GCA_001898095.1 Solirubrobacterales bacterium 70-9 | reverse complement strand
CCATCTTCAACGGCAAGATCACCCACTGGAACGATCCGAAGATCCTGGCCCTGAACCCGAAGGCGAAACTGCCGGGCACGAAGATCAGCGTCGTCTACCCGGGTGAAGCGAGCGGACCGAGCTACACCGTCACCAGCTACCTGTCGAAGGTCGCGGGGAAGAAGTCGGGCGCCGTCTCAACCGCCCACTTCAAGGCCGGCAGCACCGCGGCTGGAGACAAAGGCGTCGGTGCCGCCGTCAACTCCACCAACGGATCGATCGGCTACGTCAGCGCCACCTATGCCGGCGCCGCTGGCCTGCGCGTCGCCGCCGTCGAAAACGCCGCCGGCGAATTCGTGATGCCGAGCGTCGAATCGTTCGGCGCGGCGGCCGCGATCGTGAAGACGGTGCCGACGAGTGGCGTCCTCGACATCACCGATCCGGCCAAGAGTGCGATGGGCGCCTACCCGCTGGCCACGTTC
>MKSH01000248.1:2475-4360 GCA_001898095.1 Solirubrobacterales bacterium 70-9 | reverse complement strand
TCTGGATCGGGGTGGCGATGGGCGTCGGGCTAGGCCTCGGCGCCCTGATCCCCGGCCTCGAGAGCGCCCTGTCGGCGGTCGCGATCGGCGGCACCTCGCTGCCGATCGCGATCGGCCTGCTGCTGATGATGTATCCGGTGCTGGCCCGGGTCCGCTACGAGGAGCTCGGCCGACTGCGCGGTGAACGCGGTCTCTTCGTCTCCTCACTCGTTCTCAACTGGGTGATCGGCCCCCTTTTGATGTTCGCGCTCGCCTGGCTGATGCTGCCCCACGAGCCGGAGTACCGGACCGGCCTGATCGTCGTCGGTCTCGCCCGCTGTATCGCGATGGTCCTGGTCTGGAGCGAGCTCGCCTGTGCCGATCGCGAGGCGACGGCGGTCCTGGTCGCGATCAACTCGATCTTCCAGACCGTCGCCTATTCCCTGCTCGGCTGGGTCTACCTATCGGTCCTGCCGGGTTTGCTCGGCCTCGCCAGCGAAGGCTTCTCGGTCTCCATCTGGGAGGTCGCCAGGACGGTGCTGATTTTCCTCGGCATCCCGCTCGCCGCCGGCTACCTGACCCGGGTGATCGGCCTCCGCCGACGCGGGCGCGAGTGGTATGAGGGAACCTTCCTGCCCCGGATCGCCCCGATCACGCTGTACGGGCTGCTCTTCACGATAGTCCTCCTCTTCGCCCTCCAGGGACACCAGATCACCGGCCACCCGCTGGACGTGGTGCGGATCGCGCTGCCGCTCTTGGCCTATTTCGCCCTGATGTTCGCGATCGCGTTCGCCTGGGGCCGAGCCTCCGGTTACGGCTACCCGCGCACCGCGACCCTGGCGCTGACCGCCGCCTCCAACAACTTCGAGCTCGCGATCGCGGTCGCGATCGGCGTCTTCGGCGCGACCTCGGGCGAGGCGCTCGCCGGGGTGGTCGGGCCGCTGATCGAGGTCCCGGTCCTTGTCGGTCTCGTCTACGTCTCGCTCTGGACCCGGGACCGTTTGTTCACCGCCTCTCAACCTGGTGAGCCGGAGGGGGTGGTCGGCTGATGGCCAACGTGCTCTTCGTCTGCCTCCATAACGCGGGCCGCTCGCAGATGAGCCGGGCGCTCTTCGTGCAGACCGCCAGCCAAAGGCACTCCGGCGAGGCCGCCGGGACCCAGCCCGCCGAGAAACTTCACCCCACCGTCGTCGAGGCGATGGAGGAGATCGGCGTCGACGTCTCCGGAAGGCGGCCGCAGCTCCTCACGCGTGAGATGGCGGAGTGGGCGGACGTCGTTGTGACGATGGGCTGCGGCGACGAATGTCCCTACATCCCCGGCAAGCGGTACCTGGACTGGGGCCTGCAGGACCCTAAGGACATGACGATCGAGGAGGTGCGAGAGTTGAGGGACGACATCTCCGACCGTGTGGACGCCCTTCTCGTCGAACTGGAAGGACCGGAGCACAAACGACCGGCGAATGCCGGAAGTGGGCGGCAGGGGGACTTCAGATGAATTGCCTGGAATGCGCGGCAGACGCCGGCCCCGTCCCGGCGGTCGCTGTCTGCGGGCGCTGTGGCGCCGGCCTCTGCCGCGATCATCTCCACGAGGGGGAAGAGGTATTGACCATGATGGTGCCGATCGCCCGCACGGTTCCCGTCGAACCTCTGGCAAGGCGACTGCGCTGCGCCAAATGCGAGGCGGCCGAGAAAGCTCAGGCAACCGGTCGTGCAAAGGCGGGGAGACGGTGAGCACTCGCGTCGCCGTCAACGGGTTCGGCCGGATGGGGCGCCTGGCGCTGCGCGCCGGATGGGGCCGGGACGACCTCGACTTCGTCCACGTCAACGAGATCGCCGGGGACGCCGAGACCGCCGCCCACCTCCTGAAGTTCGACTCGGTGCACGGCAGGTGGTCAGTGGAGACCGC
>MKSH01000248.1:1941-2376 GCA_001898095.1 Solirubrobacterales bacterium 70-9 | reverse complement strand
CGCCTGCGACGTCGACGTACCGCTGCTCGGGCTGCAGGGCGCCGCCGCGGGCTTCTCGCCGCAGAAGGGCGCGACGCCGGAGCAGGCGCAGCACCTGGAGCGGGCCCTGGCCCGGTTCGCGCGGGTCGCCGGTGCCGCGCTCGGCGAGGTCGGGCGCCCGAACCTGCTGGCCGAGCCGGTGGCGTTCGGTCATCACCACGGCGCGGTCCCGACGGCGTCGGCCCGCTCCGGCGGTGACCGGGTGGCTGCGCTGCCGGGGGCGGGCGCGGCCGGGGGGCTCGGCTTCGGGCTGGCGCTGCTCGGCGCGCGGCTCGTGCCCGGGGCAGCCGTGGTGGCCGACGCGGTCGGGCTCGACGGGAAGCTGGCCGCCGCCGACCTCGTCGTCACGGGCGAGGGTCGGTTCGACTGGCAGTCGCTGCACGGCAAGGTCGTGGC
>MKSH01000248.1:0-1873 GCA_001898095.1 Solirubrobacterales bacterium 70-9 | reverse complement strand
CGCCGTCTCGGAGACGCGCGTGCAGGTGGCGGCCGCGCTGGCCGACCCCGCCGGCACCCTGACCGCTCGCACCGCGGCGGTGGCGCGCACCTGGTCGCCCACGCCGCGCTGACGCGCGGTCGAGAGTCCCGCCCGGCGCGTCGTACCCTGACGGGGAACAAGCGCGCCGACAGCCCCGTTGCGCACAGCAACGGCGTGCGACAGGAGAACGACATGAGCGAGACGATCCAGACCGCCACCCACGGCGTGGAGCTCACGGACGTGGCCGCGGCCAAGGTCCGCAGCCTGCTCGAGCAGGAGGGTCGCGACGACCTCCGGCTGCGCGTCGCCGTGCAGCCCGGTGGCTGCTCGGGCCTGATCTACCAGCTGTACTTCGACGAGCGCATGCTCGAGGGCGACGCGGTGCGCGACTTCGGCGGCGTCGAGGTCGTCGTCGACCGCATGAGCGTGCCCTACCTCGAGGGCGCCACCATCGACTTCGCGGACACGATCGAGAAGCAGGGCTTCACGATCGACAACCCGAACGCGCAGAGCTCCTGCGCGTGCGGCGGCTCGTTCGCCTGATCCTGCGGCCCGCTCAGCGGGCCTTCGCCGGTCCGAGGAGGACGGTGAGCACCAGGTGCTCGCCGTCCTCCGTCGTCTCCAGCACCCGGTGCCCGCGCATGCGTGCCCAGGCGGGGACGTCGACGGCCGCCGCGGGGTCGGTGGCCAGGACCGTGACGCGTGCGCCCTCGGGCAGCGACCGCGCCGCCCTGGCGAGCGCGATGACGGGTGCCGGGCACAGCAGCCCCCGCGCGTCGACGACCACCTCGTCCGGCGCACCCGCGCCGCCGCCGGAGTGGGTTGGGTCGCCGGTCACAGGTCGATCACCCCGAGCCGGGCCCGCACCGACCGGACGACCCCCGGCAGCACGTCGGCGAAGCGCTCGACGTCGGCGGCCCGCGTGCCGCGCGGCAGGGCGATCCGCACGTTGCCGTGCGTGAGCACCCCCATCGCCGCCAGCACGTGGCTCGGCTCGAGGGTGCTCGACGTGCAGGCGGAACCGCTGCCGACCGCGAACCCGGCGGCGTCGAGCGCGCCGACGACCGCCTCGCCGTCGACGAAGAGGCAGGAGAACGTCAGCACGTGCGGCAGCCGCCCCTCGGCCGGCCCGGCGACGTCGACGTCCTCGATCTCGGCCGGGATGCGCTCGCGCAGCCGCGCGACGAGCGCGCGCCGCTCCTCGTCGGCCGCCGCCTGACCGGCGAGCGCCGACTCGAGCGCCACCGCGGCGGCCAGGGCCGCCGGCACGCTGACGCCCCCGGGGAACCAGCGGTCCTCGTCGGACGGCCGGTCGGGGGAGCGCCGCACCCCGGCGCGCACGACGAGCACGCCGAGCCCGGACGGCCCGCCCCAGTCGCCCGGGTTGGCGGCGAGCAGGTCCCAGGCGTCGCCCACCGGCACGTGCCCGAGGCTGGCGCCGGCGTCGACGAGCAGCGGCACCCCGGCGGCGCGGGCCGCCTCGTGGACCGCGGCGACGGGCTGGAGCGTGCCGACCTCGCCGTTGGCGTGCTGGAGCGCGGCCAGCGCCACGCCCGGACGTGCCAGCGCGGCGACGAAGGCCTCGTCGTCCACCTGGCCGGTGCGCGCCACGGGGACGGTGACGCGGCGGCCGTCGCCGCGCGCGGCCGTGAAGTCGGCGGCGTGTAGCACGGCCGCGCGCTCCACGGCGGAGACGACGACGTCCGCGCCGACCCGCCGGCGCCCCAGCGCCACGGTGGAGACGGCCGTGTGGAGGGCCGCCGTGTGGGACGGCGCGAGGTCGACCTCCTCGGTGCGCGCCCCGACGGCCGCGGCCAGCGCCTCCCGGGCCCCGTCGAGCAGGGCTCGGGCG
>MKSH01000247.1:99234-99707 GCA_001898095.1 Solirubrobacterales bacterium 70-9 | reverse complement strand
AGAGCTTCGGCGACCTCACGGTGGTGCGCGACTTCTCGATCCGGGTGGCGCGCGGCGACCGCATCGGCCTCGTCGGGCCGAACGGGGCGGGCACGACGACGCTGCTGAAGATGCTGACCGGCGAGCTCGCGCCGGACGCGGGCACGGTGCGGCTCGGCGCCAACCTGACCATCGCCCCGCTCGACCAGAAACGCGAAAGCCTCGACCCCGAGGAAAGCGTGCAGGCGTTTCTGACGCGAGGCGCGGGCGACTTGCTGGAGATCAACGGCGAGAGGAAGCACGCGGCATCCTATCTCAAGGACTTCCTGTTCAAGCCGGAGCAGGCGCGCACGCCGGTGAAGGAGCTTTCGGGCGGCGAGCGGGCGCGGCTGGTGCTGGCGCGCATCCTCGCCACGCCGGCGAACCTGCTGGTGCTCGACGAGCCGACAAACGACCTCGACATGGAGACGCTGGACCTGCTGCAGGAGCTGGTG
>MKSH01000247.1:89558-99149 GCA_001898095.1 Solirubrobacterales bacterium 70-9 | reverse complement strand
GGCGGATACGCCGACATGCTGGCGCAGCGCGGCTCGAAGGCGTTCGGACGGCGCGGCGGCGAGGCGAAGAAAGCGGCGCCGGCGGCAGGCAAGCCGGCTGCGGCGCCGAAGGAGCCGGCGAAGAAGCTCTCCTACAAGCAGAAATTCGCGCTGGAGAGCCTGCCGAAGAAGATGGAAGCCGTCTCCGCCGAGATCGGCCGGCTGGAGGCGAAGCTCTCCGACCCGGCGCTCTACGCCAAGGAGCCCGCCGCCCACCAGAAGCTCGCCGCCGCGCTGGACGCCGAGCGCGCGAAGCTTGCGGCGATGGAGGAGGAATGGCTGGAGCTGGAGATGCTGAGGGAGGAGATCGAGGGGTAGTTGCCTGTCGTGGATTATCCGCATAGATTATGCGGATAGGAGCTGCCGATGCTGACCAAGCCCGAACCTCGCAAGTCCGTCAACGTTTTGGTCGACGCCCGATTGCTGGCAGAAGCGAAAGCGCTCGGCGTGAACCTGTCGCGCGCGGCCGACGAAGGCCTCGTCAAGGCGATCCGGGACCGCAAGTCCCAGCTCTGGCTGGAGGAAAACCGCGCGGCGATCGAGGAGAACAATCGCTTTTTCGAAGAGCACGGGTTGCCGTTCGCGGAATACCGCGGCTTCTGATGTCGAAATACGATGTGTTTGCCGACCCGCGCGCCAGCGGGAACTTGCTGATCGTCGTGCAGGACGATCTGTTCGACATGCTCGATACGCGGCTTGCCATTCCGCTGCTGCCCGAGGATGGGCGGCGAACCCCGTTGAATCGGCTGAACCCCGTCTTTCCGGTCGGCGAGAAAAGCTACGTGCTCTACACGCAGCACATGGTCGCAGTCCCCCGGCACGTCCTGAAAGGCCCGGTCGCGAACTTGCGGGAGCGATGCGACGAGATCACGGCGGCCGTGGATTTCCTGAATCGGGGCTTCTGAGCCCGCTCAGTCCAGCTTGATGACGGCGGGGATGCGGGCGTAGTCCCGATTGTCGCGCACGCGGACATAGCCGATCAGTTCGCCGCTGTCGGCCAAGTAGAATTCGCCGATGGCGGTGCCCATGGCGAGCGAGACCCGGTCGCCGCGAATGAAGGCCGAATTCTGCGCACCGCAACGGTCGCGGTAGTTGAAGCTCAGGCAGCCTTCCTTGCTCGACCGATAGACGATCTCCAGCGCCCAGATGCCCGACACGTCCTTGACGAACGCCTTGTCGCCCTTCGGGGCGTCGGCGGCGGCCGTCAGCTCTATGCTCAGCCGCGGCTTCTGCATCATCGAATCGAACAGGATCTGCTGGCGCACCATCGGGTCGGAGGCGCTGCGCATGCCCTCGCGCACGGCATAGGCGCGCATGACCGGGTTGGACGAGCAGACGAGCTGCTGGAAGGCGAACAGGCGGTCGAGCGGGTCGGCCTGCTGGTCGATCAGCTTGTCGCGGTATTCCTTCAGCTCCTGCGCCGGGATGTTGACGTATTCCTCGCAGGCGAGCGCGGCGCCGCCGAAGCCGAGAAAGGCGAGCAGGCCCGCCGCGAACACCCTGTAGCCAGCCATCCTCATCTCCCCTCCGTCACCGACAGCGTGATGCGGGCGACGCCGGCCTTGGCCTCGTAGCCCGCGGTCACCGAGCAATCCTTCCAAAGCTCCACCGGCGTGTCCAGCGGCAGGGCCTTCTCGTAGCCGCGGAAGGAGCGGCCGGGCACGCCGCGGTCGAGGCTGGAGAGGCGGATGCGGCCGGCTTGCAGAGCGGCCTTGAAGCCGCCGAAGCCGCACAGCTCGAAGGCCTGGTTCTCGAACACGCCGATGGTGCGCGGAGACGCCGCCTCGCCGACCGGGCCGGTCGCACGGCCGGGCTTCGGCTCGGGCGCGAGCGCGGCGAGCTCCTGCCGTGCCGGCCTGGCGGCGGGTGCGGGCCGCGCCACGGCCGGAGTATCGTCCGCTTCGGCCGGATCGGGGTTCAGGTAGAAATCCACGGCGATGTCGGAGTGGATCCACGGCCGCTGGCGGTCGCCGGTGGCGGACGAGACGTCGGCCATGACGCGGCGCATCGTCCGGCTGATCTCCATGCCGGGCGCGCCGAGATGGCGCAGCAGGGCCGCCGCGAAGGGGCTGTTGCGGCCGTCGCCGTCGGCCGCCGTCTCGCCGGGCGCGGTGGCGAAGCCGATCATGATGCCGCCGCCGGTGGCGGGGAGCGCCAGCCCGCGCGAGGTGCCGGCCGAGCGGGTCGCGACGAAGCTGCGCGACAGCGGGTTGTCGCGACAGGCATCGAGCAGCGCGATGGCGATCCTGTCGCCGCCGACCATGAAGCGCAGCACGGTGTCGGCCTCGACCGTCTCGAACTGGAGGGCGCTGGCGGTGGACAGCGCGGCGTCGACCGGGATCAGGTAGTTGCGGCCGTCGACCTGCATGCCGTGGCCGGCATAGTAGAACAGCGTCACCGCCGCATCGGCCGAGCGGTCGGCGAAGGCGCGGATGCGGTCCTCCATGCCGAGGCGGTCGAGATTGACGCCGAAGACGACGTCGAAGCCCAGCCCTTCGAGCAGGCCGGCCATGTCGCGGGCGTCGTTGGCGGGGTTGGGCAGCGCCGGCGCGTGGCGGTAGGCGCCGTTGCCGATGACCAGCGCGACGCGCTTGCCGGCGGCGAGCGCGCGCGGCGAGGCGGTAGCGCCGCGGTCGAGCGCGGCGGCCGGCCACGCCGCCACGACGAGCACAAGTATCATCAGGAAGATGCGAATGCCGCCGGCCATCAGCCCGTTATTGCCCACCCCGGAAATGCTCCCGGAGAGAGCGTAGAGCATGGGCGGCGGGCTGCGCAACGCGCGCGGCGCGCACAGGCGGCCGCATGCTTAATGCGAAAAGGCTCAGTCGGCGCCGTTGTGGCCGCGCACGGCGAGGCGGGCGGCGAGCGTCTCCATGCGCTCGGCGAGGCCGGACAGCGCGCCGGTGAGGGCCTCGTCGTTCTTGTTGGCCTTGGTCAGCGCGTCGTCGCGCGTCTTGCGCAGCGTGGCGATCTCGCTTTCCAGCCCGCGCACGCGGCGCTGCAGCTCCGACAGCTCGTCGAGCACCATGATGCCGGCCATGACGGTGAGCCGCTGGTCGCCGATCTCGCCGAAGGAATCCTTCAGATGCAGCACGTAGCGGTCGAAGCGGCCGGCGAGCTCGATCAGATGCTCCTCCTGGCCCTCGTCGCAGGCCATCCTGTACTGCTTGCCGTCGATCGTGACCGTTACCTGCGACACAATGCACCTTACCTGTCGAGCACCGCGCGGATGGTCTCCATCGCCGTCACCAGGCGGCGCGAGACCTCCTTGTTGACGGTTTCCAGGCGCTCGGCGCGGGCTTCCGAATTGTCGAGCTCCTGGGCGAGCCGGGCGCGGTCGGCGTTCATGCGCTGCACCTCGGCCTCGGCTTCCATATAGTCCTGATCGTGCTCGAGACGGGCCGCGACGGCGCCTTCCAGCGTCTCGATCGCCTTGCCGAGCCGGGCGATGACTTCCCTCAGCGTGGCTTCGGAGGACATCCGACCGCAACCCTTCCAGATCGCCTGCGCCGGCCCCGGCATTGCGGGCCTCGCCCCGACCTTTCCCGAATCGTGCGCCAATAGAGGCGCTTAGGCCGGAAAGATTAGGAGGTGCCTCAACGCGGCGTCAACCGAGGCGTGCAGGCTGTCCCCTTCATTCGCACCGGGGTGCGGCGGAAGGCCCGAAGGCGGGGCGGCGCCGGGCGGGCCGGCTTTGTTGACTCGCACGCGGCGCCTGCTATGTGTCGCCTGCCTTTTTCGGGGGCCGGATCCGGCCCCGCGGACCGGCGCGCCCCGGCCCACGCACCAGCGAGAACGCCATGATTTCACGCGAGAAGCACGACCGGATGGCGAATGCGATCCGTTTCCTGTCCATGGATGCCGTCGAGAAGGCCAATTCCGGCCATCCCGGCCTGCCGATGGGGGCGGCCGACATCGCCACGGTCCTCTACACGCGCTTCCTGACGCACGACCCGAAGAACCCGCACTGGCCCGACCGCGACCGCTTCGTGCTGTCGGCCGGGCACGGCTCGATGCTGCTCTACTCGACGCTCTACCTGTCGGGCTACGAGGACATCACGCTGGACGAGATCAGGAACTTCCGCCAGCTCGGCTCGCGCACCGCCGGCCATCCCGAATACGGCCACGCGGCCGGCATCGAGACGACGACCGGGCCGCTCGGCCAGGGCATCGCGAACGCCGTCGGCATGGCGATGGCCGAGCGGATCCTGAACGCCCGCTTCGGCGACGGCCTCGTCGACCACCACACCTACGTGCTGGCCGGCGACGGCTGCCTGATGGAGGGCATCAGCCAGGAGGCGATCGCGCTCGCCGGTCACCTGCGGCTCAACAAGCTGACCCTGATGTGGGACGACAACCGCATCTCGATCGATGGGCCGGTGTCGCTGTCGGATTCGACCGACCAGATCAAGCGCTTCGAGGCCTGCGGCTGGAACACGATCGCCGCCGACGGGCACGACCCCGAGGCGATCGCCGCCGCCTTCACCAAGGCGAAGGCCTCCGACCGGCCGACCATGATCGCCTTCCGCACGACGATCGGCTTCGGCGCGCCGACCAAGGCCGGCACCAACAAGGTGCACGGCTCGCCGCTCGGCGCCGAGGAGATCGCAGCCACGCGCAAGGCGCTCGGCTGGGACAGCGCGCCCTTCGTGGTGCCGTCCGACATCCTCGACGACTGGCGGCTGGCCGGCCTGCGCTCGGCCAAGGAGCGCAAGGAGTGGGAGAAGCGGCTGGCGGCGGCGGACGCCGACACGCGCGCCGAGTTCGAGCGGCGCATGCGCGGCGACCTGCCCCAGACGCTGGAGGCGGCGCTGGCCGACTACAAGCGCAAGCTCGCCAAGGACAAGCCGAAGGTGGCCACCCGCAAGTCGTCCGAGATGGCGCTGGAGGTGATCAACGGCGCGGTGCCGGAGACGATCGGCGGCTCGGCCGACCTGACCGGCTCCAACAACACCAAGACCAGCCAGACCAAGCCGATCACGCCGACCGACTTCTCCGGCCGCTACGTCTATTACGGCATCCGCGAGCACGGCATGGCGGCGGCCATGAACGGCATGACGCTGCATGGCGGCGTGATCCCCTATGGCGGCACGTTCCTGACCTTCTCCGACTATGCGCGGCCGGCCATGCGGCTCGCCTCGCTGATGGGCATCCGCACCATCTTCGTGATGACGCACGATTCGATCGGGCTGGGCGAGGACGGGCCGACGCACCAGCCGGTCGAGCACCTCGCCGCGCTGCGCGCCATCCCCAACCACAACGTCTTCCGCCCGGCCGACGCGATGGAGGCGGCGGAGTGCTGGGAGATCGCGCTGGCCTCGACCAAGACGCCGTCGACGCTGGCGCTGACCAGGCAGAACCTGCCGGCGCTGCGTACCGAGTTCTCCGAGGACAATCTGTGCGCGCTCGGCGCCTACGAGATCGCGACCGCCAGCGACGAGGCGAAGGTGACCATCTTCGCCACCGGCTCGGAGGTGGAGATCGCGCTCGCGGCGCGGGCGGCGCTGGAGAAGAAGGGCCATCCGACCCGCGTCGTCTCGGTGCCGTGCTTCGAGCTGTTCGAGAAGCAGGACGCGGCCTACCGGGCGGCGATCCTCGGCAAGGGCGGCGTCAAGGTCGCCATCGAGGCCGGCATCCGGCAGGGCTGGGACGCCTTCATCGGCGCCGACGGCATCTTCGTCGGCATGCACGGCTTCGGCGCCAGCGCGCCGGCCGAGCAGCTCTACCAGCATTTCGGCATCACCGCGGACGCCACCGTCAAGGCGGTCGAGGCGCGGCTCGCGCAGAAGGGCTGAGGCGCGGCTTACCTCCCCCTTGAGGGGAGGTCGCTGAGAACACGTAGTGTTCGAAGCGGGTGGGGTCGCCGCGGCAGTGCGCGGCCCTGCCGATTACGTCGCCTCCAGTGAAGGCGACCCCACCCGGCTCGCTGCGCTCGCCGACCTCCCCTCAAGGGGGAGGTGACTTGCTGCACCAATCGCTTTTCCCGTGCCGCCGCTGGATTCTTGGCCGCCGCGCGGTTATGGAAACGCAGCCTCCCGGCAGACATCCCGAGAATTCCTCGCGCAGCGAAAGAGGAGACCGCACCATGCCCGTCAGAATAGCCGTCAACGGCTTCGGCCGCATCGGCCGCAACATCGTCCGCGCCATCTACGAATCCGGCCGCAAGGACATCGACGTCGTCGCCGTCAACGACCTCGGTCCGGTCGAGACCAACGCGCACCTGCTGCGCTACGACAGCGTGCACGGCCGCTTCCCGAGCGAGGTCAAGGTCTCCGGCGACACGATCCAGGTCGGCTCCGACAGCTTCAAGGTGCTCGCCGAGCGCGACCCGTCCAAGCTGCCCTGGGGCAGCCTCGGCGTCGACATCGTGCTCGAATGCACCGGCATCTTCACGTCGAAGGAGAAGGCCTCGGCGCACCTGACGGCCGGCGCCAAGCGCGTCATCGTCTCGGCGCCCGCCGACGGCGCCGACCTGACCGTCGTCTACGGCGTCAACCACGACAAGCTGACCAAGGACCACATCGTCATCTCCAACGCGTCCTGCACCACCAACTGCCTGGCGCCGGTGGCCAAGGTGCTGAACGACGCGTTCGGCATCGAGAAGGGCTTCATGACGACGGTGCACGCCTATACGGGCGACCAGCCGACGCTCGACACGATGCACAAGGATCTGTATCGCGCCCGCGCGGCCGCGATGTCGATGATCCCGACCTCGACGGGCGCGGCCAAGGCCGTCGGCCTCGTGCTGCCGGAGCTCAAGGGCAAGCTCGACGGCGTGTCGATCCGCGTGCCGACGCCGAACGTCTCGGTCATCGACTTCAAGTTCGTGCCGAAGCGCAAGGTCACCGTCGACGAGGTCAACGCGGCGCTCATCAAGGCTGCCGACAGCGGTCCGCTGAAGGGCATCCTCGCCTATACGAAGGAGCCGCTGGTCTCGATCGACCTCAACCACAACGCGGCCTCGTCGACGTTCGCGATCGACCAGACCAAGGTGATCGAGGGCGACCTCGTGCGCGTCATGTCGTGGTACGACAACGAGTGGGGCTTCTCCAACCGCATGGCCGACACGACCGCGGCGCTGGCCAAGACCATGTAGGCCGCGAGGCCCAATCTTTCAGGAATCGAAAGCGCCCGGTTGAAGCCGGGCGTTTTCTTTTTCTACACTGACGCTGCGGCATCCACGAATCGCAGCCGCGGGGTCGCCCGGACCCCGCTTCCGCCGCGCCCTCGACATCGAAGTGCCGTCTTTCCGGCGACAGGTCGGAACCGAAAGCGGCGGGCCGACCGGAGGAGGGTTGCTCGGGGCATTCGGGGCTGAACGGCAGGGACCGCCAACATGTTCGACTGGATCTACATCGCGACGCTGGTCGGGACCCTGCTGGTCCTGGTCGCGGCGTTCTCCAGTCTGGTCGCGTTCCGCTTCGGCGCCCCGCTGCTGCTGCTCTTCCTCGGCATCGGGCTGGCGGCCGGCGTCGACGGGCTCGGCATCAGCTTCGACAATGCGGCGGTGGCCTACTATATCGGCTCGCTGGCGCTCGCCATCATCCTGTTCGATTCCGGCTTCGGCACCTCGCTGCAATCGTTCCGACAGGCTGCCGCGCCGGCGGTATCGCTGGCGACGGTCGGGGTGCTGCTGACCACCACCATCTTCGGCACAGCCGCGCATTACCTGCTCGGCATCACCTGGCTGGAAGGCTTCCTGCTCGGGGCAATCGTCGGCTCGACCGACGCGGCGGCCGTGTTCTTCCTGCTGCGCGGCGGCGGCATCAACATCCGCGACCGGGTGCGCTCGACGCTGGAGATCGAATCGAGCTCGAACGACCCGATGGCGATCTTCCTGACGATCACGCTGGTCGAGATCATCGCCACCGGCGGCAGCGGCGGCCATATCGGCGTGGAGCTGCTCGTCGAGTTCGTGCGCGAGATGGGCATCGGCCTCGTCGCCGGCGTCGGCGGCGGGGCGATGATCGCGACGCTGGTCAACCGGCTCGACATCGACCGCGGGCTGGCGCCGATCTTCGTGCTGGCGCTGTCGCTGCTGGTCTTCTCGGTAACCGGCGCGATCGGCGGCAGCGGCTTCCTGGCGGTGTTCGTGGCCGGCATCTATGCCGGCAACCGGCAGATCCAGTCGGCGCCGGCGCTGCGCAGCTTCCAGGAAGGCGCGAGCTGGCTGGCGCAGATCATCATGTTCGTGCTGCTCGGACTGCTGGCGACGCCGTCGCAGTTCCAGCTCATCGCCGTGCCGGCGATCCTGCTCGCGCTGTTCCTATGCCTGGTGGCGCGGCCGGTCGCGGTGTGGCTCTCGCTGGTCCCGTTCGAGTTCGCCCGCGCCGAGACGCTGTTCCTGTCGTGGGTCGGCCTGCGCGGGGCGGTGTCGATCCTGCTCGCCATCGTGCCGCTGCTCGGCGGGCTCGACCACGGCACGCTGTTCTTCAACACCGCCTTCATCATCGTGCTCGTGTCGCTCTTGGTGCAGGGCTGGACGATCGGCCCGCTGGCGAAATGGCTGAACCTGATCGTGCCGCCGCGCATCGGCCCGGTCGAGAAGCTGGAGCTGGAGCTGCCCGGCACGGCCCATCACGAGCTGCTGGTCTACCGCGTGGTGGCCGGCAGCCCGGTGGCGCGCGGCGAGCGCATCCCGCGCTGGGCGCGGCCATCGCTGGTGATCCGCGACGGGCAGTCGAAGAGCTACCAGTATGCCGGCCGGCTGCAGGCGGGCGACTACGTCTATCTGTTCATCTCGGCGCGCTATCCGCGCCTGCTCGACCGGCTGTTCGCCAGCCCGGCGCCGGTGGCCGGCGACGACGCCGACTTCTTCGGCGCCTTCTCGATCGACCCGGCGCGCACGGCGCTCGACCTGCAGGCGGCCTACGGCATCGACCTGCGCGCCGACGAGCAGGAGCTGACGATCGCCGAGCTGATGACGCGGCGGCTGGGCGGGCGGGCCGAATATGCCGACCGCGTGGCGCTCGGGCCGGTCGACCTGATCGTGCGCGACGTCGACGAGCAGGGCCGCATCGAGAGCGTCGGCGTGTCGCTGGAGCCGGAGGCGGCGCAGCGGCAGGTGCCGATGTTCCTCACCGGCCGCGAGCTCGCCGCCAAGATCCGCGGCCTTTTCGGCCGCCGGCGCGACGTCGCGGCCGCGGAAGCCGAACCGCACGCCCCGGCCGCGCCGGAATAGCGGAGCTGCGGGTCGCGGCGCTGCGCGCATTTGACTGCGGCGGCGCCTTCTGTATGGTCCGGCCGGTTCTTCCGCAGGAGATTTCCATGCCCCGTTTCCGCACCCTCGACGACGCGGACGTCGCCGGCCGCCGCGTGCTCGTGCGCGTCGATCTCAACGTTCCGGTCAAGGACGGCAAGGTGACCGACGCGACCCGCATCGAGCGGGTGGCCGGCACGATCGACGAGCTCGCCGGCAAGGGCGCCAGGGTGATCCTGCTCGCGCATTTCGGCCGGCCGAAGGGCAAGCCGGACCCCGAGCAGTCGCTGAAGCCGATCGCGGCGGCAACGGCCGCCGTGCTCGGCCGCAAGGTGGCCTTCGCGGCCGACTGC
>MKSH01000247.1:89129-89535 GCA_001898095.1 Solirubrobacterales bacterium 70-9 | reverse complement strand
AACGGTAGCTTCGCCCCGCCATTCAGAGGACGTGCTTCAAGCCCGCGGAAGTCGCCTGAGCCGAACCCGAAGTCGACTACTTGCTCTCGGCGTCGGCTGCGGGGCGGAGGCCATCGAGCGCTGCCTGGAGGATCGGTTCGACGTAGCTGGGGTCGTTGTTGATGGTGGCGATCGCGCGGAGCATGTCGAGGATCTGCTCGAGGGTGAGGTCGTCGCGGATCTCGTGTGCTTGTTGCGCGGCGGCGAGCAGTGGCCGGCCGGCGGCGATCACGCGCTCGCGGCCGGTGCTGACGATCGTGCTGTCGTGGTCGGTGTCGGCCAGCAGCTCGGAGACGATCAGGCGCTTGCTGGGGACGAATGCGAGGAACTGGCGCAGCCAGGCCATCAGCGCCTCGGCGGGCGAGGC
>MKSH01000247.1:85915-89109 GCA_001898095.1 Solirubrobacterales bacterium 70-9 | reverse complement strand
GCAGCTCTCGGCGTCCGGGGAAGTTGCGGTAGAGCGTCGCCATCCCGACCCGTGCGCGCCGCGCGATCTCGGCCATCGAGACCTCGGCGTCCGTGTCGGGGTCGGCGAACGCGGCGCGGGCGGCGGTGAGGATCTTGGCGCGGTTGCGCTCGGCATCGGCGCGTCGCGCGGGTGGGGGCTGCTCTGGGGTCATTCGCTTCCGGTGCCTCGCATCCGCCGAGGGAGTAACTGGATAGGCTATCCGGTTGTGGTACGGTGACGGTCTATGTGGACAGTCTATCCAGTTGCTCGTGGCGTGCTGGCCCGGTCGGCTCGCCGGCCGGCTGGTCGGGCCAGGGGCGGCGATGAGGGAGGGAGTTGATCGTGCCTACGAACCTCGAGGCCTCGCGCACGGCCGTGATCACGGGCGCCAACACCGGTCTTGGGTACGCCTGCGCGCACGCGCTGCTGGCCTCGACCGACGGTGCGCCTTGGCATGTGGTGCTGGCCTGCCGCAGCGAGGAGCGCGGGCGGGCTGCGAAGGCGCGGCTGGAGAAGACAGCCGGCACGGACGGGCAGGTGGAGGTGATGACGCTGGATCTCGCGTCGCTTCAGTCGGTCCGGGCGTTCGCCGCCGATCTGACGGGCCGTCTGCGGACCGGGGCGCTGCCGCCGCTGCACGGGCTGGTGTGCAACGCGGGGGTGCAGTCCGGCGCGACGTCCTCGGTGACCGCGGACGGGTTCGAGGCCACCTTCGGGATCAACCACCTCGGCCACTTCCTGCTCGTCGAGCTGCTGCTGCCGGCCCTCGAGCCGCCGGCCCGCGTGGTCGTCGTGGCCAGCATCGTCCATGACCCGGCCAAGAACGCCGGCCTCCCCGCCCCGGCCTGGAACGACCCGGCCGCCCTCGCCCGCGGTGAGCTTGGCCGCGCCGCGGCAGACGACAAGCCCTTGGCCGTCGCGCGGCGGCGGTACTCGACATCGAAGCTCGCCAACGTGTACTTCACCTACGCCCTCGCGCGCCGTCTCCCCGATGGCGTGACCGCGAACGCGTTCGACCCCGGGCTGATGCCCGGCACCGGTCTGGTCCGCGAGGCGCCGGCGCCGCTGCGCTTCGCCAACGCCCACGTCCTGCCCCACGTCATCCCTCTCGCGCGCCGCCTGCACATGCCCAACATCCACACCGTGCAGGAGTCGGGCGACTCCCTCGCGCGGCTGCTGATCGACCCCGCGCTGGCGCACACGACAGGCAAGTACTTCGAGGGCCGGCAGGAGATCCGCTCCTCGGAGGAGTCCTACGACCAGGCGCGGGGCGAGGAGCTCTGGACAGAGAGCGAGACGCTGACCGCATCCGGCTCAGGCCCGTTCCCGGTTGACGGCGGTACGCGGCCGGGGCGTGCGTGAAGCCTGACCTGACGCTTACCAGTTCCGCATAGAAACCCGCAAAGGAGAACGACATGCAGTACCGCACCCTCGGCGGCACCGGCATCAAGGTCAGCCCATATGCGCTCGGGGCGATGATGCTCGGCGCGCTCGGCAACCCCGACCAGGACGATGCGATCCGCATCATCCACCGGGCGTTGGACGCCGGCATCAACCTGATCGACACAGCCGACGCCTACGGCGACTCGGAGACCGTCGTCGGCAAGGCGCTCAAGGGCCGGCGCGAGAACGTCGTGCTGGCGACCAAGTTCAGCCGTCCCCAGGGCGAGGACCCCAACCAGCAGGGCGCGTCGCGGCGCTGGATCATGAAGGCGGTCGAGGCGTCGCTCACCCGCCTGCAAACCGACTACATCGACCTCTACCAGGTCCACCGACCTGACCCGAGCACCGACATCGAGGAAACCCTCTCCGCGCTGACCGACCTCGTCCGCAGCGGCAAGGTCCGGGCGATCGGCTCCTCGACCCTGCCCGCCTCAGACATCGTCGAGGCGCTATGGGTATCCAAGCGGCGTGGGCTGGAGCGACTCCGCTGCGAGCAGCCGCCCTACTCGATCCTCGACCGGGGCATCGAGCGCGAGGTGCTGCCCGTCGCGCAGCGCCACGGCATGGGGATCATCGTCTGGAGCCCGCTCGCCCAGGGGATGCTCACCGGGCGCGTCCGCAAGGACCGGCCGACCGATCTGCGCCGCGCACGCATGTTCAGCCACATCAGCGACGAGCGACGCATCGACGCCGTCGAGCGACTCGTCGCCGTGGCCGACCAGGCCGGGGTCGAGCTCACCCGCCTGGCGATGGCGTTCGCGATCACCCACCCCGCCGTGACCGCCGCCCTCATCGGCCCCCGCACGATGCAGCAACTCGACGACCTGCTCGCCGGAGCGCAGGTCACGCTCTCCGATGACCTGCTGGACCAGATCGACACGATCGTCGCGCCAGGAACCGACATCGGACGCCTGGACATGGCGTACGACCCACCGGCCGTCCAGACCGCCGACCTGAGACGCCGCCCGAGCGAGGAGCGAGCCGCCGCCCGAGCAGAAACGCCGTAAGCGGGAAAGGGCCACACCCGCGGCCTGCGCCTCGCCTGGCTCGGCGTCTCGCCGACTGGGTTCCGCCGACGGCGACACCTCCGGCCGCCCCTGGCGGGCATGGGAGGCGCGGGGCCAGTCTCAGCGCCTCTCGAGCATGGCGAGGACGTCGCTCGCGCAGGCGGTCTCGCCCAGCCTGGGAAAGACGCGCTCGACGCTGTTTATGTGCGCGTCCGGGCTGGTGTCGGTCATCGCGTCGGTGACCAGGACGACGTGGTAGCCGTGCTCGTGGGCGAACCGGGCGGTGGACTCGACCCCGATGCTGGTGGCCACCCCGGCGAGGAAGATCTGGGTCACGCCGAGGCCGCGCAGGTGCTCGTGGAGTGAGGTGTCGGTGAAGGCGCCCCAGCGCTGCTTGACGATGCGATGATCCTCTGGCTGGGGGTCGAGTCCGTCGATGATCTCCGCGAAGTCGGCCGGCGGCGCCTGTGCCGTCTGGCGCGAGCTTGCGGCCGCGTCGGTTCGGCCGGGGGCAGTGCCGGTCACGGTCACGAGCACCACAGTCAGTCCTTGCTCGCGGAACGCCGACGCGAGCGCGCCGGCGTTCTCGATGACGTCGGCGATCGGGTGTGCGGCCGGCGCCGCGAGGATGCCCTTCTGGAGGTCGATCACGATGAGCGCGGCTTGGGGGTCGATGGTGCTGAGCGGCATTCTCTTTGCTCCTGCTGTTCGTATCGGACGGGT
>MKSH01000247.1:84264-85578 GCA_001898095.1 Solirubrobacterales bacterium 70-9 | reverse complement strand
CAGCGGCCACCGCAGCCAACCCCTGTTCGAGGCCAGGCGGGCGAGGACGATGCTGACGATCGACATCGGCAGCAGGACGACCCCGACCTGGCCGGCGGAGTACCCGCCGACGTCCTCCATCCATTGGCTGGTGGCGTACAGCGAGGTGTAGATGCCCAGCCCGACGATCAGTTGCCGAAGGTAGGTGCGCTGCAACGCGGCGTTGCCGGCCAGCATGCGCACGTCGATCAGCGGCGATCGGCTGCGACGCTCGCACCACACAAGCAGAGTGGTCAGGACGACTGCCGCGCCCAACTCCCACCAGCGCGGATGCTTGAAGTCGCCGAGGAACAGCAGCAGCGTGACGACCGCGGCGGCGAACAACCCGATCCCCGGCAGGTCGAGCGCCGACAGCCTCCCGGGGCCGTCCTGCGCGCTTCCCGCGTCGCGCGTGTCCTTGTCGACGGTGAAGAACGCGGTGATCAGCACGGCCGCGGCGAGCGGGACGTTGACCCAGAACAGGCCACGCCAGCCGAACGCGCCGGCCAGGACACCGCCGATCGGCAGCCCGAATACGACGGTGATCTGGGAGGCGATGCTGAAGTCGCCGAGCACGCGGCTGGGGACCCCCACCCCGAGCCGGTCGGCGCGGCGGCGGACGATCGCCATCGCGGTCGGGTAGCAGGCCGAGGTGCCGACGCCGATCAGCGCGCGGGACAGCAGCAGCATCGCGAAGCTCTCCGCGCTGCCGCCGATCGCCCCGCCGAGCAGCAGGATCGCCACCCCGAGCAGGAAGACCCGGCGCGGCCCGAACAGGGTCGAGAGCTTGCCCATCGTCGGCTGCATGACGGCGCTGCACAGGTACAGCACCGACACTAGGTTGGCGGCCGTGCCGGGGCCGAGCCGGAAGTCCGCGGCGATGCCCGCCAGGCCGGTCGCGATCATCGAGCTGTTGATCGGATTGAGCGTGGTGCCGAGCATCAGCGGCAACGTGAACCGGAGCCCGAACGCGGCGGGCTGACCGTTCCCCCCGCTGGGCGCCACCTCTTCCGGCCGGCTGGGACGGGCTGTCGTCGACGTGTCTTTCGTACTACTAAACATTTTCTTTCGTTATACTAACGATCTGTGGGGAAGGACGCAACGACCGCAGCCAGCGCGAGGTCCGCGGACAGGTCGGGCAAGGAATCCGACGGTGTGTCGACCTCGGAGCTCAATGCCGACCTCCGGGCTGCCGTCGGCCGCATCTACAGCCGCATCCGGTCCGAGCGCGCCCCGGGTGAGATCGCGGAGGCCGGGACCTTCGTCCTCACCCTCCTACGCAAGTACGGGCCACTG
>MKSH01000247.1:83710-84240 GCA_001898095.1 Solirubrobacterales bacterium 70-9 | reverse complement strand
CTGGCCGCCGATGGCCTCGCCACCCGGGAACCCGACCCCGACGACAAACGCCGCGTGCTGTTCGTGATCACCGAGACCGGCGCCGGCATCGCGGACGCCTCGCGGCGCCACCGGGAGAACTGGCTCAGCGCCCAGCTCGACATGCTCACGCCGGCCCAGCGCCGCACGCTCGCCGAAGCCGCCCAGATCCTCCGCGCCATCGCGGACTCCTGAAACTCGGCCACTGTGTCTGCCGATGGTGTGTTCCGCCGACTGCGATCGTCGTCACCTCCGGGGCCCAGGAGACGACCCGACCCTGGGCCCGGATGAGCCCACGTCCGACGAGGCCACAGGCGGTTTCCTCGATCGTGTGGGGATCGATCGCAGCGGCCGGCCCAGGAGCGCCTCGGCCAGCCCGCGGTCGAAGCGTTGGGAGGAGCCGATCAGCCAGCGGTTATCGCGTAGCTGGGGCTCGAACACGCTCGCGGCCCACGTGAGCCGGGTCGGCATCGCCCGCCTGGGGACCTTCGAGGCGGTGTATGCGTTGGCGC
>MKSH01000247.1:65687-83682 GCA_001898095.1 Solirubrobacterales bacterium 70-9 | reverse complement strand
GCTCCACGCATGCGTCAAGTGCGGATTCGTCTGACTGAGCTCACGGGCGGCCACGGAACGGGGGGCGGATATCGCGGGGTGGAGATAGATGGACCCGCCCCCAAGGGTGGGTTGGGGGCGGGTCCGTGATGCCCATGCAGGACACCACCCGGGCGGCGCGGAGGGATGGGAGGAGGCGCGCCGCCAAGCGTCAGGCCGGTACGCCTGTCGAAGGAGCGCACCGGAGGCCGGGTCAGATCGCCGTGTACCCACCGTCCGCCACGATTGCGGCTCCGGTGATGAAGGTCGCGGCGTCCGAGCAGAGCCACAACGCGGTTGCCGCGATCTCCTCCGGTCGACCGAGCCGTTTCAGGAGGTGCGCACCCTCGATTTCGGCCGCAACCCGCTCCGGGTCCTCCTGCTTCCCGATGAAACCTGCCGGCATGGGCGTATCGATGAAGCCGGGACAGATCGCGTTGCAGCGAATGCCGTCGGTTGCGTACTCGCTCGCGATCGTCCGGGTCAGCCCCAGCACACCGGCCTTGGATGCGGCATAGGCCAGAGATCCCTCGCTGCTGATCAACCCGTAGATACTCGACGCGTTGACGATCGCCCCGCCGGCTTCCGACATGTGGGGGATCGCGCTACGGCACATCAGAAACGTACCTCGCAGATTTATGTCCAACGTCTTGTCGAAGTCGCCATCGGTGACTTCGTGGGTGAGGTCAGGCCTGTCGGCGAGGAGACCCACCCCGGCGTTGTTGTAGAGGGCGTCGATCCGTCCATGGGCTGCGACCGTGGTGCGAATCAGCTCATCGACGTCCGCCTGATTCGTGACATCCCCGACCAAGACCTCGGCCGACTCCTCTTCACGTACCGCCGTCGCGCTCTCAGGGTTCCGGTCACAGCCGACGACAGTCGCCCCGGCACTTTGGAACATCCTGAGTGCCGCGCGACCGATCCCGGAGCCGACACCGGTGATGACCGCGACCTTCCCTTGGAGCAAGGGAGCCTGGCCCGTCGCGACCGCCTCGTCAAACGCCATGTTGCTCGGTCCTTTCTGGCTCCCCGCACATGCGGGGAGCCATAGTCCACTTGACCTCGAAGGCGGGACGCCTCAGGAGGCCTTTTCGAATATCGGGTTCCAGTAGCTGTCCGGGACCTGGCGTCCGCTGGGCGGCTCGGCGAAGCAGCCGCTGTCGACGGTCATGCTCGGCTTGTACCATTCGCCAAGGTTCCTGTTGGTCACTCTCGGAAGCGGATAGATGAAGGTGTTGACCGTCGGCTCTTCGCCTTCGAGCATCCGGCGGACCAGATAGTAGGCCTCGCTGTCCGTCGCGCGGGGACCCTCCGCATAGGTCTCGGACGTGAGGTTGTTTTCTTTCCAGTAGGCAAGCCAGGAGCAGTCCGCCGCGTAGTTGTTGAGCAGCGGCACGGGCCTGCCGGTCTGTTCGAACGCCTGAGCCGCCGCGGTGGCCATGGCGCCGGTGTCGAACACCGCGTTGATTTCGCCAGGGTGGGTCGCCAGATACTGCAGCGCGGCGGTCTTGGCGACGGTCGACGTGTATTCGCCGATGATTTCGCCTTCCACGTTGATTTCTGGATAGGTTTCGAACACGGCCTTGGCGACTCCGACCCTCGCCGCATTGATCGGTGACCCTTGTAGGCCACCCATGATCACGAGGTTGCCCTTCCCTTTCATCTGTTTGGCCATCCACTTCGCCAATTCCCTCAACTCCACGTAGCTGTTCTCCGCCGAGCCGATCGCTTTGTCGCATTCGCTCGGTGCGTTGACCGTGAAGAAGAGGATGCCGTGGTTGAACGCGTTTTCGACCGCGCTGCAGTACCCCGTCGGCGCCACCGGCAACGCCATGATCACGTTGCAGCCCTGCGAGACCAGCTGATTGATCTGCGACGTCTGCAGGTTCAGGTCGCCGTTGGAGTCGAGCACCGTGAGGCCGCCGGTGGCGAGCCCTTCCTGTTCGAGTTTTTCGACGTTTTCCTTCTCCGAGGCGAGCTCTTCCTGGCGAAACGTGTTCTTCAGGTACCCGGCGCTCAGGCAGAACTTCCAGGGCGCTTTCGGGGGGTTCCAGTTCGCGTAGGGATTCGGGCCCACTTTCGCGAAGGTCGAAACCCCGAAGTAGTTGCCCTGCAGCGACTTCGGGACATACTTCAGGGCCGCCGCGTCACCTGGAGGTGCGGCGATTTCCCCCGGCGTACCGCCTTCGGATGACGCGGTAGTCGAACTCGAAGGGGTGGATTCTTCGGTGGACGCAGAAGAGCCCGACGAGGTCGACGAACTCGAGCTTCCACAGGCACTGAGAGCTAGCGCGCAGAGGCCGAGACTGAGCACGACCACCACCGAAGCGCGACGATACTCCGCAAACCAAGACCACTTCATCTTTGTCTCTCCATTCTTGGTGGACGATGCGCTCGGGGAGGGTTGCCGGTCTGCCGAGCTGTCCAATTTCGTCTCTGTAGCGACCCTGGAGCCACCCCGCCCGGCCGCGCTCGGCAGGCGAGGAATCGGTCTCCATAGCACCCGGACCCATAAAAGCGGACCGGTCGTCTCGCTCGCCCAGATCTCGGGTCTGAATGCGCCATATGGGTCACGCCGGCGCGGACCGGCCCGCGCGCGCTACCCCGCCGCGACGATTCCGCCGTCCACCGAGAGGATGCTGCCGGTGACGTACCCGGCCTCCGGGGAGAGGAGAAAGCAGACGGCCTCCGCCACCTCCGCCGGGGTGCCGGTCCGTTTCATCGGAGTCGAGCCCGCGACGAAGTCGTCCCACCCAGGGCCGAAATCCGACGCGACCTGCTCCCCCATCGCGGTGTCGATCAGCCCGGGGCAGACAGCGTTGACCCGAATCTGGTGAGCGGCGCCCTCGATAGCGGCGACCCGCGTGAGGCCGAGAAGCGCGTGCTTGCTGGCGATATATGGGCTGGCGTTCGCGAATCCCACCAGACTGCCCATGGAGCAGGCGTTGACGATCGCCCCGCCCCCGCCCTCCGCCATCGCGGCCATCACGGACCGCAATCCGAGCCAGGCGCCGCGGACGTTGATGCCCATCACCGCGTCGAAGTCCTCCACCGAGGTGTCGATCCAAGGCCGGGAGGGCCCGAGGATCCCGGCGTTGTTGAAGAACAGATCGACGCCGCCCAGCTCCTGCGTCGCCGCCGCGACGTAGGCTTCCACGCCCTCCTCCTTCGAGACATCGGCCTCGAACGGAACGACGGCTGCCCGTCCGTCATCGAGCTCCGCCGCCAGATCGCTGACATCGGCGCGCACGTCGACGCCGAGGACGCGGGCGCCCTCGGCGACCAGGGCCGAACAGGTGGCACGGCCGATGCCCGCCGCCGCCCCGGTGACGATCGCCGTCCGACCTTCGAACCTAGCCGGCATGCCCGGCCTCGGCCACCAGCTCGGCCATGCCGAAACGCGGCCCCGGTTCGAGGATCTCCACGGTGATCCCGTCCGGATCGCGCAGGTAGGCGAACCTCGTCCCCACGGCCTGCCCGTCGGGGGCACGCTCACTCGGCCTCCAGAGCGGCTCCGCGCCGCCCGCGACGAGTCGGGCGAACACCTCGTCGATGTCCTCGACCGTGAAGCACAGGTGTGCTGCACCGGTGTCGTTGTTTCGAAGCGAGAACGGTTGCCCGTCCGGAGCTTGATATTCCAACAACTCGATCATCACGTTGCCGGCCTTCAGCAGCGCGGTGCGCAGCACCGCCCCGGGCACGGCGACCGCCTTTTCGACTTCCGGGCCCGCCAGTTCGCCGCGCAGAAGCTCCTCGCAACCGAAGCCGCCTCGATAGAACTCGACTGCTCGATCGAGGTCACTCACCGTGAAGCCCGTGTGATGGATATTCGCCATGCCCCTTCTCAGCTCCCCTCCGACGGCCATTCACTGGTCATCCTGGACCGATCGTAGGGGCGGTCGCACCGTCGGCCAAGCCGGTCGGCGTCCGTTGACCCGTTCGGGTCAGGTATCGGATGCCGGCGCCTCCAGGCCCGTCGCCCAGGTGGCCAGGACCACGGCCGGATCGGCACCCACGCCGGTGACCGTATGGCCCGCCTTGGCGGGTACGAACGTCATCGATCCCGCCCCCAGGCGACCGCTCAAGGGCGGCATCCGTAGCTCGACCTCTCCGGAGAGGACCAGGAGGACTCGGTCGACGTCTGCTCTGCCTTCCCAGTCGCTGCGCTCGTCGGCGGCGAGGATGACGAGCTCGCTGTCGAGTTGGTGGTTCGACGGGATCTCCCGGACGATGGCGGAGCCCCGCCCCGGGGCGAGGTCGTAGCCCCAATCAGGAAAATCGCTCGTCTTGAAGCGCGACCCCTTGCGATTGGGGCTGACGATCGAGACGAGGGACAGGTCGGTACCCGCGTTGCCGAGGGGCTCGTGGACGGCGTCAGGCGGGATCAGGAACACGTCGCCCTGGCTCATCGTCAGCCGCTCGTGGCCGACGGTCATCTCGAATGCGCCCTCGAGCACCACGAACAGCTCGGTTGCGCCGGGATGGGAGTGCGGCCCGGGAGCCAGCGGGGTGTCGGCAAACCAGGCAGACCCGGACCGCCAGGCGAGGACGGTGGCCCGGACACGCTCGGCGAAGATCGGCGGCTGGGCCGCCAGCGTGACGACCCGCTCGGCGCTCAAGGTGCCGAGTCGGGCAGCAAGATCATGTCGGCGACCGTCCCCTCGTCGCCCCGGACGACCTCGCTGGAGAGCAGGGTCCCGCATCCCGGACAGCAATAGCGACGAAACTCCACCTCTGGATCGAGGAATCGGGACGGCTCGACGCCCGGGCCGCCAGGGAGGGCCGATACCGGCGCCGTCCCGCGTAGGACGTGTCGCTTGTAATTATCGGCGTAGTCGCACAGAACCCGGTCGCAGGCGCGGCATGCGAGGACCCGTCGGCCGGACTCGTCGCGCGCGACGATCGCCGGGTGGACGGCGCCGGGAGCCCCGCCCGTCGCCGCCGTCGAGGAGGCCGGACCTTCTCCGCCGCCCACCGCAGCCCAATTGCCGCGCTCGGAGCGCAGTACCTCCCGCCGGCGCTCGGTCGCGCCCACGTCGAGCTTTCCGAGGTGGTCGACGACGACACCGTAGGCGTCGGCCGCCGCGGCCACACTCACCGCGCCTGCCGCTACGTCCGCGACCACCCGGTCGGGCTCCCGGAGGAGCGGGTCGCCGTAACCGCCGCCGCCGCCGACGACGGCCTCGACGACGCCGTCGATACCGACCGCCACGCCGTTGTTCTTGCCCGCCAGATAGATCCTCTCGCCACCGATGTCGTCGAGTCCGACGGGAAGCTCCCGCCTGGAGATCCACTCCTCCAGGTCGCTCCCCTGCACCACCACGACCCGCGCCGCGGGTGACGGATACCCGCCCCCTACCCCGGCGGCCGAGTAGCCGCTCAGCGTCATACCGGCGCTGAACGTCATCACCTCCATCGAGGCTGCCCGGTAGGGCGCCCAGGCGTAGGCGAAACCGGTGCCGCCGCGCCAGCGGCCGGCACCCCCGCTGTCGGGCAGCTCACGTCGGTAGAGGTAGATCAGCGGGTACCACTGCTCGACGGCCTCGACGTTGAGCAGGAAGGTCAGCGGGCTCCACGGTGGACCGGAGGTCCCGATCCCGTCCTTGAACGAGCGCGCGCCAGATCCCATCGCAAAGTGGTCGAGGATCGCCTGGCCGTACTGCTCGCCACTCGCCGCGCGGCCGGCCACCACGACGGCGGCGTACTCGGCCGAGGGGGCCATCGAGTCCTGGGCCAACTCGGGGTCGCAGGCGAGCATCTTGGCGAGGCAGCTCTGCATCGCCCCGGCATGGGCGATCGTGTTCAGCACTCCGGCACCGACCGCGGCAGGGTGCTGGATTGAGGTGGCGAGGCCGGGCTCGATGTCCCAGTCGATCTGTCGCTCGGCGCCGCCGATGCTGAAGAGCTGCTCGTAGACGACGTTGACCGCGAGCATCCCGACCGCAGAGCCGCTCATCGCCAGGGCCGTGATCCCGAGCGGCCCTTCATCGGGCTGCGGTTCGGTGCCGTGGTTGTCGATGCGGAGGCGATCGCCGCGCTTGGTGATGTTGAGCTGCATGCGGTAGGTGTTCCGGTCGCCCGGGAGTTTGTGGTCGAAGTACTTGACCTCGCTCCACGTGCCATCGGGAAGCGACAGGAGCTTCCGGCGCATCGATTCCTGCGCGTTGTCGACGATCCGGCGCATGGTCCCCTTCACGGCGGCCGCGCCGAACCTCTCGACCAGCTCCGAGATACGCTCGCCGGAGAAGGTGACACCGCTGATCTGGGCGCGTAGATCGAGCGCGAGCATGCCAGGCTCACGGGAATTACGGACGTACAAACGTTCCAGCTCGGAGTTCAACCTGCCGCCCGAGACGATCTTGAAGGGCGTGAAGATGGTCGGGTCGTGGAAGACGTCGATCGCATTCTGCGGCCAGCCGCCGGGCTGCACCCCACCGAGGTCATATTGGTGGCCGGCGTTCGCCGTCCAACAGAAGAGCTCGTCATCGACGAAGACCGGCCGCAGGAAGAGGACGTCCATCTCGTGGATGGCCGCGATCCAGGGATCGTTGACGACGAAGACATCGCCAGGATGGACACCACTCTCGCGGCTGAGATGTTGCAACACGTAGCGTACGCCGAACGGCCCACCGGCCGCCATCCATTGGATGTAGGGCGCGTTGGTGACGATCTCGCCGTCCTCGGCGAGGATCGCCATGTTGAAGTCGAGCGAGGCGAAGACCGGCGATCCCGAGACCCGCGTCACCTGCTCACCGTGCGCGATGTTGATCGACCAGAGCCTGTTGCGGATCACCTCGAAGGTGATCGGGTCGAGGTCCTTGTCGGTCTCCGTGTGGAAGCGCAGCTCCGGATCGACGTCGGCGCGCCAGTCCTCGGGGGGTCGGTAGCTGTTCGTGATCCCGTCCCAGACGGGGCCGGCCGTCTGCGATCCGGTGCCGGCGATGGATTCGGTAACGGTCATCTCTCCCTTTCCTCGGTCAAAGCTCGACGACGACGCTGCCGAAGGTGTCGATCCCCGCGGTCGCGCCGTCGTGGACGATCACGGAGGTGTCGGGGAACTCGACGATCGCGGGACCGCGGACGCCGGCCCCGGGCGACATCGCGCGTCCGTCGTAGATCGCCACCGTCTCGCGCGCTCCGCTTCCCTCGGGGAAGAGGATCTCGCGCTCGCCACGCCGGGCTTCCGCGGCCGCGGCGGGAACGGCGCGTTCGGCGAGATCGAACTCGCCGAGCCTGGCCGTGCCGCGGATGCGCAGGCCCGTGACGGCGAACCCCGCAGCGGCGTAGCCGGTTCCCTCCCCGAAGAGGCGGCTGTACTCGCGCTCGAACGCCTCCGTCAACCTCTCGACCCCCCCGGCATCCAGCGGGCCGTCGGGAACCTCGACCTCGACCTCGTTGACCTGACGTCGGTAACGCATGTCGACGTAGCGGGCCAGAACGACATCGTCGACGGCGATGTCCTGTGCCTCCATCCTGGCGAGGACCTCGCCCTCGAGCTTCTCGAAACGGCCGGCCAGGAGGCCCGCGTCGAAGGGCGAAAGGAGGCTCAGCGCGTCTTCCTCGACCACCAGCACGTCGGAGCTCGCGACCCCGAACGCCGACCAGCCGGCGGCGAGGTCGCTGAGCGGTACGACGACCCGCTTGATGCCGAGCTCGCGGGCGAGGGCCGCGCCGTGGAGCGGCCCGGCGCCGCCGTAGGCGAACATCGACATTCGCCGGGGGTCGTATCCCTGCTGCACGCTGGCGACCCGGATCGCGTCCGCCATCTGGTTCTCGACGATGCGGATCGCGGCCATCGCGGTCTCGTCCGCGGAGAAGCCGAGTGGCTCGCCGGCCGCCCCGAGTGCCCGGCGCGCTGCGTCCGCGTCGAGCTTCATCTCACCACCGAGGAAGTTCTCGGCGTTGATGTAGCCGAGGACCAGATTGGCATCGGTGACCGTCGGCTGTTCCCCGCCCCGGCCGTAGCAAACCGGGCCTGGGCGGGAGCCCGCGCTGAGCGGGCCGACCCGGAGGGTCCCCAGCTCCTCGTCGTAGCGGATGATGCTGCCACCCCCCGATCCGATCGAGCGGACGTCCAGGGTCGGCACGAAGTACTCGTACTGACCGTGCCAGCTGGTCGGCCGCGAGAGCGGCTGGGCATCGCGAATCACGCCGACGTCGAGCGTCGTGCCGCCCATGTCGGCGGTGACGATGTCCATCGAGGGCCGACGGCCGTTGGTCGCCCCGCCGCGCCCGCCCTCCAGCCCGCCGAGCGTGCCCGAGCCGATCAGGCCGCCGACCGGGCCGGAACCGATCGTCAGCATCGGAAGGCGGCGGGCCTCGTTGGCGGCGATGACGCCGCCCGAGCAGGTCATGATCTGGAGGGTTCGCTCGTAGCCCAGTCCGCGCAACCTCTCCTGCACCCGCTCGAGGTAGGAATCCATAGCCGGTCCGATCAGCGAGTTGACGACCGTGGCGACGGTCCGCTCATACTCGCCGATCCTGTTGACGACGGCCGACGCGCGCGAGACGAACAGACCGGGAGCCTCCTGCTCGATCAGCTCGGCGATCCGGCGCTCGTGGGCGTCGTTGGCGACCGACCAGAGGAGCGAGACCGAGAATGCCTCGGCGCCTTTGTCCCGCAGCTCGCGGATGCCCTGGATGGCGCGCTCCTCGTTCAGCTGAACGATCACCTCACCGTCGAGCCCGACCCGCTCGTCGACCTCGAAGATCAGCGACCGTGGCACCAGCGGATCGGGCTTGGTCTGCACCGAGACGTACGCGATGTACTCCGGCGGCTGCGATCGCAGACGCCGGCCCGCCTGCATCGAGGCGAGGACGTCCCGGTGGCCCCGGGTGGTCAGGAGGGCGACCTTTGCGGTCCGACCCTCGACCATCGCATTGGTCCCGACGGTGCAGCCGTGGTAGATCCCCTCGGCCGACGAGACCAGCTCCTCGAGGTCGAGGCCGAGTCGTGCCGCCGCCGCGGCGACCGCGTTGATGAAGCCGTCGTCGAATTCCGGCCCGGTCGAGAGCGCCTTGCCGATCGTCACCGCCCCGTCCGGGGTGACGACGATGCAATCCGTGAACGTCCCTCCGATGTCGACGCCGATGATCGGTCTCACGGTCGGTCCTCCTGGTCGCGGTGATAGGACCGGATCGCTGGATCGCCGCCGGGGGTTCCGTCACGCACGGTCCGGGGCCACCCAGTCGTCTCGCACGGCCCCGAGGGAGCGGTCGCTCGTCACCTCCGCGGCCCGCAGGCGCTCGCGCCAGGCGGCGGTGACGTGCGTGTAGGCGTCCACGCCCAGCAACAACCGCGCGGGCGGGTCCTCTTCCTCGCCGAGCTCGATCATCGCCCGCACCACCTTCTCGGCATCGCCCGGCATTTCCTCGGGCGGGATGTCACCGCGGACGATCTCGGGGTTGTCGGCGTAGGCATCGATCACAGGCGTACTCGGGGCCGATGCGTAGAAGGGCGTCTCCACGACTCCCGGCTCGACCAGCGTCACCTCGATCCCGAAGGGCCGGATCTCCTGCGCCAAGGCCTCGATGAACCCCTCGATGCCCCACTTGGACGCGTGATACAGGGAGAAGCCCGGGAATGCCACGGCCCCGCCCATGCTCGACAGTTGAAGGAGGCGACCGCCTCCCTGTGCGCGCAGATGGGGCACGACGGCGCGGGCGAAGTGGATCGAGCCGGTGAGGTTGGTGGAGATCACCTGGTCGATCTGGTCGTCGGAGAGCTCCTCGGCCGCGCCGTAGACGCCGATGCCGGCGTTGGAGACGGCCACGTCGATGCGGTCGAGGTCCTCGAACGCCTGCCCGACGACGCTCCGGACATCGAGCGGGTCCCGGACATCGAGCCTTGCCCGCCAGAGCCTCTCCCCGTACATCTCGGCGAGATCGTCGAGCCGCGCCGGCGTCCGCAGCGTCGCCGCGACGCGATCACCGCGCTCCAACAGCCGCTCGGTGAGCAGTCGACCGAGACCGCTCGAGGTTCCAGTGATCAACCAGGTTGGGGGCGAAAGCGCCTCGGCATTTCCCATCGCGGCAAATCTAGGAGAACCCGCCGGGCCGCGCATCAGTTTCGCGATGCGACTTACCCATTCAGGTCACCCGCGCTTGCTCTCCGACGGCCCGGCCATTACAACCGGCTCTCTGGAAGTCGCCCTCTTCATAACCTGCTTCAACGACACGCTCTTCCCGGCGACGGGAAAAGCGGTGGTCCAGTTGCTCGAGCGGCTCGGCCACCGGGTCGAGTTCCCGCTCGAGCAGACCTGTTGCGGGCAGATGCACGGGAACAACGGCTACGCCGTCGAGGCGACCACGCTGATGCGCCGCTTCGTCCGGGTCTTCGCCGACGCCGAACGGATCGTCACCCCGTCGGGATCCTGTGCGGCGATGGTGCGGGAGCACTACCCGCGTCTGGCGGAGGGTGTCGCCGACCCAGGCCTGCGCCGCGAAGTCGCCGATCTCGGTGGTCGCACCTTCGAGCTCTCCGAGTTCCTGGTCGACGTACTCGGGACGGTCGACGTCGGCGCGGTCTTCCCGCACCGGGTGACCTTCCATCCGACCTGCCACTCCCTGCGCCTTTTGCGGGTCGGCGACCGTCCCGTGCGCCTGCTGCAGGCGGTGCGGGACATCGACCTGGTCGAGTTGCCACAGGCCGAGGAATGCTGCGGCTTCGGAGGAACCTTCGCGGTCAAGAACGCCGACACTTCGACGGCGATGCTCTCCGACAAGATCCAGCATGTGCGCGAAACCGGCGCAGAGGTCGTCGTCGCCGCCGACAACTCCTGCCTTATGCAGATCGGCGGCGCGCTCGCTCGTCAACGGGCCGGGGTCCGAACAATGCATCTCGCGGAGGTCCTCGCGTCCCGATGAAGGGCTTCCCGGAGCAGGCACGAGTGGAGTTGCAGAACCCGCAACTACGACGCAATCTCGGCGTGGCGACCTCCGCCATCCAGGCCAAGCGAGAGAGGGCCGTCGCCGAGCTGGACGATTGGGAGCGGCTCCGCGAGGCTGGGGCGGCGATCAAGACGCGGGCGCTGGCCGACCTGCCACGGCAGCTGGAGCGATTGGAGGCGGCGGTCGTGGCGGCCGGCGGCATCGTCCACTGGGCGCGGGACGCGGCGGAGGCTTGCGCGCACGTCACCCGGATCGCCCGCGATCATCAGGTCGACGAGGTGCTCAAGGTCAAGTCGATGGCGACCGACGAGATCGGGCTCAACGACGCCCTCGGCGCCGCGGGTGTCGAGGCGATCGAGACCGATCTTGCCGAGCTGATCGTCCAGCTCGCCGGTGATACCCCCTCCCACATCCTCGTTCCCGCGATCCATCGGAACAGAGAGGAGATCCGGCGACTCTTCGCCCGCACGATCGCCTCCGGCGAATCGCTCACGAGCGAGCCGGCGGACCTCGCGGCCGCAGCCCGGCGCCATCTGCGGGCACGCTTCCTACGGGCGCGGATGGCGGTCAGCGGGGCGAACTTCGGGGTCGCCGAGACGGGCACGGTCGTCGTCGTCGAGTCGGAGGGCAACGGACGGATGTGCGTGACGCTGCCCGACGTCCTGGTGACGGTGATGGGGATCGAGAAGGTCCTCCCGGACTGGCGGGACCTGGAGGTCATGCTGCAACTGCTGCCGCGCTCCTCGACCGCGGAGCGGATGAATCCATACACGTCGCTGTGGACCGGCGTCCGCGAGAAGGACGGGCCGCGGGAGTTTCACCTGATCCTGCTCGACAACGGTCGGACCGACACCCTGGCCGACGAGGTCGGACGGCAGGCCCTGCGTTGCATCCGCTGCTCGGCCTGCCTCAACGTCTGCCCCGTCTACACGAGGACCGGCGGCCACGCCTACGACTCGGTCTACCCGGGCCCGATCGGCGCGATCCTGACCCCTCAGTTGCGCGGCCTCCGCGCGGCGCCGACCTTGCCCTGGGCCTCATCGCTGTGCGGGGCCTGCTACGACGTCTGCCCGGTCAAGATCGACATCCCGAGCGTCCTCATCCATCTGCGCGGTCGCGTGGCACGGGAGAGGGCGCGCACCGACCCCGAATCCGCGGCGATGAGACTGATCGGGCGCGTCTTCGCGGACCGGCGACGCTACGAGAGGGCGCAGCGCCTCCTCCGTCTGGGCCGCGGCCCGCTCGGCAGGGGCGCCGCGACCGTCCCCGGCCCGCTTCGCGCCTGGACGACCTCGCGCGAGCAGCCGCATATTCCGGCACAGAACTTCCGGGAATGGTGGCTCGCCCGATGAGCGCGCGCGACATCGTCCTCGAACGGGTTCGCGCCGCATTGGGCCCGGACCCGGCGACGCCCGAGGTGCCACGTCACTACCGGCGGGCGGGAGAGGCCGACGCCAGGGGCAGTGTCGTCCGGTTCGCTGACCGAGTCGAGGAATACCGCGCGTCGGTCCACACCTGCACCGAGGGCGAGCTCGGGTCCCTCGTCCGACGACTGGCCGCAGACGACGCCGTCTTCGTCGCCGCTCCTGCGATCGCGGCGGCCCTGGGCCTGCCCGGCGACGAGCCGCCGCTCTCCGATCCTGAGCTCGACGCCGCCGACGTCGTGGTCACGGGCTGTGCGTGTGCCATCGCCACCACGGGCACGATCGTGCTCGACGGCGGCCCGGAGAGCGGCCGCCGGGCGATCTCCCTCATCCCCGACCACCACATCTGCGTGGTGCGGGCCGAGCAGGTCCTCGCCGACGTACCCGATGCGATCGCCGCCCTCCGGGACGCTGCCGACGAGGGGCGACCGTTGACCTTCGTTTCCGGGCCGTCGGCCACCTCGGACATCGAACTTGAGCGCGTCGAGGGCGTTCATGGCCCCCGCCGGCTGGACGTCGCACTCGTAAGATAAGCAGAACTTATCGAGATCTGACCGATCTCGCTGTTGTTGCTTAGGTTCCGAGATGCCACCGTTACTCCCCTGGAGAGAGTGAGCCCGCGGCAGGTCGCCGCGCGGTCGAAGGAGGAGAGATTGATGCGCACTTCGGTGGAGTCCCTCGAGCAGATCGCCGTCGAGCACGGTCGCAGCGGTGTCGGCGTGATCGTCATCCACGACGAGCAGCTCGTCCACTACGGGTGGCGACTGTTGCTGGCCCGCCAGAAGTGGGTGTCCCGCTGCCTCGCCGCCCGGGACCAGGTCGAGGCGCTCGATCTACTGGCGCGGTACTCGCCCAACGTGGCGGTCCTCGACCTCGACATCGGCCACGAGCGGGTGATGGACATCGTCGCCTCACTCCGCTCCGTCTCACCCGATATCGCCGTCCTCCTGCTCTCCGGCACCACCGCGATCAGCGCCAAGGCGGCCAACTACATCGGGGCGACGGGGGTCGTGAAGAAGACACTCTCGGCGAACGACCTCGCCAACGCCGTCCATGCCGTCTCCTCCGGGAAGAGGCTGTTCGCGATCTCGCCACCGCCGGGCGCCAACCGACTCTCCAATCGCGAGAAAGAGGTCCTCAGCCTGATGTCCGCGGGCGCCACGAACCGGGAGATCGCGGTGTCCCTGCAGGTCTCCGCGGAGACGGTCAAGCGCCACGCCGGGAAGATCTTCCGGAAGCTCAACGTCCGCAATCGCACCGAGGCGGCTCACCGCGGGAGGGAGCTCGGTCTGAGCCTCCCGCGCCAGGGCGCCTCCTGCTGAGCGGGAAAAAACCACCGCCGTGACGGACCGGATCGCCGACCCCGGCGTGCAACCGACGGGCACGAACCCGTTCGAGGTGGCGACCTCCTGGCTCGACCGCATGAACCGGGCCCTGGATCTGGCCGATCCGGCGGAGGTGGCATCGCTGTTCGCGCCGGACGGCTGGCTCCGGGATCGCCTGGCGCTGACCTGGGATCTGCGCACGTTCCGCGGGACCACCGAGATCCGCCGTGTCCTGGCGGACCGCCTGGAGGCCGCCGGTCTGACCGACCTCGCGCTAGACGAGCGGATCGGGCCGAGCACGATCGATGCCGGATCGGTGGGGCGGTGGGTCCAGGCGTCATTCACCTTCGAGACGGCGGTGGGTCGAGGCCGTGGATTGGTCCGGCTGATCGAGCCGGCTGCCACACCGGTCGCCTGGACGCTTCTGCTCGACCTGCGCGAGTTGAAGGACCACCCCGAACCCCGCGGGAGGCGTCGTCCCGCCGGGGTGACCCACGGGCCGACCCGAAGCAGGTCGAACTGGCTGGACCGGCGGCGGAGGGAATCCGCGTTCGTCGACGGAGACCCTGCGGTCCTGGTGATCGGCGCGGGGCAGAGCGGACTGGCGATCGCGGCCCGACTGGGCCAACTCGGGGTGCCGACCCTCGTCCTCGAGAGACGGCCGCGGATCGGGGACACCTGGCGGGATCGCTACCACTCGCTCGTACTCCACGACCCAATCTGGGCGAACCACCTTCCCTACCTTCAGTTTCCCGACACCTGGCCACGGTTCATCGCCAAGGACAAGCTGGCCGATTGGTTCGAGGCATACGCAGACATCATGGAGCTGAACGTCTGGACCGACTCCGGCGTCGGGACCTGCTCCTACGACGAGAAGAGCGGCACCTGGAGGGTCGTCGTCGAGGGTGGGGACGGGGGCGAGCGGGTGGTTCACCCTCGACACCTCGTGTTCGCGACGGGCCACAGCGGACTACCGAAGATGCCGGAGGTCCCCGGGCTCGAGGGCTTCTCGGGCGAGGTCCTCCACAGCAGCAGCTACACCGGGCCGGAGGGGCTGGCCGGCAAGGACGTGATCGTCGTGGGCGCCGGCAACAGCAGTCACGACATCTGTCACGACCTGGCCGAGGCGGGAGTCAGCGTGACGATGGTCCAACGCTCGCGGACCTATGTCCATTCGAGCCAGAGCGCATTTGAGATCGCGCAGAAGGGCCTCTACGACGAGGACGGGCCCGGCACAGAGGACGCCGACCACCTCGCTAACTCGATGCCCTTGCCGGTGCTCTTCGATTACCTGAATCGACACGTCACCCCGCAGATCCGGGCCCGCGATGCCGAGCTCCGGGAGGGTCTGCGCCGGGCGGGATTCGCGCTCGACGAGGACCACAGCCTGCTCGAGCTGTATCTCACCCGCGGTGGCGGCTACTACATCGACGTGGGCGCCTCGACCGTGATCGCCGAAGGCAGGATCGCCGTCAGGTCCGGCGTCGGAGTGGATCGCTTCACGCAGGAAGGCATCGCCTACTCCGACGGCACCGAGCAGCGCGCCGACACCGTGATCTTCGCCACCGGATACGGCAGCATGGCCGACGCGGCGCAGGCCATCGTCGGTGACGAGATCGCAGGCCGATGCAAACCCGTCTGGGGAGTCGAAGAGGAGGGTGAGATGAACTCCGTATGGAGGTCCTCGGGGCATCCGGGCATCTGGTTCTTCGGCGGTAATCTCGCCTTCGTGCGCCATTTCTCCCTGACCGTCGCCCTGCAGATCAAGGCAGCCGAGGAGGGCATGCTCGACCGGTACCAGAGTTCGTTGAGCCCGCGCGGAACGGCTGCCCGATGATCGCCTTGACGAAGGTCGCCGCCGGACCCGGCCACGTCGAGGTGGTCGAGCACGAGACGCCCCGGCCCGGGCCCGGTGAAGTGCTGGTCGAGGTCGCCGCGGCGGGTGTTTGTGGGACCGACCTCCACCTCGAGGACGGCACGATCCCCTGCGACCCGCCGGTCATCCTCGGCCACGAGGCCTCCGGCACCGTGGTCGACCTCGGGCCGGAGGTGCCGTCGGAGTGGCTCGGAGCCAGGGTCGTCGCACAGGGCACCTATTCCACCTGCGGCAGATGCCGCCTCTGCAGATCAGGACGCGAGCACCTTTGCGATCTCCGACGTCCGATCGGCTCGCGCGCCGACGGCGTTTTCGCCAGCCACGTCAGGCTGCCGGTCGACCGGATCTTTCGTATCCCCGACGACCAGGACCTCCGCGCCGCGGCGCTGCATGAGCCCCTGGCCTGCGTCTGCCACGCACTCTGCGACCCCACCGCCGTCGGACCCGGAGACCGGGTGCTGGTGGTCGGTCCCGGGCCGGTCGGCCTTCTGGCCGGCCAGGTCGCCGCCGCCTCGGGGGCGGAGGTGAGGCTGGCGGGCCTCGAGCGTGACGCCCAGCGGCTGGCTCTCGGCTCGGAGCTCGGGCTCGGTGCCACGCTCGTCGACGACCTCGGATCGGATCGGGACTTCGACGTGGTCGTCGAGTGCTCCGGGGCCGCCGCAGGTCTCGCGCTCTGCCTCGAGTCGGTCAAGAAAGCCGGCGCCTACGTCCAGCTCGGGGTCTTCGGCGGTGCCGTCGAGGCGCCGGTCGACCTCATCTTCCGCAAGGAGCTGTCCGTCCGTCCGCGCTTTTCCTGCGACATCATCTCGTGGCAACGGGCTCAGAGGTTGGTCGCGACCGGAAGGGTCCGACTGGCGCCGCTGATCAGCGATATCTGCTCGATCGAGGATTGGCCGGAGATCTCGGCGCGACTCCGACGCGGCGAGGGCGCGAAGATCTTGATCGAGCCGCACTGACGGGCTGCTCGGCGGTCAGCTTCCAAGCGCGGCGACATCGGCCCCCGGGGGGGCCGTCTCGGCCGCGATGTCCCGCCCCCGCCGTTTCCAATCGCCGAGGCTGTTGGCCGCGAGGGCGAAGATCAACATGCCGCCGTAGGCGATCGGGGTGACGAACGCCGAGACCGTCAACGCGTTCAGCAGATGCGAGACCAGAAACAGCGTGGCCCCGCCGAGCGCGGCGCCGAAGAGACCTCCTCGCCCGCCGGCGAGGCTCACGCCGCCAAGCGGGGCGGCCGCCAGCGCGATCAAGGTGTACGGGGGCCCGACATTGGGATCCGCCGATTGCAGGTTCGCGACGAACGCCATCCCGGCCACGGCTGCGATCGCCCCGGCGGCGACATATGCGATCAGCCGAACCCTGGCTACGTCGATCCCCGCGGTGAAGGCCGCTCGATCGTCGCCGCCGACCGCCAGAAGGTTGCGCCCGAACGCCGACCGATTCAAGAGCGTCCAGGCGGCGCCGGCACCGAGGACGAGCACCAAGGTACCCGGAATCGGACCGGCACCGCCGGAGAGATCCGACAGCCACTTGGGTGCCGTTCCTCCGGCGGTAGGAAGGACCTTCAGGGTCCATCCGGCCAGGATGAGGTACATGCCCAGGGTGGCGACGATCGGCGGCAGCCGCACATAGGATGCGAGAATCCCGTTGACGAAACCGATGCCCATCCCGATCCCGACGACGATCGGCACCAGGATCCACGCATCGCCGAGCCCGTTCGGGACGAGCTTGGCGACGATCACCGCCCCGACGAATCCTGCCAGCGGCCCCACCGAGAGGTCGACACCCCCGCCACCGGAGATGATCGGCGGAGTTATCGCCATCGCGACCAAGAGGAAGGGCGCCATCGTCGCGAAGGTCGCCGGCCAGTTGCTGGGAGTGAGAAAGGAGGCTTCCGCGATCACGTTGGCGATCAGCAAGACCGCAAGGACGGCGACGGCGGGAAGCGCGTACCAGTCGAGAATCCTCACGTAGGCGCCGCGGCTCCGACCGGTCATCCTGCCTCCTCCTTCGCCCGCTGGGCGAACATCGCCGCGACGAGATTTTCCTGTTTCAGCTCATCCTCCTCGAGGACCGCGAACAGTGAGTGTTCGTGGAAGACGGCGACTCGGGGGCAGACCATCATCAGCTCCTCGAGCTCCGTCGAAAGTAGGATGATCGCCATCCCCTCTCCCGCCAGCCGGGTGAAGAGGTCGTAGAGTTCGCGCTTGACCCCCTGATCGACGCCGCGAAGCGGATCGTTCAACACCAGCACTCTCGGGTTGAGGCTCAAGGCCCTGGCGAGCAACACCTTCTGCTGGTTCCCGCCACTCAGCTGCGCCACCGGGCGCACCGGGTTGCCGGCGTGGATCTGCAGGTCGGCGATCAACGTCCGGATCAGTCCGCGCAGCCTGCGAGGCCGGAGGACGCCCACAAAGGAGTTGCGGCTGAGCGTCGAGAGGGTCAGGTTCTCACCCACGGAGCGG
>MKSH01000247.1:38787-65672 GCA_001898095.1 Solirubrobacterales bacterium 70-9 | reverse complement strand
TCCCCGAGTCCACGGCCGACCGGGCTCCGCCGACGTCCCGCCACTTCCCCCCGTCGAGCACTTGGACGACGCCCGCCGGCGACGACGCGAAGCCGCTCAGATGTTCGAGGAAGTCCGCCTGTCCGTGACCCTCCAGCCCGGCGACCCCGACCAGGTCTCCGGTCCCGATCGAGAAGTCGATCGGTGCCGCCTCCTCGGCGAGCTGCAACCCCTTCACCTGCAACAGGGGCGTGCGGGCCGCGCCGGCGGAACTGCGCTTGGGCTCGTACTCGGAGATGTCGTCGCCGGTCATCAGAGCGACCAGCTCACGGGCCGGCGTGCGGGCGTCGACTGAGCTGACCGTGGTCCCGGAGCGCAGCACGGTGACTCGATCGGCAACGCTCGCGATCTCGTCCATCCGATGGGTTATCAGCAGGATGGTCTGGCCTTCCTCACGGCGGCGATCGAGCACCTTGAACACGGCGTCGCGCTTCGAGATGTCAAGGGCCGACGTCGCCTCGTCGAGGATCAGCAGCCAGCTGTCCCGGACCATCGCACGAGCGATGGTCGCCAGCTGCCTCTGGCCGAGGTCGAGTGCCATCATCGGCGCGCCGAGCGGGACCTCGCCGAGCCCGATGCTCCCAAGGACGCTCCTCACCCGCTCGATCAGTCCATCGTCGCGACGGCGGCTCCGCACGACACCATCGAGGCCCATCAGGACGTTGTCCAAGAGCGACAGCTCGTCTACGACCAGGGTCTCCTGGTAGACGACCGATATTCCCCGCCGGGCCGCCCCGGCGGGCGTCCTCAGGGAGACCGGTGACCCTTCGATCGTGATTTCGCCCGAGTCGGGAGGGATGACGCCACCGAGGACCTTGACCAGGGTGCTCTTCCCGGAGCCGTTCTCGCCGAGAAGCGCGTGGATCTCTCCCGCGCGGAGGTCCAGCGACGCGGAGGCGAGCGCCTGCGTCTCGCCGAACCTCCGGGAGATCCCGGTTGCGGCCAGCCGCGGGGTCTCGTCTCCCCCGCCGGGTCCGCGGTCGGGCTCGACTCCGGTCTCCGTCACCGAGGGGCTCACGACGTCCTCAGATCTGCGTCCGCACGCTGGCCTGACGGCCGTAGATCGCGACCACCGCGACGATCAACCCGCCGAGGAGCATCTGCTGCTCCTGCTGGTCGACCCCGACCCCGACCAGGAGGGTCGTCAACACGGTGATCAGGAGCACGCCACCGATCGTCGGTCCATAGCCCCCGCGACCGCCGAGCAGCGGCGTCCCCCCGACGACCACGGCGGCGACGGTGAGGAACAGGTATGGCGCGCCCGCGTCCACGCTGGCGCCGCCGCTCAACCCGCCGAGCAGGATGCCGCCGACCGCCGCGAAGACGGCGCTCAGCGCAAAGCAGACCACCCAGATCCAGGTCGTCCGAACCAGTGCGTACGGGGCCGCGCTGGGGTTGGCCCCCGTCGCGTAGAGGTGGCGCCCGAAGACGGTGCCCCGCTGCAGGAAGACGACCAGCGCGGCGATCGCCGCCCAGACGACCACCACCGCCGGGATCGCAACGCCTGCCGTGTGACCCGCAGGCGAGACGGCTTCGGAGATCCAGGCAGGGAGCGCCTGGGTGCTCTCGCCGCCCTGCGTGTAGGTCAGGACCCCGCCGGTGACCATCGAAGAGACCGCCAGCGTGATGATCAGAGGGTGGGCATTCAGCTTCTTGGAGACGAAGCCACTCGTCGCGCCGATCAGCGCAGCCCCGACGAGGAGGGCGGCGATGACCACTCCGAAGCTCCACCCCTTGCCGTAGAGCTCGACGGACAGCACATTGGAGAAGGCCATCAGGGCCGGGATCGAGAGGTCGATCCCGGCAAGGAGGATGGTCAGCGACTGACCGGCGCTGACGATCCCCAGCAGGGCGGCGATCACGAGCAGCGAGCGGACGTTGACGAGGTCGGTGAACCCGTTGATCACCTGGCCGCCGACGAGGAACACGATGACGGCCAGCGCATAGGGCGCGACGGCCCGCAGTGCCGGCGCGGTCCGTGCACCACGAAGGAACTTCGCGGGCATGCGGATCGCCGCCGGTGTCATCGGTGCTCGCCTTCCCTGGTTGGGCTTCACTCCATCCTCCATCAAGCGCGGACTAAAGACAGGCCGCAGGTTCAGACTCGCACAGGGGATCTCGGAAGGCCGCCACTCCAGATCCAAGATGCCCCGTATGGGGAAGCTGACCGGGGCGGGCTCGGCGCTCGGGCAAGATCTTCCTCACTCCCAGGCGGCCGCGAACAGCGCCATGACGTCCGCACGGACGACCGGTTTGGGATTGGTATCGATGCTCGGATCGGCGATCACGCGGTCGGCCACGGCGTCGAGGGCGGGTCTGTCGGCACCCGCCTCGGAAAGGGTCGTCGCGATGCCCGCCGCCCGCAGGCTCCCGGCCAGCTCGCGGATGCCGTCGACCGCGGCCTGCGCACCACCGCCCCCCCAACCAGCGCTTGCGATCCGCTCGAGTGCCGGAGCGGTCACGTCGGCGTTGAAGCCCATGACGTGGGGCAGCATGATCGCCGAGGTGACGCCGTGGGCGAGGTCGAATTGCGGGGCGAGTTGATGTCCTATCGCGTGCGAGAGGCCGACGCCGCTGGTCTCGACCGCATAGCTGGCCATCCAGGCTCCCAGCTGGCACGCCCTCCGCGCTGCGACTTCGTCGGGGTTGAGGGCCGAATAGATCAGGTTGTGCCGCAGGACGCGAAGGCCTTCGAGGGCGACGGCGTCCTGGAGCGGCCAGGCGCGCGGCGAGAGGACGCTCTCCACGGCATGGTCGACCGCGCGCATCCCCGAGGACGCCCAGAGCCAATCCGGGGTCCCGGCCGCCACGCCGGGATCGAGGACGACGGTCCACGGCGCCAGGCTGGGGTCGGAGTAGACGTGCTTCTCCGAGCTCTCGGGGTCGGTGACGCCGAACAGGGTCGTCGTCTCGGCCCCCGAGAGCGTGGTCGGCACCGCAAGGTGCCGAGGCGGCGCGATCGACACAGGGGCGACGGCCTGTCCGGCTCCCGCGCCCGCACGGACGCGGTAGGCGGCCAGCTCGTGTGCCGATCCGAAGCCGCAGGCGAGGCAGAGGGCGATCGCCTTGGTGCAGTCGATCTCGGTGCCGCCCCCGATCGAGATCAACGCGGTCGCTCCCGCACGACGGGCCGCCTCGAGTCCCGCGTCCACCGAGTCACGCCGTACGTGCATCACGACTTCGTCGAAGCTGCCGGCGTAGGCGTCGCCGAGGGCGCCGGCCAACCTGTCGACCGCCGCCGCCGAGAATCGCGACGCGATGACGAAGACCCGCTCCTCGCCCATCGCCGAGAGCTGCGCCGCTGCGAGCTCGAGCGCTCCGGACCCGTAGTGCAACTCCCGCACGGCCGGGAGCGTCACCGTCCTGCCGTCCGTCCGCGGCGCGATCTGGGTCGGTTCCGACGTCATGGCGTCAGCAGGATCTTCATCTGGGTCGTCCCGTTCCCGATCAACTCCTCGAAGGACTCCTGCGCGCGGTCCAGGTCCCGGATGTCGGTGATCAGGTCTCCGCTCGGGATCCGGCCCGCCGCGAGGTGCTCGATGGCCTCCTTGAACTCCTCCCGCGTGTAGCAGACGGCCCCCCGCACCCGGATCTCGTCGCGGACCAATCTGTAGAAGTCGAACGGGGCCGGACGGACGGTCGATCCGAGCACGACCAACCGACCGAGAGGCTCGAGCAGTTCAAGCGCGGTCGAAGGTCCGGTCGGGTGGCCCGAGCAGTCGAAGACGACGTTGGGGACGGCGCCTGCTAGGGCTTCCCTCGCGGCTTCCGGCCCGTCGTCCGGCGCAGTCACCGCGATCCCGAGGCCGGCGAGCCGGTCACGACGAAATCGGTTGGGCTCGACGCCTACGATCCTCGAGAATCCGCGTGCCTGGAGGGCCAGGGTGACCATGACACCGACCGGGCCGCCGCCGACCACGGCCACCGGCTCCTCCGGCGAGGATTCCGCCGCCGCGACACCGTGGATGCCGACCGCGATCGGCTCGACCAAGGCGCCTTCCGCGTCGCCCACGGAGTCGGGGAGCACATACGCGCTGGCGGCGGGGACGATCACGGACTCGGCGAAGGCGCCCTGCCTGAACGCGCCGCCGATCTTCGTCGTCCTGATCTGGACGCACGTCTGGGGGCTGCCACTCACGCAGCGCGCGCAGACGCCGCAGAAGTCGAACGGCAGGACCGCGACCCGGTCGCCCGGCCGGAGCCTGCCAACGCCCGTCCCCAGCTCCGCCACGATGCCGGAGAACTCGTGGCCGAGGACCGTGCCCGCCGGAGCGTAGTCCGGCATCTGGAGATTGTGCAGGTCGGAGCCGCAGATCCCGGCGTGGCCGACCTCGACTCTGATCTCGCCCTCGCCCGGACGACCGGGCTCCCGCTCGGTCGTCCGCAGGATGCGGTCCGCTCCGATCTCGACAGCGCGCACTCAGACGACCGCCGGGTCGGGATAGCCGGGATCGCCGCTGACCTCGTCCTCGAACTCGACCGGCACGAGGAAGCGACCGTCCCGGATGCGCGCCTCCCCGTCGATGTACAGGGTGGGTTCCAGGATGACCCCATCCATGTGGATTCGACTGTCGATCGAGCCGCCGACGTCGACGTTGGTTCCGAGACCGAAATGCATCGCACCCCAGATGTTCTTGTCCTCACGCTGGATGCCACGCACGATCGCCCGCCGGTTGATCCCGACCGACGCCTCCGCCGGAAACATGTAGGCGTTCTCGTCGCCATAGTCGGCGAGGTAACGACGCAGGGAGAAGGCGTCGGCGTCGCCCTCGATCTCGACGACACGGCCATCCTTCACGTGTAGTGCGATCGGCGTCGAGAGACGGTCGAGGTGATGCATGGTCAGCTCGACGACGAGGACGCCGTTGGCGGAACCCTCGATCGGTGCGACGTTCAACTCCCCCGTGGGGAAGAGGTAGAAGAGCAGCTTGCCGCCCTCGCGTTCTTCGGCGCGAGCGAAATCGACGATCTTGTAGGGGTCGAAGTCGGGACCGGGCATCGGCGGCACGAAGATCCGGTCGTCCACCCGATAGGTGAGGTCAGAACCCTGCCGCGATGTGACGCGGCACTCCCGCGCATCCGGGCCGAACACGTTCTTGGCGACGCGGTGCTTGAAGCGGGCCATTTCGGTGACGTCCTCGGTCACCGCCCCGCTCTGGAACATCTCGAGCGTCATCCCGCCGTCCATGCAGATTGCCGGCACGCCCGCGGCCATCGCCCTCGCGTTGGCGCGGCTGTGGAGCATCCCGGTCGAGGCGAGCAGGACGTTGATGTCGGAACTGAGCATCGCCTCGCAGACGGCCGGCGGCGGATCGTAGTAGTCGGCCGGGCGCGGATCGAACAGGGCCAAGGTGGGTTCCGCCCCCTGCTCGACCACGACGCTCATCACCGCCTGCCAGACCCGCTCGTCGTGGGCCGTGTCGGAAAGGATGAGCACGTTCTGGCCCGGTTTCACGTTTGCCACGAAAGGGGCACGCAGGTAGTGCAGCGTTCCGGTCAGCATCGGCAACTCCCAGCTCTCGATTTGTTCTTCATTCGGCCACCTCACGAGCGAGCGGCACGATCGGCGAGGCGTCGCCACCGTCGATCGCGAAGGGCGCGGCGAGGAACTCGATTCGCTTTCCGGCCACCTCGCCGAGGCCCGGCCCGAGGTTCTCGACGATCAGTACATCCTTCGCCAGCAACCGCTTGTGGACGGGAAAGTCGAAGCCGTCCGGACGATGCGGACCCGGCAGATCCGGCGTCACGGTGTCGACCCCGAGCAGCCGGATATCTCGTTCCAGCAACCAGTCGGCACCGGCTGCGGTGAGGTAGGGATGGTCGGCGTAGTCGCCCGGCGAGCGGTAGAGATCCGCGTAGCCGAACCAGAGCAGGACGACGTCCCCCGGCCGGATCTTCGGCCGGGCCTTGTCGAGCTCTGCCGGCGTGAGCTCGACAACGCCGCGGCGGCGGACGTCGAGGACGACCCCGGGCCCACGAAACGCGTCGAGCCCGTACTCACCGATGGTCTTCCCGCCGGGCACGAAGTGGATCGCCGCATCGACGTGGGTTCCGACATGCGCCGCCATGTCGAGGTGGGTGACGCGGGCGACGTTCTCGCCTCCCGGGATCGGGGTCCGGAACTCGTCCACCCAGAAACGTGGCTCACCGTGCGCGGCGGCACGAGGCATGCCGTTGAACAACGGTTGCGAGAGATCGACCCAGTCGCCGGCCACCTCAGCTCACCCGCCGACGCTCGAAGTAGGTCTCGGTGTCGTACCAGCCGAGCAGCGAACCCCCGTCGACGTCGATGGCCTGGCCGGAGAGCATCTCGGCCAGGTCGGAGACGAGGAACAGGACGGTCCGCATGATGTCCTCGGGGAGCGCCAACCGTCCCCTGGGGACCGATTTCTCACGCGCCCGCAGGGTCTCCTCGGTGGCGATCGCCGCCAGATTCGACGTCAGCGTCGGGCCGGGGCAGACGGCGTTGACGGCGATCCCGGCGGGGGCGGCCTCATAGGCGAGGTGCCGCGTGAAGGCGAGCAGGCCGGCCTTCGAGGCCGTGTAGCTCGCGTCGGCGTTGTAGGAGATGCGCTTCGCCGCGACCGAGCCGATGTTGACGATCCGCCCGTAGCCTGCGGCCGTCATCGTCGGCAACACCGCCTTGGAGCACAGGAAGGGGCCCGTCAGGTTGACCTCCAACGTCTGCCGCCATTCGTCGGCCGAGGTGTCCTCGATCGTCTTCGTGCCGGTGATCGCGGCGTTGTTCACGAGGATGTCGAGGCGCCCGTTGTCGGCGACGAGGCGGCCGATCAGGGCGCCGACACCGCCCTCGTCGGTGACGTCGACCTGTGCCGCCGTCACCGCCAGTCCTTCCGCGGCCAGCTCGGCCGCCGATTCGGAAGCCACCTCCGCCAGCAGGTCCGCGGCGACGACGGTGGCGCCGGCGGCGGCCAGCCCACGCGCGATGCCGAGACCGATCCCGCGACCGGCGCCGGTCACGAGGGCGACCTGGCCGGAGAGGTCGACCCGGGCTTTCAAGGGTGGCAGCGCAGGCACCTCGACACTCATCGGTACCACCCCGCAACCTGCTCTGAAACGGACACGATCTCTCCTTTCGATCTGATCACGAGGGCACCACGACTGCTCGCCCCTGGAGCGATCCGGACCGGAGTCGGTCGTAGGCCTCTCCCGCCCGGTCCAGCGGGAAACGCTCGATCTGGGCCTCGATGGCGCCATCCCGAGCCAATGTCAAGACCTCCGCCAGGTCGGCGCGGGTGCCCCAGAGGGTGCGGGAGAACCTTGCAGCCGGGGCCACCGTCGCGAACTCCCAATCGAGATGCCCGCCGCCCGCCCCGACGATCGTCAGTGCACCCTCCGCTCTCACCGAGCCCGAGGCCAGCGCCAGGGTCGCGTCGCTGCCGACGAAATCGAGCACCAGCTCGGCCCCCGTCCCCGACGTCTCCTCGATGATCGCCTCGGCGGCGAGTTCCGGGTCGATCACGAGGTCGGCGCCGAGCCGGCGCGCCAGCTCGAGCTTGGCGGGTTCGACGTCGACCGCGATCACCCGAGCGGGCGAGACCGCCTTCACGACCTGGACCGCGAGGTGGCCGAGGCCGCCGACGCCGATCACCACGGCCGTCGAGCCGGGGACCAGAACCTCGAGCGACCGTTTCACCGCGTGGTAGGACGTCAGGGCCGCGTCGGTCAACGGCGCCACCTCGACCGGGTCGAGACCGTCGATCGGGAAGAGCAGGCCCACCGCCGGGACCAGCATGAACTCGGCCATGCCGCCGTCGCGGCCGAGTCCACCGCCGGTGTAGCCGGCGGTGGCACGGCGCTCGCAGTAGTTGTCGCGACCGCTCCTGCAGGGGCGACAGACACCGCACCCCCATGCACCGTAGACGGCGACCGGATCGCCGACCGCGAAGCCCTGCGCCTCAGGCCCGAGTGCCTCGACCCAACCTGCGTTCTCGTGACCGAGCGTGAACGGCGGCACCCAGGCGCGCCTCCCGGGTGGTTCGCCCATGATGTGTAGGTCGGAGCGGCAGACGCCGGCCCCACCGATCCGGATCAGGACCTCGCCGCCGCTCGGCTCGGGGACCTCCACGTCGCAGAGACCGGGAGGTCGCTGCCACTCGATCAGACGGTAGGCCTTCATCGTCCGGCCCCTTCACGATCCGCCACCGAGATCCCCGTCATCTCCAGGGCCGCCGCACGAACATCGCCCCAGTCGGGTAGGACCCGATCCTCGAGCTGGGGGCTGAAGGGGACAGGTACCGGGGCGGTGCATACACGTCGCGGCGCAGACTTCAGCAACGCCAGACACTCGGGGTCCTCGACCACCGAGGTGATCACCTCGGAAGCCACCGAGCAGGTCGGCAGCGACTCATCGACCACGATCAGTCGCCCGGTCTTCCCGACCGAGGCCTTGATCGTCGCGAGGTCGAGTGGGACCACGGTCCGGAGGTCCACCACCTCCGCGGAAACCCCTTCTGCCTCGAGTGCATCGGCGGCCCTACAGGCCTCGATGACCGTGTAGCCGAGCGATACGACCGTCACGTCGTCGCCTGGGCGGGCGACCCGCGCGCTTCCGAGCGGGATCACCGCGTCCAGGTCGACGTCATCGTCGAGTGGCCGCAGCCGCTCCGGCTCGAGCAGGATGACGGGATTGGGATCGCGGACGGATCCTCGCAACAGGCCCGCCGCCTCGGCCGGCCCGGAGGGGACGACCACCTTCAGGCCACCGGCGTGTGCGAAAAGGGCGTAGGCGGTCTGCGAGTGCTGGGCCGCAGAGCGCGTGCCATTCAGATAACGGGCCCGGAAGAGGATCGGGAAGTCGGCCTGTCCACCGAACATGTATCTGATCCGGGCCGCCTGATTCACGATCTGGTCGAAGGCATTGAAGGCGAAGTTCACGCATGACCAGAGGACGATCGGATGCATACCGCTTCCCGCGGCCCCGACCGCCATCCCGGTCATCGCCGACTCGGCGATCGGCATTTCCCGGACCCGCGAACCACCGAACTCCTCGACCATCGCGGCCGGCGGCGCGGTCCCCAGTACGAAGGTGTCCGGATCGTTCCTCAGCTCCGCGGCCATCGCCGCGTCGAGAGCGTCGAAGAATTTCAGCCTCTCGCTCACCTCGGTGCCTCCGCGAAGAGATCGGCCAGAGCCGAGTCGAGGGCCGGAACCGGGCTGTTCCGGGCGAAGTCCTCCGCCGCGCCCAATTCCTCCTCCACCTCTCGCGACACCGCCTCTGGATCGAGCTCGACCCCTCGTCGGGCCAGCTCCTCCGCGAACCTCGGAATCGGGTCCCTTTCGAGCCAGGCACGCCGCTCCTCCTCGCCCCCCGGCAGCGGCAGGTCGACGTTGCGGTAGGCGTGACCCTGGTATCGAAAGCATCTGGCCACGATCAGGGTGGGACCCTCGCCCCCCCGGGCCACCGCGACCGCCTCCTCCATCGCCGCTGCGACGTCGAGGACGTCGGTGCCGTCGACGGCCGTCGACCGCACCTGATGACCGGCGGCGATCGAGGCAGGTGTGCCGGAGAGCATCTCGCCGGAGACCGAGTTGGCCGCCCAACCGTTGTCCTCGCAGACGAAGACGATCGGCAACCGCTGGAGGCCGGCGATGTTGAGGCACTCGTGGAAAGGCCCGGCGCCGGCCACCCCGTCGCCGAACATGCAGGCGGTGACCTGATCGGAGTCCCGTAGCTGGGCCGCGAGCGCAGATCCGCAGGCGATCGGCAGACCCGCGGCGACGATCCCGTTGGCGCCCAGCATCCCGATCTCGAAATCGGCGATGTGCATGGAGCCACCCTTCCCACCGCAAAAGCCGTCGATACGGCCGAACAGCTCGGCCATCATCCTGCCGAGGTCGGCGCCCTTCGCGATGCAGTGACCGTGGCCCCGGTGGGTGCTGGTCATCGCGTCGTCGCGCCGAAGGTGCGCACAGACCCCGACCGCGATCGCCTCCTCGCCGATGTACGGATGCACGACGCCCTCGATCTCACCGTCGAGCCGTAGTCTGAGGATCCGCGACTCGAACTCACGGATCGTCACCATCTGGCGATAGAGGTCGCGGAGTTCGTCGTCGGTCAAGTCTTCCCCCTCAGGCCGGGCGGTCGCCCGCTTTGATCGGCTGGGTCCGGCTGTCCACGCCCGGCAGCATCGCCGCGGGGTCCCTGGTCACCACCACGTCGACGACCGTCGGTACGCTGCGCTCGGCCAGTGCCTCGGTCAACGCCGAGCGTAGATCAGCAGGGTTCTCGACCCGTATGCCGGCACAACCGAAGTCGCGCGCCAGGGCCGCGTAGTCGAGGTCGGTGAGATCCGATGACTGGTAGAAGTCGGGTCCGTAGACGGCATGCTGGAGGGCTTTCACGTATCCGGACGCCGCGTTGTTGACGACGATCAAGGTAAACGGGGTGCCGACCCTGCGTGCCGTCTCAAGCCCACCGATCGTCATGTTCAGACCTCCGTCGCCGGTGATCCCTACCACGCCCTTGTCCGGCATCGCGAGCTGGGAACCAAGCGCCCCCGGGAGGCCATAGCCGATCGACGCGAACCCGCGGTCGGTGACGAAGTGCCTTCCTGCACGCCGGGTGTCGAAGAGGAGTCCGGCCCAATGGCTGGCGAAGCCGCCGTCGGCCACCAGGACGCCGTCCTCTGGAAGGACGGCGTTGAGCTCGCCGATCAGGCGCGCCATGTTGATCGGCTGCTCCGTGCTCGCGTAGCGCGGTTGGGTCTTGCGGCGCCACTCGGCGTGCCGGCGGGCGACCTCCGCGCCGTACTCGGCCCGCCCTTGCGGCTCGTCGAGGGCCGTCAGCAGGGATTCGAGACCGCAGCGGGCGTCGCCCCAGAGCGACACCTCGGTCCGGAACCAGCGTCCGATCTCATCGGGATCGACGTCGAGGTGGACGGTCGGCGTCCCGGGATCGGGAAGCACATAGCGCTTGGTCGCGATCTCACCCAGCTTGCACCCGACCACGAGCAGTCCGTCGGACTCTTCTAGGAGCTCGTTGGCGATCCGGCTGTAGCGTCCGAACAGCCCCACGGAGAGCGGGTGGACGCAGGGAATCGAGCCCTTTCCGGAGAGGGTATGGGCCACCGGGATCCCGTGCCGCTCGACGAGCGTCATCAGCGGCTCGTAGGCACCGGAGAGGTGCACTCCGCCACCGGCGAGGATCAGCGGCCGTCTCGCGCGGGAGAGGAGCTCGGCAGCCCGCTCGATGTCGGGGGCCGACGGCGCGGTGCGACGAGACGGCGCGGCGAGCGCGGTGGGGTCGGCCCAGAACGCATCCCCCGGATAGTCGACTTCGCCGTGCGAGATGTCCTCCGGGATCGCCAGGACCACCGGACCGGGGCGGCCGGACGTAGCCACCGCGAACGCATGCCGGACGAGCTCGGGGATCCGGCTCGGATCCTCCACACGGATCACGCGCTTTGCTGCCGGCTGGAGAATCTCGAGCTGGCGGGTCTCCTGGGTCATGTTCTTCCAGCTGTGGGCACGATGCGTGTCGCCGACGATCGCGATGATCGGGATTCCCGCGTTGAGCGACTCGACGAGCGCGGTGACCAGATTCGTCGCGCCTGGGCCGAGGGTCGCGTCCACTACCCCCGGCCGACCCGAGACCCGCGCGTAGGCATCGGCCGCGAACAGTCCCGAGCGCTCGTCATCGGTGAGGTGGTGCTGCAGGCCGAGTTCCTTCGCCGCACGGTAAAACGGGAGCAGTTGAAAACCGCCCATCCCGAAGATCGGACCGACACCGTACGCCTTGAGCATGCGCGCGAGCGCCTCGCCGCCCCTCATGAGACTCCCGCCTCGGCGGCCCGACCGACGACCTGCGCGATGTAGTCCACTACCCGCATGCCGACCGATGCGCCGTCGGCCATCGCGGTCGAGTTCGCCGCGCTGATGACCCCTTCGTGATAGGTCGACGACGCCTCGCCGATCCGAGCGCTGGCGGCTGCGACGGCGACGGCAGCGGTCTCCCGTTCGTCGAGGACGTCGAGCCTGCTCGGCGCGACCACACCACCCGCGTCGTTGAAGACGGCCAGTCGCGCGGCGGCGTTCAGGGCACTTTCCGGGTGTCCGCCGAGGAGCTGAGCGTGGGAGCCGGTCACGACGATGGTCGCGTCGTGCTCCCGGGTGGCGAGGGAGACCGAGTCGAGCGCCCAGACACGCAGCGGACCGTCGAGGATCAGCTGTCGGCTCTCTTGCATCTCGGAGAGCGCGGGCTCAGGTGTCGCTCCGGCCGACGCCGCCTCCACGGCCTCCGCGAATTCGGCTGCCGACATCCCCGGCTCGACACCCAGGCTTCTCGCCGTCGGGTTGACGAAGCTGATCCGTCCCGCCGCCGTCTCGGTGGCCGAACCGATCACCGCGCTCTTTCGGTCGACCGTGGCGGCCGGGATGCCATGCTCCTCGAGGACGTTCAGGCCGTCGATGCCCGCTTGGTCGAGTCCCACGGCTGCGTCGTTGAAGACGATCGCCGCGACCCCGGCCGCGAGTGCGCAGTGGGCGGAGTAGCGCCCGCCATGGGATCCGCAGAGCACGATCCGGTCCCGCCCGACCGTAGCGATCTGGGTGACACTGTCGGCGAGCACCCGGCGATCGTCGGCGGCTGTCGTCTCCCCTTCCTTGATCTGCATTGAGGCATGGGTATATGTGACCCCGGGAGGATCGACCAGCGGCGCGGAACAAGATTCCCTGCATGGGGCATACCGGTCGCCACCAAAGGGACCCGGTCGGCCCGTTTCGTCGAGGGCCTACTGGATGTCCATCGCTTCATGGGTGACGACGCGGAACGCCTCGAGCGCGCGCGAACGGTGCCGATCGCGACGCCAGGCGAACGCCACATGACGTGCCAACGGCTCGGGCGCGACACTCAGGGTCGAGACCCGGCTGTCGCGCGCGGCGACCGAACGCGGCACCAGCGCGACCCCGAAACCTCGTGCGACAAGGTCCATCGCGGTCGACATGTCGCCGCTCTCGAACGCGATGTGTGGCTTGAGGCCTTTACGGTCAAACGCGGAGATCATGGCCTCGCGACTGCTGGCACCCTCTCGAAACGTAATCTGGGCGGTGTCGGCGATCTCCTCGATCGAGATCGTCGCCGACCCGGCACTGCGGTGGTCGGGAGAGACGGCGAAGACCAGCTCCTCGACCCGCATCGGCTCGATGATCAGATCCGGCCTCGACTCGAGCCCGTCGGTATGGCAGATCATCACGTCGATCTCGCCGAACTCGAGTTCCTCGAACAGCTGGCCCGTATTACCCACCCGTAGACCGAGATCAACCGCTGGAAATCTTGAGCTGAAATCAGCCAGCAGGTCGGGCACCTCCAGGGTCGTCAGGTACTGCATCACGCCAACCGTGAGGCGACCGCGAGGCTGGGCGGAGAAGTCCTTCAACTCGGCAACCGTGATGTCGATTTCACGCAGGATGGACCGCGCTCGGGGGAGAAGGTGTTCGCCGGCATCGGTGAGGCGGATGGGCCGCAGCGATCGATCGAACAAGCTCACTCCCAGCTCCCCCTCCAGCTTCCGCATCTGCTGCGAGAGGGCCGGCTGGGCAAGACGCAAATCGTCGGCTGCGGCGCGAAAGCTGAGACGCTCCGCGATCATGACGAAATATCGAAGCTGGCGAAGGTCCATGATAAGTGCAGCTTATACTCCGTCAGGATTCTCCGACCGTAAAGCAAGAGCGTGGCGAAGGTGTCTTAGTGACCGGAGACCGAGGGCCAGGGGACGCCTCCCTTCGCGGCATTCTCATTTCATGAGACTCGACGTGCCCGAATCCTCCCCGCTCCTCGTCCGTCGCGCGGTCGCCTGCCCACCCGGGTCGGCCGCGACGCCGGAGGACAGGTTCGGGACGCGCTCGTAGATGATCTGCGCCCGTCGGCGTCCTGACCGGCACTGGGGCCCATGTAGCCGCGGCGGGCTGACCGCCGGGCCCGTCCGGCCACACCCCCGTGGACCCTCCGACGGGGGCGCCGCCCGGTCCGCCTCGGGCGGGATTGCCCCGGATCGGCTTCGATTCCATGGGTCTGGCACTCGCTTTGTCGACGGCACCGAGCTAACGTCGGTCGAGCAAGGAAGAAGCTAGTCCCCGGCCGGGCGCCGCCAACGCCCTAAGGGGGTGCGGCACCGAAGGACAGAGCTTCGGATGCAGCCCGAGCGGTAACACCTCCGCCGCCCCGTAAACGGGGGTGCTGCATAGCCCTGGCGGTGCCCCACGAAAGGAGGCACCCGTCGCTTCACCGGCCTGTAGCAGATGAGCATCACGAGCCGGTCGAGGACCTACATAGCCCGGCCGAAGCAAGACGAGGCGACCGCGGTCGACGACCTGGCCGGGGTGGTGGCCTGCGGCCAGGGGTCGAACGCATTTTCGGAAACGGAACGGAGGAAATGAGATGAGCACCACCGCGAAAAAAGAGACTCCCCACGAACAGAAGGTGATCGATGCCCTCGGGGCTGCCGAGGGCGAGGTGACCGTCGACGAGGTCGCGGCGGCGGCCGGTATCGGCCGCACCAGCGCGCGCAAGTATCTCGCCACCTTGGAGGATGCCGGGAAAGTCGAGCGCACCGCCGGTGGCCGGGAGGGAAAACGGCGACTCCCCGATCGCTACTCGCCGATCTCCGGCGAGGAGCCTCGGCCGGAGGCGGCAGTGGTCGACGAGCCGCCCGACGACGGGCCGGCCGAGCGCCTGCGGCCGGGCGGGCTTGACCGACTGGTGATCGCCTACATGCGCGAGCACGCCGATGAAGGACCACTCGGCCCGACCGCCGTGGCGAAGGGCCTCGAGCGGAGTTCGGGTGCGGTCGGGAACTGCCTCGCCAGGCTGGCCGGCACCGAGAAGGTGGAGCTCGTCAGGGCGCGACCTCGCCGCTACGTGATGAAGGAGGGCTGAACGAGAATGAGGCTCAGCTCTTCCCTTGGGCAGACAGGTTTATGCGCCACGAGCGGGGTTCAGGATGGTCGTCTCGACCTTACGCTATTGCCAGAATGCTCGGAATGGGCTGATCAAAGGAGGGGACGTGGACGACCAGCGAATAGCTGCGACGGCGAGGGTGCTGGGCCACGCGATGCGGGTGGCGATCATCCGTGACATCCCCGCCTGGGACGGCGACGGGATGTCGGCGGTGAGGCTGGCGGCGAGACTGGACGAGGAGTTGGGCACCGTCGCCTACCACATGCGGGTCGCGGAGAGACACGGGGCCCTGATCCTGGTGGGGACGCGACAGGTACGCGGAGCCAGCGAGCACTTCTACGGTCCGGGCCCGGAGGCCGGCTTCCTCGTCGGGGTCGTCGAAGCATGGACCGCGATCTAGACGCCGGCGAGCAGCTCACTCGCAGGGACCCGCAACCCCGCGGCGATCTTCGCCACCGTGGAGACCCGCATGTCACGGACGCCGCGCTCGGCGCGTGCCAGCTCGACCGGATGGACCCGGCAACGATGGGCCAGTTCCTCCTGGGTCAGGCTCCTGTTCATGCCGCAACCGCGCGATGTTGCGGCCGACGATCTTTTCGACTCGAGCTTCCGGGGCACCCGCGCGATGCTCTGGCGCTGAGCCGACCACGTCCAGAGCCAGTGACGTTCGGTTCGGGAATGTCGCCGGACACCCGTCGGGTAGCCGCGATCTTCGCCAAAGGCCGCACACAGGCCCGACCGACGGGGCTCACCGCCCCCGCCGCCCGAAGCTGTGTCCGGCCGGGACCACCGCCCGCAGCTCCGCCACCGCCAGCTCGCGGGCGCGCCGTCGGGCGGCGACCTCGTCGCGGTCACCGGCATCATCCCCACTCGACTCGATCCGCCTCACCTCTGCAGGCGGCTCGCTCCACCGCAGCGCGTCGAGGTCGAAGACGAGGACGTTGATCACGCCTTCGCGCCGCTCGAGCCTCCCCTTCGCCCGCATCAGCGGCGCCGAGCGCACCACCTCCCGCTGCCGCTCATACACCCCGGACGGCACGATCAGGTTGACCGAGCCGCGCTCGTCTTCGAGCAGCACGAAGGTGATCCCCTTCGCGGTCTCCGGGCGCTGGCGGGCGACCACCATGCCGGCGATCTCGACCGTCGCCCCGTCGGCGATCATCTTCAGGTCGGTGCTCCTCACCACCCCTTCCCCCAGCCCGCCCCGCAGGAGCGCGAGCGGGTGCTCGCCGAGGTTGACGCCGGTCGAGCGGTAGTCCTCGACGATCCGCTCCCAGCGGCCGAACGGGTCGAGCGCCGGGGCCTCCGGCGCCTCGAGCGGGAGCGGGAGCTGCCCATCGGCTCCCCGGGTCGCGCCTCCGACCCCGAGCCGCCAGAAGCTCTCGCGGCGGCCCTCCCGCGCCGGCAGCCCGTCGAGCGCCCCCGCCCAGGCGAGGCGCTCGAGGCCGTCGCGACCGACACCCGAGCGGGCGGCGAGGTCGGCGATCCCGGCGTAGCTGCCAGTCCGCTCGCGCTCGGCGACCAGCGCCTCCATCTCCGCCTCCTTCACCCCCTTGACGTAGCCGAGCCCGATCCGCACGGTGAGTCCGCCGCGGACCCGTTCGACATGGCAGAGGACCTCGCTGCGGTCGACGTCGACCGGCGCCAGGCGGATCCCGCGCCGTTGCGCCTCGCGCACCAGGGCATCGGGCGGGTAGAAGCCCATCGGCTGCTCGTTCAGGAGCGCCGCCAGGAACTCGGGGCCGTAGTTGATCCGCAGCCAGGCCGACTGGTAGGCGAGGAGGCCGAAGGCGGTCGAGTGGGCCTTCGGGAAGCCGAAGCCCGAGAAGCCCTTGATCTGCTCCCAGACCCGCTCCGCGGTCGCGGTCGGCACGTCGTTTCTTTCGGCGCCCTCGACGAAGCGCTCGTGGTGCTTCTCGATCTCCTGCTCGGAGCGCTTACGGCTCATCGCCCGCCGCAGGCCCTCGGCCTCCGAGGAGGAGAAGCCCGAGAGTGCCATCGCCACCTCGATCACCTGCTCCTGGTAGACGATCGTGCCGAGCGTCTCGGCGAGCACCGGCTCCAACAACGGATGCTCGTAGGGGATCTCGAAGCCGGGGTCCTCCCGCTTTCGTTTGCGCCGCTCTATATAAGGATGGATCGCCCCGCCCTGGATCGGCCCCGGCCGCACCAGTGCCACCTGGACCGTCAGGTCGTCGAGGTTCCGCGGCTGGGTCCGCGGCAGCATCTGCATCTGCGCCCGCGACTCGATCTGGAAGACGCCGGTGGTCTCGGCGGCGCGGATCGATTCGTAGGTCTCGGGGTCGTCCAGTGGGATCCGCGAGAGGTCGATCCGCTCGCCCCTCACCTTGTCGATCTCGAGCACGCAGCGCTCGACCGCCGAGAGCATGCCGAGCCCGAGCAGGTCGATCTTCAGGAAGGCGGCGTCGGCGCAGGAGTCCTTGTCCCACTGGACGATCTGGCGGCCCTCCATCGCCGCCGGGACCACCGGGCAGAGGTCGATCAGGGGCTGGGTCGAGATCACCATGCCGCCCGAGTGTTGGGAGAGGTGACGGGGGAGTCCCTGGGCTTCGGCCGAGAGTTCGATCAGCGAGCGCCAGCGCGGCGAGCGGGCGCGTTCCTCGCCGACGACGGAGGCGACGAGCTTGCCGATCTCCTTGGCCTCGCCGTGGAAGCCGAGGGTGCGGGCGATCCGCTCGATCTCCCCCGCCGGCAGACCGAGCGCCTTGCCGATCTCGCGCACCGCGCCGCGTGGGCGGTAGGTCGGGAAGGCGGCGACCAGGGCGGCGTGATCGTGGCCGTAGCGCTCGATCACCCGCGGGATCAGCCTCTCGCGGATGTCGCGGGGGAAGTCGAGGTCGATGTCGGGCATCGAGGTCGCTTCGGCGTTGAGGAACCTCCCGGCGAAGAGTTCGGCCTCGACGGGATCGACGTGGGAGAGGCCGGTCAGGTAGCAGACGATCGAGGAGACGCTCGACCCTCTTCCCCGCCCCGGCGGCAGGATCGAGCGGGCCGAGTCGGGGCCACGGACCTCGAGGGCGACGTCGCGGGCCAGCTCGAGCATGTCGCGGTGCAGGAGGAAGAAGCCGGAGAGGTGGAGGTGGCGGATGATCCCGAGCTCGTCCTCTAGGCGCCGCTCGGCCTCGGCCCGTCGCGGCGAGCCGGCGTAGCGTCCGGCGAGGAGCGAGCGGCAGACCGCCGCCAGCTCGCCGTCGGCGCCGGGATCCTCGCTGCCGGGATAGCGGTAGCCGAGGTCGCGGGTGAGGTCGAAGGTGAGGCGCTCCGCCAGGTCCGCGGTCTCGGTGACCGCCTCGGGGTACCCGACGAAGCGCTCGGCCATCCCCTCGCGCGAGGCGAGCGCGCCGACGCCGTTGCCACGCCGCAGCGGCTCGGATTCCTCGAGCGGGACTCCCTCTCGGATCGAGACGAGGGCGTCCTGCAGCCGCGCGCGTCCGCGGTCGTGAAAGTGGACGTCGCCGGCCGCGACGGTCGGCACGCCGAGGCGCGAGGCGAGACCGGCGAGCGCGCGGTTGCGGGCACGGTCGGTGCGCGAATAGGGCCGCTGCAGCTCGACCCGGAGGCGGTCGCGGCCGAAGGCCTCGAGCAGTCGCCCGGCGAGAGCGGCGGCCTCGGTGCGCTCTCCGCGCTCGAGCCGTCCCGCGAGGACACCCTCGGTCGCGCAGCCCGACAGGCACACCAGCCCCTCGGCGTGCCCGAGCACCCGCTCGAGCGCGACCCACGGTCGGCCCGCCTCCCGCCGCGTACCGTCGCGGGTGTGGGAGTGGGCGGCGGTGAGGAGACGGCAGAGGTTGCGGTAGCCGGTGGCGTCCTCGACCAACAGGGTCAGGTGGGCGAGCTCCGGCAGGTCGGCGTCCTCACCTTGCAGGACGACGGTGAGCTCGGCGCCGGTGATCGGCCGCACCCCGACCCCCTTGCAGGCGTGCGCGAACTCCATCGAGCCACCGAGACCGTCGTGGTCGGTCAGCGCCAGCGCCGGATAGCCGAGCTCGGCGGCACGGGCGGCCAGCTCGAGCGGCGTCGAGGCGCCGTCGAGGAAGGAGAAGGCCGAGTGGCAGTGGAGCTCGATGTAGGGGGAGGCGGCCATCAGGACGGCTGGCGGAACCAGCCGCCGGTCTCCAGGTCGCAGAAGACGACCACGTCGCGGCCGTCGGCGAGGACGAGCTCCCAGTAGTGGCGGCGCAGCGGCGCGTCGGTCCACCAGCGGTCCTCGACCAGCCAGTCCTCACGGATCGCCTCGACCCCGAGGCCCTCGACGAGGTCGGGAACGCCGCGTGCGTCGACGCCGACCTGCGCCCGTGTGGGCGCGTAGATCCGGCCGCCGCCGCTCATCGCTCCGGGAAGGGGCTGAGCATGAAGCGACGCTCGGGCACGCGCGAGCGGGTGTCGAGGTCGACGACGCGAAGGAGCGCCTCGGGCCCGGCCGCCGCCCGCACCTCCCGCACGGCTGCCGAGAGGCGACGACGACGGTTCTCCTCACCGTCGATCCGCAGCTCGAGCTGATCGGCTGCCGGCGGTCCGAGCGCCGTCGCCCGGAGGCGGAGCGCCGCCGCGGGACCGGGCAGGGCCTCGAGACGCGGCGCCAGCAGCGATCGGATCGTCGGCGCCGCGGCGGTCGGCCGGCCGAATCCCTGCTCGGCGCTCCAGCTCCCGCCGGCGCAGAGCGGCGCGCCGAGGCGGACGGCGAGGAGGGTACGACCGCGACGGGCGGGCGCCGCGAGGAGGCGATCGACGAGGAGGCCGAGGGCACGCTCGAGCTGGGCGCCGGCGGTGCCTTCTGGGAGCTCCAGCTCGCTCGCCAGGTCCTCCTTCGGTGAGCGCGGGCGGAGCGGCTGGTCTTCTCCTCGGGCGAGCCGCAGCGCCTGCAAACCGAGCGCGCCGAAGCGGTCGGCGATCTGGTCGTCGCCCAGCTCGGCCAGGCGGCCGAGGGTCCTGATGCCGAGTCGCTGCAACGCGCCGATCAGGTCGTCCTCCGCCTTGCCGGGGTCGATCCGACCGCGCAGGGTCGAGACCGGGTGCGGTCGCAGGAAGGGGAACAGGACGCGGTCGGAGATCACGCCGTCGACGTCTCCGACGCCACGGGGGAGCTGTCGTCTGCGCCCGGCCGCGAGGGCGGCGGCGAAGCGGCCCGGCGCGGCGCCGAGGAGCGCCCTGGTGGCGATCGCCTCGCCCGCCGCCCGGAGGACTCCGTCGACCTCGCCGCCGTGGAGACCCGTCAGGCCGTCGACGACGAAGAAGGCCTCGCCCTCCGAGGTCGACTCGACCGCCGCCCCGATCCCCTCGAGGCGACGGAGGATCTGCTCCCAGAGCTCCGCCGCCTGGGCGGGGTCGGGGGTGACGAGCCGAAGCGACGGGCACCGTGACAGCGCCTCGCCGAGAGCCATCCCGGCGTGGACGCCGAGCATCTCCGCCGGCCGCGAGGTCTCGCCGACGACCTGACGCGAGCCCGGCACCGGCGCCAGCGCGGCGGGCCTGTCGGCCTGCCAGGAGCGTCCGGCCGCGACGCGGAGGGCGAAGCGTGGGATGAGGACGCAGGCGACAGTCATCGAACGTATGTTCGTATAGAACCACGCCCGTCAAGCCGTCAATCTTGTGATGCAATCTGTATTACAGAACCGCTACGATTCGTTCTACAGAAACCACCGACCGAGGGGCGGACAGATGAATGCGAAGACCGAAGCGATCAACTTCCGGGTCGAGAGCGGCGTCGCCGACCGGCTTAGGGCGCTCGCCGACCAGAACGATCGCGGCGTCTCCGAGGAGCTGCGAACCGCGATCGACGTCTATTGGCTGTTGGTCGAGATGGCGAACCTGCGGGCAGACGATCGCGTCGACCCAGCCCGGGCGATCGACCTCGAGCAAGCCATCAAGGAGGGCTTCGGACGCGCCTTCCTCCCGGCGCTCTCAGCGGACGCCAGGAACGTCTTCGAGGAGGAGTTGGGGGTCGATTACCCGCGCGACACCTTCAGGGAGATCGCCATCCCGTTCGACCGGCTCCTCGACTGGGTCGCCGGCATCCCGGCCGACAGCCGGGTCAGCAACGCCGAGCTGGTCGCACAGGCACACAACTGGTCGGACTCGAACCCGGTGATCCGCCGCGAGAGCATCCCTGCGACCGGGATCCTCCGATCGTGGGCGAAGGCGCTCGAACTCGCCGGAGATGAGACGGCGACCCTGTCGAGGGTGCAGCAGGCGCTCAGGATCACCGTCGCCTGAACGATCCGCCGATGTCGAGGATCCGTCGATCGAGCCCGTCCACGGGGTCTGCCCTCGTCCCCTTGGGGGGAGCGCGTGGCAGATCGGAGAACCGCACCGGGCGCCCGGCACCAAAGCCTCCCGAGGTCGGGCTCTCGAGCGCCCGCGGGCACGTGCGGTGCCACCCTGGGCGGCCTGGCGTGTCCGGCTCGTAGGCGTTCGGGGAAGCGAGACTGGAAGCTCAGGATCTTCGAGATCGCGGCGGAGGGGGCAAGGGGCGACCGGATCCTCCTGCTTCTCGACGCCCTCCGCCGCGAGGCGGAAGGTGGAGGGTGGCGGGCCGTGGATCGTTCACCTATCGGGCCGCCAGCACCTCGGAGGCGTTCGCCCGCCGCCCGGACGCCGCCTAGGACCTCCGACCCGCCGCCTCGAGCCAGCGTGCATCCCTCAGGCGGTCCGCCGCGGCCGCGATCTGTTCGGAGCTGAACTGCCCCTTGGGCGGCTCCCAGCCGAAGAAGACCTCGGCAACCTCCTCGTTCGTCCGCGCGTGTTCCGCCGACATCGCCCAGTGGGCGGTCGCCAACAGCTCGAGGCCGAACGGCGTCTCGTAGCCCTCGACCAGGCGGGTGACCTCGTCGAACCGCCCGCGGGTGTCGGGGTTGCCCTCGAGGAAGCTCTCGGCCGAGTCGACGGCGCCGGGCCGGAGCCGAAGCTCCTCGTGGGGGGCATCGCCTTCGGCCGTATAGCCGTCGATCAGATGGCCGTTGATCGCCTGGAGGACGTGTCGGAGGTTCTCCGCGTAGGGGCCGTAATAGCCCTTGTTGTAGGTCAGCCTAAGGGGCTCGCCGGCCGCTTCGAGGAAGTACATCAGCTTGTGTACCTCGAGGAGCGTTATCGAGGTGTCCATCATCGCGGTGAGGTATCGCTGCATGAGCCCGACGAGGGCGGCGCGCCCGGCGGTCATCCTCGGGGCCTTCGAGGGCTTCATCTCCTGCGTCTTGCCACCGGGCTCGTAGATCGTCACCTCGACGCCCGGGACCTCGGTCAGCGCCTCCTCGATGACGGGCCGTACCTGCCTCCAGTCAAGGCCGCCGAGACCACTGCCGAGCGGGGGGATCGCGATCGAGCGGATCCCCCGCTCGCGGATCTCCTCGACCAGGGCCTCCATCCCAGTCTCGATGTATTCCATGCGGCTCTTGCCGCGCCAATGCCTCTTGGTCGGAAAGTTGATGATCCAACGGGGCGCCAACTGGTCGGTCTCGAAGACGAACATGCGGCCCGGTTCGACCTCTCCCCGCTCGCAGGCGGTGGCGTAGGCCTTGAAGTTCTCGGGGAAGACCTGCTTGAAATGGAGCGCGATCCCCCGGCCCATGACGCCGACGGTGTTGACGGTGTTGACGAGGGCCTCGACGTCTGCGTCGAGGATGTCGCCCTTCGTGTAGCGGATCACGGCCATCATCAAAAGTACCAACGCCCGCGGACGACGACAGTCGGCCGATGCTCAGCCTCGGCGAGAGCCTCGAGCGTCTGCTCCTTGTACTCCTCGGAGTAGACGCCGATCCGCTCGACGAATTCCCAGGGCACCCAGTCCTTCACCAGGAACTCCGATTGCTTGGCTTCTTTCACGCGGGCCACGCTGAAATTGTGGTCGGGTACCGCCTCCCAGTCGACCATCTCGAACTCCTCGACGCTGGAGCCGAACCTCGCATAGTCCGTCGCGGCGTTGGCGTTGGTGAAGGCCCACCGCACCTCCGCCTCGTCGGCAGCCTCGATCACCTGGTCGACGTCCATCTCGAGATGGACGATCGGGCGCTGACCACCGTGGTAGGTCAGGCCCGGGGCGTTGTCCATGTGGAAGATGTAGAGCATCACCGATCGCGGGCAGAAGAAGAACGGGACGTATTCGCCCACCTTGTCCGGTAGGTGACACTTGACCGGGAGCCGAAGGCGTCTTGCTTTGATGTCGTTCATCCCGACCGGGACCTTCGGTCCTCCATTCTCGATCATCTTCGCATCGGAGAGGAGGCCGCCGGTCTCCACGATTGATGCGATGTTCTCGACGTGGGTGATGTGGTAGATCTTGGTCGGGTTCGGTCGTGTCGTCATGGATTCCGGGCGGCGCCCAAGGGACGGTGCCGGTGGGTCGAAGGTCCCGGGATGGTACGTGGATCCGCCGCCGATCCCGACCCAGGACACCGAGGGGAATGCGCCTCAACAGAGGCGATCCTCCAGCGACCATAGATCACATGTAGTAGGCGTAGGTCGGCTCGACGTAGGAGTCGGGCCCGAGGTGTTTGATGATGTCGGCCACCTGCCTCGCGGTGCGGAGGCTCACCGGCAGACGGCCGTCGAAACGAGTCGAGTTCCAGTTCATCTTGCTCAGCGACATTACCTCCTCGGCGACGTCGAGCATCCCGCGTTCGAGCACCGCGCCACGCAGCGAGATCGGGCTCGGCACGTACATGCCGGGGTACGTTTCGTACCATTCGACGCTGCCGCGCGTGTAGAGGAGGCACTCCTCCTCGCCGAGCGCGAGGAAGGTGCCACGCCGTGGCGGGTGATACCCCTCCCGATACAGCCGGGTGGTCGGGGTGGTCACCCAGATCAGCTCGCAGCCGTCGATCCCGAGCGCGGTGGCCGCGGCGAGCATGCCCTCCTTCTCGGCGTCGTCGAAGGCGGAGGTCTTGTGGACGACGATCCGGGCCGGGACGTGGCGGTGCTCGTCCTTGTAGGCCGTCAGGGCGCACGTCAGACCCGCCGCCGCATCGTCCTTCGTCAGATGTAGCTGGCGGTCGCGGTTGGAGCGCTTGGCCGGGCCGCCGCGGACGACCACCCCGTCGCCGCGCTCGTTGTAGACCTGCGCGACGCTGGTCGCCGTCGAGCGGCGCTCGACCTCCTGGTAGAAGGCGACACCGACGAAGCAGACGTCGAGTTCGCTGCTCCTCCTGACCATCCGCCACGGCGTGCCGCCTGCCTTGTAGTAGAGCGCGGTGAAGAAGTTCCAGGCGATCGTCGCCTCGTCCTCCCGCCCCCGCGGCTTCCATGAACGCCGCCGCTGGCGGCCGACCCGCGAGCTGTCGTAGGTGCTCCCCCTGACCAACTGCAGCGGGACCCGGAGGCGCATCGCGCCCGCCTTCAGGAGGTCGTGGAAGGCCGGACCCGAGCGGCTGACCACCGAGCCGCTCGCCTCGGGCTCTTCGGCCTCGCCGGCCGGCTCGGGCACGCCGAGGTCCTGAAGGATCTCCGGGATGTCGCAGATCACGACGTCCGGCCTGCCCTGCTGTACCAGCGCCTCGAGCTCGGCGAGGTAGACCTCCAGCGCCTCATCGACCCGCTGTTGCGGCCGGAGGGACTCGATCCTCTGCAGCTCGGCCCCCTTGATCTCCCGCTGCAGCCTCGGGTCCAGCACGAGATCGGTGTGGTAACCGACGCCCGAGGAGAACCCGGGGAACTGAGGCCAGAGACCGGGGCGGTCGCGCTGCTTCGCGTCGATCGCGGTCCGGCAGGACTCGAGCCAGCGGTTCAGTCCGTCGAGGCTCCTGCGATCGCCGAGGAGGCCGACGCGGATCGCTGGCGGCGCCCCCTCGGTGCCGAGGTCCACGGGCCCGTACTCGGCGATGCCGAAGCGGCAGTCGAGGTGTCGCGCCCCGCCGGCGAATTCCAGCGATGGCTCCTCGATCACCTCCGCCCTCATGCCGCGAGCTCCTGCTGCCCGGAGATCTGGTCGAGGTCCTGCGTCGTGCGCTTGCCCTGCCAGAGCTCGTCGTCGATCCCCGGCGAGACCTCGACCGTGACCAACTCGCCGAAGCCGAGCAACGGCGACTCGGCGGACAGCAACGAGGGCGGGCGGGTGAGCAGGTGCGCCCACATCTTCAGGTGCCCGATCACCGCCAGATTGCGGTCGAGGCGCTTGATGCCCGAGAGGTACTCCGCCGCCCGACGGCTTTCCCGCCAACCGTCGCTCGTGAACAGGTAGTCCGGCTCGACCTCCAGGTACCAGCGTCCGTCGATGCGGCGGAACCCAGGCCTGAAGGCGTGATGGCGGATATAGGCCAGGCGCTCTTCCTGGAGGCGCTTGTCGTGGAAGTACTTCACCTTCACGACCTTGCGCCGACCGTTCGGGCCCTCGATCGAGACCTCGGCGACGGGCTCGGGGGAGGCGAAGTAGAAGAGGTGGCGCTCGGCGTGCCAGTGCAGGTCCCGCTTCAGGTGTTGCAGCAGCGTCCGCCGCAGCAGCTCGACCCAATGCCTCTGGCGCACGGGATCGCCCGACTCCGACCACTCCGCCGCCGGGAACGCCCTGACGTCCTCCACGTCGATCAGCGTCCGCAGTGAACATGAGCGGGGATCGCGCAGGGTGTAGAGCCGCCCCGAACGCAGCAGGTAGTCGCTGGCACGGGGTCCACCCGCCTCCTCGTATATCTCGTTGGCCTCCGTCACCGTCGAGCAACGGGCCGCCGCCTCCCAGATCTTGCCGCCGTGGGTGAGGATCGGCAGCAGGTTGGTCAGGAGTGACTCGGGCGGCGGCGGCTCGAGCCGGTGGAGGACGGGCTCCCGGCGCTCGGCGAGGCGGAACATGTCCATCGCCCGCGAGGAGTCGAAGCGGTCGCGCCGCCTGTCGAAGACGACCCGGCGCTCGGCGCGCCGCTGCCGGTCCGCGAACCAGTCGGTGACGCAGCAGAACCAGGCCTCGCGCTCCCTTGGGTGTGAGCAGACCAGGATCACCGGAACGTCGGAGCGCATCCAGTAGTCGACGTCGGCCTCCTCGCAGAGGAACTCGAATCCCTCGTCGGTCTCCGCCGTGAACCGGGTCCGGGCCTTGCTCTGCACCCCGATCTGGCGGTTGAGCGGCGTCTTCGAGCGGACGTCCCGTAGCTCGAGGCGCCCGTCGATCCCATGATCGAACGGTCCGGCCACATGCCACAGGAACCCCATCCCGAGGATCGCCTGCTCGATCAGGTTGACGCCCTGCTGGGCGAGCAGCTCGCTGTCGGGGGACCTCTTCTCAGCCGGCATCGCAGGACCCCCGCCCGACCCGGCCGTCGGTACCCACCCGGCCGCGACCCAGCGACGGGCCGGGAGTCGGCGGCGGATCGGCGCGTTGTCGGATGCCCGGAAGGTGCATGAGAACCCTCCACCAAGGTCCGGCCCCCGGCGGACGGACACGAGAGGTAGCGCTACGTTTCGTGCATGGACGAGCACGAGCGGGGATGCAAGCACTGCCGCGGGGTCCGCAAGGACTCCGACGCCCTCCGCTTCAAGCGGCTCGGGCTCCACGAACGTCGCCAACTCCTCGACGCCGCGGCCCCGGAGGACAAGCCGAACCGGATCCACCCTCCGGGCCCGTCCCCCGCCGAGCAGACCGCGACGCGACGCGCCGTCGCCAATCTCGTCGGCGCGGGCCTCATGCGACTCTCACCCGAGCGACTCCGCCTCCTCCCCGGACACGACGATCGGGAGCTCACGCGCCTCGGTCGCAAGTATTCCGTGGTCCGCCAAGGCTGGCGGACGGAGCTCGGGGAGGCGATCGTCCACTTCTACCGCGCCGAGCTCGAGGCGGGCAGGCGGATCCGTTGGCTGACCCACCTGGAGGCGGCCACCGAGACGGCACTTGCGCGGTGCCCGGACCGTCCGCCCAACACCGGGGGCGGGGAACCGAGGAAGACCGTCAGAGTGCGGCGCCTCGGCCCTCGCTCTACATCGGGAACTTTCTGAC
>MKSH01000247.1:19234-38647 GCA_001898095.1 Solirubrobacterales bacterium 70-9 | reverse complement strand
GCCACTCCGCCATCGCGCTCGACGGGGTGCCCAGCGCGGGGATCAATCCAGAAGGGGAGGCCCGTAGCCGCCTGAAGTGGCAATGAAGTGGCAATGGCGCGGCAAATTACGCGATCTGGGCCTCCAGGCCGCCAACGAAGAACCACCGCAAACGGCTTGCTGATGCGGTTTGCGCGGCCACCTAGAAGCGTGTTTCGTCGAAAGGGCACACGATTTTCAGTCGCGTGCTCTACCAACTGAGCTACCCCGCCGCGGTCGCGGCATGGTATCGACGCAGCGTCTCGGAGCCCGTCCCGGTTGGGGCGATCTCGGCAGCGGCGGTCTCCGGTGGGATGCCGGGGAGCCGCTCTCGCGCTGCCCGGAGGGCGAGAACGCGGCCCGCTGCGTCGGGCCTGCGACCGTCCGTTCGGACCCCTCACTACTCTTCAGGGCTGTGACCACCCGCGACCGCCTGTCCACCGAGGCAGCCAGGCAGTTCGCCGAACTCGGCTACCACGGGACCTCGATCGGCAGCCTTGCCAAGGCCCTGGGGATCCAGAAGAGCTCGGTGTACTCGCACATCGACAACAAAGAGGATCTGCTGGTCGAGCTCGCCGGCACGGGCGCGGCCCATTTTCACGAGGCGCTCGATTCAGTCCCCGAGGATGTCGACCCGTTGGATCGACTGCGGCTCGCGCTCCACGCACACCTTCAGGTCGTCCACACCCAGCTCGACGTCGCCACGATCTGGCTCAAGGAGTGGCGCTTCCTGACCGGACAGCCGCGGAAGGACTTTCTCCGAAGTCGCCACCGCTACGAGAAGCGGATCCGCCGGCTCTTCGAGGAAGCGATCGGGTCGAGGCAGCTTCCCGAAGACCTCGACCTCGACCATGCGGTGCTCCTTTTCTTCTCGGTAGGCAACTGGGCGTATACCTGGATGTCCAAGAAGACCGACGTGGACGCCGAGGCCGACGCCTTCTGGGTGTTGATGCAGGACGGCCTGGCGCGGTCCTGATCCGCGCCCCCGCTCCCGTCAACGGGAGAGGAACTTCTCCATCGCGTCCAGGTAGGCGGGCGTGGATGCCGCGTAGGCCTGCACCTGGACCTCCCGCTCGAGGTGCTCGGCGAGCGTGGATCCAAGGCTCTGCCGGATGAGCCTCTTCGTCGCACCCACGCCCTCGCCTGGCCAGGCGGCTAGCTGCGCCGCGAGCTCCCGTGCGCGCGACAGCAACCGGTCCGGCTCGACGACCTCCGAGACAAGACCGATCGCGAGCGCCTCCTCGGCGTCGACGCGGCGGCCCGTGATCATCCACTCGAGCGCCTTCGCCTCCCCGATGATCCGCGGGAGAAACCAGGAGCAGCCGGCGTCCGGGATGAGGCCGAGGTTGACGAAGGCGGGCACGAATTTCGCCTTCGAGGAGGCGATCCGGATGTCGGCAGCGGCAGCGAGTGACAAGCCCGCGCCGGCACAGGCGCCGTTGACGGCGGCGATCACCGGCTTCTCCAGCGAGTGGATGGCGATCGCATTCGGGTTGTAGTGACGTCGGAGACGGTCGTCGTTGCCGCCGCCCTCGCGCTGGACCTCCTCGAGGTCCTGACCCGCCGAGAAGGCGCGGCCGGCACCGGTTACGACGACCGCTCGAACCTCCTCACCTCGCGCGGTGCGGAGGGCCTCGGAGAATTCCTTATGGAGCTCGCGGGTGAAGGTGTTCATCACCTCCGGCCGCGAGAGGGTGATCAGCTCCACGCCCTCCTCGACCATCACCTCGACTGCCATTGCGGCCTCCTCTTCTCGACGAAGGCCGTCAGGCCCTCATGGGCATCCTCACTCGCAAAGCTCAGGTGGAGGGCCTTGCGCTCGAACTCGAGGCCGGATCTCAGACCGGTCTCGAAGGCGCGATCGACCGATTCCTTGGCGAGGCGCTGGGCAATCGGCGCTCGGGCAGCGATCTCACCGGCGACCCGTCGGGCCTCCGTGAGCCAGGCCTCGCGTGAGACCACCCGCGCGACGAGGCCGGCAGACATCGCCTCCTCCGCGGACAGCATGCGCCCCGTGAGGACCATGTCCATCGTCAGGGCCTTGCCGACGGCGCGGGTCAGCCGCTGGGTCCCGCCGGCACCCGGGATCAGCCCGACACCGGTCTCCGGTTGACCGAAGCGGGCGGTTTCGGAGGCGACGATCAGGTCGCAGGCCATCGCCAGCTCGCAGCCGCCGCCGAGGCAGAAGCCGGACACCGCAGCGACCAGGGGCGTGTGCAGTCCGGCAAGACGGTCCCATTGCTCGACCCGCCCGCCCAGAGCCATATCGATCGCCGTTTGATCCGACATCTCCTCGATGTCGGCACCGGCGGCGAAGGCACGATCTCCTCCGGCCAACACGATGCAGCGGACCGCGTCATTTTCGTCGAGTCCGACGAGCGCGGCGACGACGCCTCCGATCAACTCTTCGGAAAGGGCATTGAGCGAGTCCAGACGGTTCATCCGAACCGTGGCTATCGGGGCTTCGACCTCTACGAGCACGGCCTGCTCGGCCATACCTCCTCCTTTCAGCAGGTTGCCACTCCGCAGTATACGTCCGATCGATCGGTCGTATAGCCTCCGCAGCGTGGATTCCCGGAGTCAGACTCTCGGCGTCGTCGGCGCAGGTTCGATGGGCGCCGGGATCGCCGAGCTCGCCCTGGCCCGCGGCCTCGCGGTCGTCCTGATCGACGCATCGGAGGCGGCGCTGACGTTGGCGCGCGAGCGGATCGAGGCCGGCCTGCAGCGCTCGGCCGACCGCGGCCGGCTGAGCACCGCGGATGCGACGGAGGTATCGAAGCGGCTCGAGACGGGCGCGGAACTCGATGCGTTGACCGACTGCGACTTCGTGATCGAGGCCATCGCCGAGAGCCTGGAGACCAAGCGCCAGGTCTTCGCGCGCCTGAGCGCGATCTGCCCTCCTCCGACCCTGCTCGCGACGAACACCTCTTCCCTGCGGGTCAGTGCCGTGGCCGCCGGCCTCCCCGACCGCGAGCGGATCGTCGGCCTGCATTTCTTCAACCCGGCGACCCGGATGAAGTTGGTCGAGGTGATCGGGGGCATGGAAAGCGACGCCCGCTCGGTCGCACAGGCCGTCGCCCTTGCCGAGCGTCTCGGCAAGAAGGTGATCCAGGCCCGGGACGGGATCGGCTTCCTCGTCAACCGAAGCGCCCGGCCCTACGTCGGGGAGGCGCTTCGGCTCGTCCAAGAGGGTGTGGCGAGCTTCGAGCAGGTCGATCGCATCTGTCGGCTGGCGGGAGGCTTCCGCATGGGGCCCTTCGAGCTGGCCGACCTGATCGGCGTCGACGTCAATCTCGAGATCACCGAATCATTCTGGTTCCAGAGCTACGGTGAGCCTCGCTGGCGTCCGAGTCCGATCCAGGCCCAACTCGTCGCCGCCGGACGACTGGGCAGGAAGGTAGGCGCCGGGTTCTACGCCTACTCCGAGGACGGCAGGCCACATCGCGAGCCCGATCCCGAGCCGCTGCTCGCCGGAGGAGGCGACGGCCGGATCGTCGTCGTCAACGGCAACTCGGATCTGGCCAGGTTCATCCGGAGGGCGGCGACCGAGGCGTCCTTCGACGTCCGTGGTCCCGACGATCTGCCCTGGCTGACCGTCGAGACGGATCCGACCCCGACTCCTCCACGTGCGGTGCCGACGACGAGCGCGATCCTCTGCGCGGGCATGGCCCTGCGGGAGCGGGGGACCGTCGACGGGGCCTGCGGCTTTCACCTGCTCGGCCCCGCCGAGCAGAGCCGCCTGGTGGAGGTCACGAGCGCGGACTCCACCGGTGCTGCCTCCCGCGAGCGCACGGTCGAGTTCTTCAACGCCCTGGGCTTCCACGTCGAGGAGGTCGGCGACGCCCCCGGGATGGTGCTCGGACGGATCGTCTCGCAGCTGGTGAACGAGGCTGCCTTCTGCCTTGAAGAGGGGGTCGCCGGCGCCGGGGACATCGACGACGGCGCCCGGCTCGGGCTCAACTATCCGCGCGGACCGATCGAGTGGTCGCAGGCGGCAGGCCTGGACCACGTCCGGGCCGTGCTCCATGGCCTCGAGCGGTGGCGAGGAGAAGAGCGCTATCGCATGTCACCGCTGCTTGCGGTCTCCGCGTCTCTGGCCGCCTAGTCACCGAAAATCCGCCCCTCGACCAAATCGGAAGGATCGCCAAGTGGAATCTGCCTACCTCGTCTCCGGTGTACGGACCCCGATCGGTCGCTACGGCGGCGCGCTTTCTTCGGTCCGCCCTGACGACCTTGCCGCGACGACCATCCGATCGCTGCTGGAGCGCCACCCCGCGCTCGATCCCGCGGCGATCGACGACGTGATCCTCGGCTGTGCCAACCAGGCCGGCGAGGACAACCGGGACGTGGCCCGAATGGCCGTCCTCCTCGCCGGCCTGCCGGATTCCGTCCCGGGGACGACCGTCAATCGCCTTTGTGGGTCCGGACTCGACGCCGTCCTCTTCGCCGCCCGGACCATCGCTCACGGCGATGCCGAGCTGATCGTCGCCGGCGGGGTCGAGAGCATGAGCCGCGCGCCCTTCGTCATCCCCAAGGCCGAGAAGGCATTCGACCGCTCGGCGGAGATCTTCGACACGACGATCGGTTGGCGCTTCGTCAACGCCGCCTTGGCCGAGCAGTACGGCACCGACTCGATGCCGGAGACCGGCGAGAACGTCGCCGCCGATTTCGATGTCTCGCGATCCGACCAGGACGCCTTCGCGCTGCGCTCTCAGGAACGGGCCGCGGCGGCTCAGGCCTCCGGGCGATTGGGTCGTGAGCTCGTCGCGGTCAGCGTTCCACAGCGTCGCGGCGAGCCCGTCGCGGTCGACCGCGACGAGCATCCGCGCGAGACCTCGCTCGAAGCCCTGGCCAAGCTGCCGACTCCGTTCCGCAAGGACGGCAGCGTCACCGCCGGCAACTCCTCCGGCGTGAACGACGGAGCGGCGGCGCTCCTGATCGCCTCCGAAGGCGCGGTCGAACGCTTCGGCCTGGAGCCGCTGGCCCGCGTCCGCGCCGGCGCGGTCGCCGGGGTCCCGCCGCGGATCATGGGCTTCGGCCCGGTCCCGGCGACCCGCAAGCTCCTCTCCCGCGCCGGAGTCGAGATCGCCGACCTGGACCTGATCGAGCTGAACGAGGCCTTCGCCGCCCAGGCGCTGGCGGTCCTGCGCGAGCTCGGCCTGCCCGACGACGCCGACCACGTGAACCCCAACGGGGGCGCGATCGCACTCGGTCACCCGCTCGGGATGAGCGGTGCCCGCCTCGCCCTGACCGCCGCCCTGGAGCTGCGCGAGCGCGAGGCGAAGCTGGCGCTCTGCACGATGTGCGTCGGCGTCGGCCAGGGCGTGGCGGCGCTGCTCGAGCGCGCCTGAGGGTTGTCTCAGCGGCGCGGCGGCAGCTTGCCGACGGTGGTCGCGAAGAGCTTCCGCCAGGTCGATCCGACCGCGGATGCGAACAGGTCCTCGAGCTGGCGGAAGTGCTCGTCGAGGATCACGTCGAGGGCGTCGAGATCTCCGCCCCGCATCGCCTCGACCTGACGGCGGTGGACGTCGAGGGTGTGCTCGTCGTCCACCGGGCTGCCGGGGTAGGCGTCGCGGATCGGCGCCAGCTCCCGTGCCAGTTCGCGCATCGCCGCCTGCATCGAGCGGTTGCCGGAGGCGCGGCTGACGGCCCGGTGGAAGGCGGCGTCGGCGCGCATCACCTGGTCGCGCGCGCCGGCTGCGGCGGCCAGCAGGGCCACGGTGCGCTCCATCTCCTGGAAGTCCTCCTCGCCCGCGGCGATGCTCGCCAGTCGCGTCGCCCCGCCCTCGACGATCCGCCTCGCCACCAGGGTCTCGACGACCAGGCTCTCCTCGGCCGCTACCTGGCTGCGCAGAAGGTCGATCGGGACCAACTCGGCGGAGAGGAAGATGCCGCCGCCGGCACCGCGGCGGACCTCGATCAGCCCAGAGCGTTCGAGCACCCGAAGCGCCTGGCGCAGGGTCGGCTTGGAGATCCCCAGCTCGGCCGCCAGCGTCGCCTCTTTCGGCAGCGCATCGCCGTGGCGCAGCCGCGAGCGCTCGATCCCCTCGACGATCCGCTCGATCGCCTGCTCGAAGGTGCGCTCGGTCGCGATCGGGTCGACGAAGGCCGCTTCGCGGAGCGCGGATCTGGGCTCTCCGCTCATCGAGGGACTGACTCTACCCACCCCCTGGGCTTCTACCGGGACGTGGCGATCAACCGTGGATGAGCCAACCCTCCGCGGCGCGGGCGGCTTCGCCGATCGCCTCGGAGAGGGTCGGATGACTGTGGACGATGCGGGCGAGGTCGCCGACGCCACCCTGCAGCGCCTGCGTGTCGACGATCTGCTGGAGCAGCTCCGGGGCCCGGGCGCCGACCACGTGGGCACCGAGGATCTGGCCGGAACCGGCCTCGGCGACGATCTTGACCAGGCCACTGCGGTCGTCGAGCAGGGTGCCGGCGCCGACCGCCGCGAACGGGACCTTGCCGATCGCGACCTCGTGGCCCGCCTCGCGCGCCGCCGCCTCGCTGAGGCCGACGCCGGCAAGCGCCGGCGCAGCGAAGGTCACCCGCGGGATCAGCTCGCGCTGGACCGGCAGGGTCACCTCCCCCGCCGCCGCCTCGACGGCGACGATCGCCTCCTCGGAGGACTTGTGGGCGAGCGCCGGGCCCGCCACCAGGTCGCCGACGGCGAAGACGCCCTCTACCGCGGTGCGCTGCTGGTCGTCGACCTCGAGCAGGCCGCCGGCATCGCGCCGGACACCGAGCCGGTCGAGCCCGAGCGAGTCGACGTCAGGCTCGCGCCCGGTGGCGAGCACGAGCCAGTCGGCCGCGTGCCGCGTGCCGGCCACGGTGAAGCCGACGCTCGACTCACCCGCTTCGACGGCCTCGATCCCGGCGCCGGTGAGGAGCCCGACGCCCTGGGTCTTCAGCGCCCGCTCCAGCGGCCGCACGACGTCGGCGTCCTCGCCGGGCAGCACCTGATCGGCGACCTCGATCAAGGTCACCTCGCTGCCGAGGCGCGCGTAGGCCGAGGCCAGCTCGACCCCGGAGGGCCCGGCGCCGACCACGGCGATCGAGTCGGGGAGTTCGACGAAGGCCCACGCCTCCTCGGTCCCGATCACCCGACCGCCGCGCACGACCCCCGGCAGGTCGCGCGGACGCGAGCCCGTGGCGACGATCGTCGCGCCCGCGTTCACGGTGCGATCGCCGACCTGGACGCCGCCGGGCACGAGGCGGGCCTCGCCGCCGAGGACCTCGACCCCGTGGCGGGAGAGCAGGCCGGCGACGCCGCCGGTCAACCGCTCGACCACCTTGTCACGGCGCGCGGCCACCGCGGCGAAGTCGACGCCGACGTCCTCGCCGCCGGTGAGGATCCCATGCTGGGGCGCCACCCGAGCCTCGTCGAGAAGATCGGCCGCCCGCAGCACCGCCTTCGCCGGGATGCAGGCCTGGTTCAGGCAGCGACCGCCGAGCTGGGCTCGCTCGACCACCGCGGTGCGCATGCCGAGCTGCCTGGCCCGCAGGGCCCCGACGTACCCACCGGGTCCGGCGCCGATGACGACGCAGTCGAAATCGGTGCTCACGGCCGTCCCCGTTCAAGCTCCTCGATCACCCGCAGCAGGAACATCGAGGCCCTGGTCCCGTCGGTGATCCGGTGGTCGAAGGAGCAGGAGACGAGCCCGATCTTGCGGATCGCGATCTCCCCGTCGCGGACCACCGGCCGCTCGGAGATCCGGTGGACGCCGAGGATCGCCGACTCGCCGAGGTTGACCAGCGGCGTGGCGAAGAAGCCGCCGAGCCGGCCCGCGAGGGTGACGGTGAAGGTGCCGCCGCGGAGGTCCTCGGGCGCCACGGTCTCCTCGCGCACACCCTCCGCCAGTCGCGTCACCGCGGCGTCGAGCTCCTCAAGCGAGGAGTGATCGGCGTCGCGCAGGACGGGGACGACGAGGCCTTTCGGCCCCTGCGCGGCAAAGCCGACGTTCAGGTGCGTCAGGTAGACGATGTCCTCGCCGTCGATCGTGGCGTTGAAATCGGGGAACTCGCGCAGCCCGATCGCCGCCGCGCGGACGACGAAGGGCACGTAGGAGAGCTGGCCGCGCTGCGCGGCGAGGTCGGTGAAGTCGCACTCCTCGACGACCGTGACCTTCGGCACCTCCTGGTGGGACCTGGTCAGCCGATCGCCGATCCGCCGCCGCATCCCCCGCAGGGGCTCGCGCCGTCCCTCCAACTCGGATGCCGGCGGGGACGCGGCTGCGGGGTCGTCTCCCCCGCCCTCGGCCGCGGCGCGCACGTCCCGCTCGGTTACCGCGCCGCCGGGGCCGGTGCCGCTGACCGCAGCCAGCTCGACGCCCAGTTGCTTGGCGGCGCGACGGGCACCCGGGGTCGCCTTGACGGCGCCCGCCGGGGCCGCTGCCGGAGTGGGTGCGGCCGGGGCGCTGGGGATCGCCCCGGCCGCGGAGGAGGTTCCACTGCCGGCCACGGACGGGGCCCCGTCCGCAGTCTCGATCGTGATCAGGAGGCCGCCGACCGCCGCCATCTCACCGACCGCGGCGTGCAGCTCGGCGACCGTGCCGTCGACGGGGCAGGAGATCTCCACCGTTGCCTTGTCGGTTTCGACCTCGACCATCGGGTCGTCCTCGGCGACCTGCTGCCCGGGTTCGACCAGCCAGGCGACGACCTCGCCCTCGCGGACGCCCTCCCCGAGGTCGGGGAGCTTGAACTCGTAGGCCATCTTCAGCTCTCCAGGGTTCGGCGGGCCGCCTCGACGACCCGGTTCGCGGACGGGACATAAAGGTGCTCGAGCCGCCAGTAGGGGAAGGCGACGTCATAGCCGGTGACGCGCTCGACCGGCGCCTGCAGGTCGAAGAGGGCGCGTTCGGCGATCAGCGCCGCCACCTCGGCGGCGAAGCCGACGGTCCGCGCGGCCTCCTGGACGATGACCGCCCGGCCGGTCTTCGCGACAGCCTCGATCAGCCCGTCTTCGTCCAGAGGACGCAGCGAGCGGAGGTCGACCACGTGGGCCGAGATGCCCTCGGCGGCCAGAACGTCGGCCGCTTCGGCGGCCACCTTGACCATCGCGCCGTAGGCGATCAGGGTGACGTCGGTGCCCTCGCGCTCGGTCCGCAGCTTGCCCAGCGGGACCACGTGCTCACCCTCGGGGACCTCTTCGCGGGAGTCCCGGTACAGGGCCTTCGGCTCGAGGTAGACGACCGGGTCAGGGTCGCGGATCGCGGCCGCCAGGAGGCCCTTCGCGTCGGCCGGCGTCGAGGGGATCGCGACCTTGATGCCGGCGGTGTGGACGTAGTAGGTCTCCGGCGACTCCTCGTGCAGCTCCGGCGCGTTGACGCCGCCGCCGTAGGGCATGCGGATCGTCAACGGCACGTTCATACGGCCGCCGGAGCGCCAGCGGTAGCGACCGACGTGGGTGATCAGCTGCTCCAGCGAGGGGTAGCTGAAGGCGTCGTACTGCATCTCCACCACCGGTCGCCAGCCGACCATGCTGAGGCCGAGCGCGGTCCCGAGGATCCCGGCCTCGGCGAGCGGCGTGTCGACGCAGCGCTCCGCCCCGAACCGCTCCTGCAGGCCGGCGGTGACCCGGAAGACGCCGCCGGAGCGGCCGACGTCCTCGCCCATCACCATCAGCGCCGGGTCGCGCTCCATCTCTTCGTGGAGGCCGCCGTTGATCGCCTCGACCAGCGTCTTCATCGTGCCCCCAGGACGCCGAGGGCTGCGTCGCGCTGGGCGACGAGGCCGGCCGGCGGGATCTCGTAGGTGGTGTCGAAGACGAGCGCAGGGTCGGGATCGGGGAGCGCCTCGACGTCGCGCATCGCGCGCTTGACCCGTTCGGCGGCCTCCTCGCGCGCGGCGCTCGCGGCCTCGTCGTCGAGTAGGCCGCGACGGCGCATGTAGCCCTCGAGGCGGGCGAGGCAGTCGTCGGCGCGGGCGGCCTCGGCCTCGGCGGGGTCGCGGTAGAGGGAGGTGTCGTCGGCCGTCCCGTGCGGCTCGGTCCGGTAGTGCAGCGCCTCGATGAAGGTCGGCCCGCCGCCTTCGCGCGCGCGGGCGACCGCGGTGCGGGTGGCGTCGTAGACCGCGAGCGCGTCGCGGCCGTCGACGCGAACGCCGGGGATGCCGTATCCGATCGCCTTGTCGGCGAGGGCCTGGGCGCGCGACTGTCTGGCGAAGGGAGTGGAGATCGCCCAGCCGTTGTTGTTGCAGACGAAGACGACCGGGGCGTCCATCACGGCGCCGAAGTTGATCCCCTCGTGGAAGGAGCCCTCCGAGGTTGCACCGTCGCCGAAGAAGACGACCGCACAACCGTCCTCGCCTTTCGCCTTCATCCCCCAGGCGGCGCCGGTCGCGTGCGGGATCTGGCTGCCGATCGGGACCGAGACGCCGCCGAGCCGGTGCTCCTGCGGATTCCACCAGCCGTCCGGATGACCGCGCCACCAGGCGAGGACCGTCGCCGGGTCCATCCCTCGCAGCAGGCCGATGGCCGACTCGCGGTAGGACGGGAAGACCCAGTCGCGACTCGGGTCGAGCGCCAGGTGGGCGCCGGCCTGGATCGCCTCGTGGCCCCAGTAGATCGCGTAGGTGCCGATCCGACCTTGCCGCTGGTAGATCACCGCGCGCTCGTCGAACACCCTCATCAGGACCATGTCGCGGTGCAGGCGACGCAGCTCGTCGTCGCCGAAGTCGGCGATCGCGCCGTCGGGGATCGCCTCATCGTCGCCGATGACGCGGCGCGGCTCTTCTTCGCTTGGAACAACGCTCACGGTTCTCTCGCTTCCCTTCGAGGACGAATCCGTGGTTAAAATAGCAAAATGGTTTCTATTCAGCCTTCACTCTCATTGGAACATGCCGAAGTCAGAGTCCGTCGCGGCCCGCGCTCCGGTCTTCACTTCGTCATCGCAATCCACGACTGGGGCGACGGCACCGCCCTCGGGGGCTGTCGGATGCTGCCTTGCGAGGACCCCGGCGCCGCCCTCCTCGATGCCCTGGCGCTCTCGCGGGCGATGACCTACAAGTGCGCCTCGGTCGCCGTTCCCCATGGCGGCGGCAAGTGCGTGATCGCGGTGCCCCCCGGCAAGCCTCTCGCCGGCGAGGCCCGCGACGCGATCCTCGCCGACGTCGGCGACGCCGTCGAGGAGCTCGGCGGCCGCTTCCGCACCGGCACCGACGCGGGCACGACCGTCGACGACTTCCTGAAGATGTCGGAGCGGACGAAGTACCTGGTCGGCCTCCCGGCCAGCGCCGGCGGCTCGGGTGACTCCTCGGAGCTGACCGCCGACGGGGGGGTCGCCGCGCTCGAGGCCACCGCCGAACATGTCTACGGATCCTCCGAGCTCCGCGACAGGCGGGTGAACCTGCTCGGGATGGGGAAGGTCGGCGCGAAGATCGCCGACAACCTCGCCGGCCGCGGCGCTCACCTCACGGTCGCCGACATCGACCCTGGCAAGCGCGACCTGGCCGAGCGACTCGGCGCCGACTGGTCCAGCCCGGACGAGCTGCTGGAGCTGGAGGGCGACTTCCTCGCGCCGTGCGCCCTCGGCGGGGTGCTCGACGAGGCCACTGCCACGAAACTTCGCTGCGCCGCCGTGGTCGGTGCCGCCAACAACCAGTTGGCGAATCCGTCGATCGGGGAGCTCCTGCAGAAACGGGGGATCGTCTGGGCACCGGACTTCATCGCCAACGCCGGCGGGCTGATCAGCGTCGCCTCCGAGGTCGACGGCTACTCGGAGGCCGAGGCGCGGGAGCGCACCGCCGGGATCGGCATGGCGATCGAGGAGGTCCTGACCCTGGCCGAGCGCGAGGGGATCACCCCTCTGAGCGCCGCGGAACGACGCGTCGAGGCAGTCCTCGCTACTGGTCGAAGTCAAGCACCACCCGCTCGCTGAGCGGGTGGGCTTGGCAGGCGAGGACGTAGCCCGCCTCCACTTCCGAGGGCTCGAGCGCGTACTGGGTGTCCATCCCCACCTCGCCCTCGAGGACGCGCGCGCGGCACGTCCCGCAGACGCCTCCCCGACAGGCGTAGGGGGCATCGGCCCGGGCCAGCAGCACCGCATCGAGGATCGGGGCGCCCTCCTGGGCCACCGGCAGGGTCGATTCGCGGCCGCCGAGCCGGATCCGCACACTGGCCAGGCTGCCCTCGTCCGCGCCCACCGGTGACGGCGTCGCGGCGGAAGCCTCGGCGAAGAAGATCTCCCGGTGCACGTGCGCCGGGTCCACGGCGCGCTCGGCCAGCACCTCGCCCGCGGTCTCGGTCAAGCCCAGTGGGCCACAGAGAAGCCACTCGTCCACTTTCCCGACCGCGACCAACTCGTCGAGGATCGCGCCCAGGCGCTCGCGGTCGAGGCGGCCGGAGAACAGCTCGACCGCCTGCGGCTCGCGTGAGAAGACGTTGATCAGCTCGAAGCGCTCGGGATAGAGGCTCTTCAGATCCTGCAGCTCTTCCAGGAACATCGTCGTCGCGCTGGTCCGGTTGCCGTAGACGAGGACGAACTGCGACTGCGGCTCGGCCGCCAGGACGGTGCTCGCCATCGAGACGATCGGGGTGATGCCGCTCCCGGCTGCGATCGCCGCATAGCGCTTGCGGTTGCCGGAGTCGACCGCAAGCGTGAAGCCGCCGGTCGGGGCGGCGACGGCGAGGCGGTCACCGGGGGCGAGGCTCTCGTTGGCCCAGGTGGAGAAGATGCCGCCGGGCAGCAGCTTGACCGCGATCCGCACCTCGCCGCCGCCGGCCGGAGAGCAGATCGAGTAGGTGCGTCGGGCCCCCTCGCGCTCGAGGATCAGGTGCTGGCCCGGGACGAACTCGAACTCATCCCGGAGCTCGGACGGAATCTCGAAGGAGATCGCGACGCTTTCGGGCGTCAGCTCCTCCACCGCGGCGACTGCCAGCTGGTGGAAGTCCATCAGTGTCTCTTGAAGTGGTCGAATGGCTCCAGGCAGGCCTGGCAGGCGTACTGGGCCTGGCAGGAGGTCGCGCCGAAGCGCGAGATCTCGCGCACGTTCGAGGAGCCGCAGCGGGGACAGGCGACGCCGAGCGTGTCTTCGGTGGTCGCACCGGGCGGCGCGATCCCGTACTCGCGCAGCTTGCGGCGGCCCTCCTCGCTCATCCAGTCGGTCGTCCAGGCGGGCGAGAGCACGGTCCGCACCTCGGCGTCCTCGACCCCGCGCTCGCCGAGCCGGCCGGCGATCTCCGATCGGATCAGGTCCATCGCGGGGCAACCCGAGTAGGTCGGGGTGATGGTGACGACGAGGTGCTCGCCGTCCTCGATCGTGACCTCGCGCAGGATGCCGAGATCCGCGATCGTCAGCACCGGGATCTCCGGATCGGGGATCTCGGCGACGACCGCACGCGCTTCCGCCGCGCTCACCATCGCGCACCCGGATGGGCGCGGTGAAGGCTCTGCATCTCAGCCAGCAGGTAGCCGAAATCCTCGTCGTGGACGCCGCGCCGACCGCCGCCGGGACGCCAGCCCGAATCCTCGGGGACGCCCAGGGCTGCCGCCTCCAGCGTCTGCCCCACCTCCACCTCCCAGCGCTCGCGCAGGCTCGCCGGGTCGACCCCGAGCTCGGCCTCGAGCGAGTCGTGTTCGAGCATCTCGAAGGTGTATGGCCAGAGGTTCTCGATCGCATCGCGGATGCGGGCGCGGCTCTCCTCGGTGCCATCGCCGAGCCGCCGCGTCCAGTTGGCAGCGTGGTCGCAGTGGTAGGAGACCTCCTTCACCGCCTTCGCCGCGGTGCCGGCGATCGCCTCGTCCGGATGGTCGACCAGCGCTTCGTAGCGGGCCAGCTGAAAGGTCGAGAAGAGGAGCTGGCGGGCGATCGTCTGGGCGAAGTCGCCGTTGGGCCGCTCGACGATCAAAAGATTCAGGAACTCCCGACTCTCGCGCATGAAGGCGAGCTCATCTTCGTCGCCGACGCTGGCAAGGAGGGTGCGCGCCTGGCCGAGCAGGTCGAGCGCGACGTTGGTGAGGGCGAGGTCCTCCTCCAGCTCCGGCGCCCGCGAGGACCACCAGCTCAACCGCTGCGAGAGGATGAGGGCGTCGTCACCGAGCCGCAGTGCGTAGGTGGAGTAGTCGGTCACAGATGCTCCGCTCCCTCCGGCACCTCGTAGAACGTCGGGTGCCGGTACGCCTTGTCGGCGGCGGGGGCGAAGAACGGGTCCTTCTCCCCGGGCGAGGAGGCGTGGATCCGGGCCGACTCGATCACCCAGATCGAGATGCCCTCCTGACGGCGGGTGTAGAGGTCGCGGGCGTTGCGCAGGGCCATCTCGGCGTCCGGCGCGTGGAGGCTGCCGACGTGCTGGTGGGAGAGGCCCCGGCGGGCCCGCACGAACACCTCCCAGAGCGGCCAGTCGGCATTCACGCGGCGACGGTCGCTTCCCGCTTGGCGGCGTAGGCCGCCGCCGCCTCCCGGACCCAGGCGCCTTCCTCGTGGGCGCGCCGGCGATGCTCGATGCGCCGGCGGTTGCAGGGCCCGTTGCCCTTGACGACCTCCCAGAACTCGTCCCAGTCGATCGGGCCGAAGCGGTACTCGCCGCTCTCCTCGTCGAGCTGCAGCTCGGGGTCGGGCAGGGTCAGGCCGAGGATCTCCGCCTGCGGCACGCACATGCCGACGAAGCGCCGGCGCAGCTCGTCGTTGGAGAAACGCTTCACCTTCCAGCGCATCGACTGCGCGCTGTGGACCGACTCGTCGTCGGGTGGGCCGAACATCATCAGCGAAGGCCACCACCAGCGGTCGACCGCGTCCTGGGCCATCGCCTGCTGACCCTCGGTGCCGTGGGAGAGGGTGTGGAGGATCTCGAAGCCCTGCCGCTGATGGAAGGACTCCTCCTTGCAGACCCGCACCATCGCCCGCGCGTAAGGACCGTAGGAGCAGCGGGTCAGCGGCACCTGGTTGACGATCGCGGCGCCGTCGACGAGCCACCCGATGGCCCCCATGTCGGCCCAGGTGAGCGTCGGGTAGTTGAAGATCGAGGAGTACTTCTGGCGGCCGTCGATCAGCATCTCGACGAGATCCGCGCGGTCGGCGCCGAGCGTCTCGGCGGCCGAGTAGAGGTAGGCGCCGTGGCCCGCCTCGTCCTGGACCTTCGCCATCAGGATCGCCTTGCGCCGCAGGCTCGGCGCCCGCGTGATCCAGTTGCCCTCCGGCTGCATGCCGATGATCTCCGAGTGGGCATGCTGGGCGATCTGGCGCAAGAGCCCCTCGCGGTAGGCCACCGGCATCCAGTCGCGCGGCTCGATCGTCTGGTCGTCGGCGATCGTCTGCTCGAACGCCTCCAACTGCGCGGGCGACTCGTCGCCGCGGATCGGCCGCACCTCGGCCATGTCTCCGTTCCCGTGCATCAGCCTTCGCCCTCCTCGGCGTGACGCCGCGTCTGCACGACCCCGAAGCGGGGGGAGACGAAGGCCGCGTCGGTGAGCGCCGCATTGCCGGCCGGGTTCAGCGCCGTGCCGTGGAAGTCGGAGTAGGCAGCCGACTGGTTGACGAAGACGCCGCCGGTGAGGTTGCAGGAGAGCGCCACCCCGGCGTCGAGGGCGGCCTCTTCGGCCGCCTCCAGCGTCGCCTCGTCGGTGCTGTAGACGCCCGCGGTGATCGCCCCGTTGGCGCGGACGCCGTCGCGCAGGGCGGCGATCGAGGCGGCAGTCGAGGCGGCCGGGACGAGGAAGGCGATCGGGCCGAAGTGCTCGGTCGAAGCGGCCGGATCCTCTGGTCCTGAGAGTGAAACCAGCGTCGGGGTCCGAACCTCTGCCTCGGGGAACTCCGGGTGCTCGATCTTGCGCGAGGCGAGCACCACCTCGCCGAGGCCTTCTGCCCCGGCGATCCGCCGGGTGATCGACTCGCCGGCGATCGCACCGAGGATCGCCGTGGCGCGGGCGTCGTCGCCGAGAAGGGCCTCGATCGCACCGGCCAGGTCCGCTCCGAACTCCTCGTAGCTCTTGTGGCCCTGATCGGTCTCGATGCCGGTCTCCGGAATCAGGAGGTTCTGGGTCGTCGTGCACATCTGACCGCTGTAGAGGGAGAGGGTGAAGGCGAGGTTGCCGAGCATCCCCTTGTAGTCGTCGGTCGAATCGACGACGACGACGTTGACGCCGGCTTTCTCGGTGAAGACGACCGCCTGCGGGGCTTCGCGCTCGAGCCAGTCGCCGAACTCGCTCGAGCCGGTGTAGTCGATCAGCTTGATCTCAGGCCGGACGGCGAGGTCGGCGGCGATCCGCTGCCCGGGCGCGCCGACGGCGAGGGCGATGAGATCGGGCGAAAACCCGGCCTCGACGAGCACTTCGCGCCCGATCGCGACGGTTATGGCCAGCGGCAGGATGGCGCTGCTCGAAGGCTTCACCAGGACCGGGTTGCCGCAGACGAGGCTGGCGAAAAGCCCCGGATATCCATTCCAGGTCGGGAAGGTGTTGCAGCCGATGACCAGCGCGACGCCGCGCGGCACGATCGTGAACCGCTTCTGCAGCCGCAGGGGCGGTCGTTTGCCCTGCGGCTTCTCCCACTCGGCCTCGGCCGGGACACGGCGCATCTCCGCCACAGCCCAGCCGACCGCCTCGAGCGCCCGGTCCTGGGCGTGGGGGCCGCCTGCCTGGAAGGCCATCGCCGGGGCCTGGCCGGTCGTGTGCATGACCGCTTCGGCGACCTCGGCGGAGCGGGCGTTGACGCGACCAAGGATCTCGAGAACGACCGCCGCGCGGACCTCGACGCCCGCGTCGCGCCACCTTGCCGTCGCCTCCTGCATGGACGCCAGCAGAGCGTCGAAATCGGCCACCGGGTAGGTGATCCCGAGCCGCCGACCGTAGGGGGAGACCTCCTCCCCGCCCCAGCCGACCGTCGCCGTCTGGTCGAGCGGGAACTGCGCGTCCAGGTAGGTCTCGAAGGCTTCCTTGCCGTCTGCGACGGCGTTCTCGCCGTAGGCCTTGGGCGTCTCCGGATAGGGGCTCCAGTAGCCACGCTCGGAGTTGGCCCCGAGAGCTCCCGCCAGCGTTGCGGCGTGCTTCTCGACCCAGTCCTGAGCGGGAACCCGAGTTGTCTCAGCCATTCGTCTCTCCTTGCCCATCTATACGACCGATCGATCGGTAGCATAGCGAAGCACGAGCGCTCCTTGCACTCGGCGCCGTCATGGATAGGATTCAATCATGGCTTTTTCTGATGCAATTCTTCCAGCCCGGCTGCGGGTCCTGCCGCGCGAGGACCTGCACGTCCTCCTGGTCCTCGTCCTGACCCTCGGCACCGGGGCCGTCGACGCGGTCAGCTACTTCTCCCTCGACCACGTCTTCACCGCCAACATGTCGGGCAACATGGCGATCCTGGGGATCGGTGTCGCCACCAACCTCGGCGACGTCACCGGCAACATCTTCGCCTTCGTCGGCTTCGTCGCCGGATCGGTCCTGATCGGTCGGTTCATCAACCGGCACGTGGGCACGTTCATGCGGATAGCGGTCGAGGCGCTGCTCGGGCAGCTGCTGATCTTCGTCCTCCTCACCGTCGTCGTCGCCTTCGTCGACGTCGCGGCGCACGACGGCTGGCGCTACGCGATCTGCCTGATCCTCGCCGCCGGCATGGGGATCCAGACCGGCGTCGCCCGCCACCTCTCGGTCAAAGACGTCAACACCACGGTCGCGACGATGACCCTTCACGACCTCGCCGCCGGCTCGCGCCTGGCCGGGGGCGACTCCGTGCGGTGGCGGCGGCGGGCCGGGGTCGTCCTCGCCCTGTTCTCCGGCGCGGCGATCGCGGTGGGGCTCGACCACATCGTCCGCTGGGGCGGCCTCGGCTTCGCGACCTTGACCGTCGCGTTCGTGCTTCTCGCGATGGCGGCCCTGCTGGCGGCGGAGAGCCGCGAGCCGTCAGGCGTCGAGGACGGCGTCGGCCGTCCGTAGCGCCAGGGCCACCGTGAGCAGGGTCGGATTCCCGGCCGTGTAGCCCGAGAGGACGCCGTTGCCGGCGACGAAGAGCCCCTCCCGATCCCAGACCGCGCCGCGCGGGTCGGCGACCGAGCTCTCCGGGTCGACGCCTAGGCGAACGGTGCCGGAGAGGTGGAAGCTGGCGCCGGCGGGGGCCAGCCGGACGCCCCAGCCGTCCTCGGTGCGGCCGAGGGCCGAGGCGACCGCGTAGTTCTCCCCCACCGCCGCGGCGAGCTCGTCATGGTCTCGTTCGGCGAGCCGGAACACGGCATCGAACGCCGGCATGCCGAACGGGTCGAGCCTCTCCGGGTCGAAGATCAGGCGGTTCTCCGGATCGGGATCCAGGCCCGCGAAGCAGACCACGTCGGCGGTCTCGCCGACGGCCGCCGTGCTGGGGACGCCATCGGGCGTGAGCGGCGATTCGACCACCTGGAGGTGGCGGCGTCGGTCTCGCGCGGCCGGAACCCACACTCCGATCTCCTCCGGCGGTTCACCGCCCGGCCTGAACTCCGGGTGCAGGCCGACGCGCGAGGTGATCATCGGATGGTCCATCAGGTGGCGACCCAGCGCCGCGGGTTGCACGGCCGACGCGTGGAGAAGCTGCGGCGAGCCGATCGCCCCGGCCGCGACGACGACCGCGCCCGCACGGAGTCGGCGCTCCTCGCCGCCGTCCCGGGGCGCGACGATCACGCCGCGCACCTTCGCCCCCTCGAACACGACGCGGCGAACGACGTGGTCGGCGACGAGCTCGACCCGCCCCGCGTTCTCGCCGTCGGCTCGCAGGAGCACGTCGGCTCCCCAATAGCGGAGCGCGCCTTCCCGGGGGTCGGCGGCGACCGGCAACGGCTGCACCGGCCTGCTCGGGTCGATCCCGCGGACCCGCGCGGCGACCGCCGCCATGATCCGATCCTGGCGTGCCCCGGCCCGGATGTCGTCGCGGACCCGGAGGGCCGCCTGGGCGCGGGCGATCAGCGCGGCGCGATCCTGCGCCGGCACGCTGTCCGGCCATTCGAAGGAGTCCGGCACGGGGCAGTGATGCGTCCAGAGGGCGAGACCTCCGCCGAGCGCCTGCACGACCGCGGCGTGCGGCAGGTCCGCCGGGAACTCGGCGGCGCCGCCGTGCGGCCTCGGCAGCTGCGCGATGGCGGTGCCGAAGACGCCGGGCGCGGTGGCGGAGATCAGCTGGTTGCGGAGGTGGCCGGCGGGCTCCGGGCTGAGCTGCGGCCCCACCTCGACGACCGTGACCGCGAGGCCGGCCCGGGCCAGCTCCCCGGCGCAGGCCGCCCCTCCCGCCCCGCTGCCGACGACGACGACGTCGGAGGAAACCGTCAATCCTGCTCCCCGTATGTGATCCCGCCCCGCCCGTTGCCTACCGCCGGCTTCAGCTCCTCGCTGGCGCTGGGGCCGACCAGCTCGACGATGAAGTGACGACTGCGCTCGCTGCCAATGTTTTCCACCGAATGTGCCTCGGACCCGTCCTTGCCCACCTCCCGGTAGGCGACCCAGC
>MKSH01000247.1:12978-19190 GCA_001898095.1 Solirubrobacterales bacterium 70-9 | reverse complement strand
GCGATGCACCGGGATGCTCTCGCCGGGCTCGAGGGACATTTCCCAAACCCGGAGCCGCTCGTTCTCGAAGAGGAGCGTGGTTCCGACCTCCGTGCTGATTGCCTCTGTCTCCTTGGCCACCGGCGTCCTCCTCGCAGGGTGTTGAGCGTGAAACTGATCGGATGCGATAAGTTCCGAACTGCATCCTATCAGTCCACATTCAAGGGAGTGAGATGGAGATCGTCAAGACGCACCACATCGGCATTGCGGTCCCGTCGCGCGACGCTGCCCTGGCCGAGGCCGAAGCGCTGGGCTTCGGCCTCGACATGGAGTTCGACGCCGCCGGGCCCGAACTCGAGGCCGGCAACGACCTGCCAGGCGCGAGCATGCTCCTCGCCTTCTGCAGCGGCCCCGCCGGCTCGCTCGAGTTGATCGAGCACCGGTTCGCCGGCGATCCGACCGTGCGCGGCCCCGGCGAGCCCGGCCACGCCAAGGTCGGGCTCGCCGCCAAGGACGGAGGCGCGAAGCTGCTGTCCTACCCGATCGAGGTCGAGCTCGAGCGGCCGGCCCGGGAGATGGAGCTGACTTGGACCAGCCCCGACCCCGCTCGCACCGCCAAGACGCTCGGCCACCTCGGGCTCCACACCGAGGCCGACCCCGACGGCGGCATGCTCGCTCGGCGCGAGGACCTCGTGGTCCGTTTGATTCCGGCAGACACCGACGACCCGAGCGCCCCTCCGCGGCCGAACGACATGGGCCGCGTCCACCTCTGCTTCGAGGTCGTCGACATGGACCAGGCCCACGCGGAGCTGATCGCCGCCGGCATCGACTTCGTCTCGCCTCCGCTCACGCACGCCGAGAGCGGCCTCAGCTGGGTCTACTTCCGCGATCCGGGCGGCGTCGGCGAGATCGAGTTGCTGCACATGCCTGCCTGAACGCCTGCGCGCCCGTCCAGGGCGCCCGCCCAGCCCGGCGCCGCCTTCCAGAGCCGTCCAGGGACCCCGGATCGGTACAGACCGAAGGCGACGGCACCCGCAAGAGCCGATGGAAGTCGTCGCGTTCCTGCTCCGCGGAACGTTCAGCCGGCTCTACCTGAAGCTCGCCGGGCAGCCCGGCCACAACCACCGCATGAAGCGGGTCTCGACCGGAGAACCGGGGACCGATCTCAGAAGTGCCTTCGTCCTCGTAGGCGGGACTGCCCGGGCGGCCTCGGCGGCTGGAGGACCGGTTCCGCGGCGCCTGAAGCTGAAAGGGACCCGGCCGTCTCGGCCACGACCCTGGCAGGCTGTGGCCGTGGCCGAGACGGCCGGGTTCATGGGTGGAGGAAGAGGAACGGGAGCGCCGGGAGTAGGACGGGATCGGGACCGAGGTGCGCCGAGGGAGCGGCGGAGCCGTGTCGACTTCCCGCCTCGCAGGGAAGACGCCGGGAACGTCACCTCGTCTCATGGGTTCTTCCGACGTCACGAACACGTGACCACGGTTTGACCCTCCTATAGGGGGGTCAACTCACTCAGCGCGTTCCGGGACCCCGAAAAAGGGCCTCCGGAGGCCCGGAAGGTGTGACGTCCCCGGCATCTCCGTCAACGACCGCCCCTTCCGGATCCCAGATCCATGAGGACCCCTCACGGAAGTCCGACTTCGCTCCCGACTTCCGTCGCATCTCGGTACTTCGCGCCGAACCTGTGCCGGATCCCCACGAACACCTCCGTCCCGGGCGTCTCGTGGCGGTCACAGCCTGCCCGGGCCGCCACGAGACGCCCGGGACGCAACTCGGACGGCCGCCCCGCCCCCGGATCGCAGGGCCGCGGCCCCCGGAGCTCCCCCACGCCGCCAGCCCCCGTGGAATCAACCTCCCTCCCTACGGGCGCTCGGCCGTTTGCGAGGCGCCGACCGAGGACAGTCCGGCGCCTGCTCCGGGTCGGTCCACGTCGGTGGCGCCGTCGCCCCCTCGACGCCGCCGCGGCAAGCCGATTTCGCGTCCCGCCAGCAGGCCCTGTGGCCGCAACAGCAGGACCAGGACCAGCAATGCGGCGACGAGGATTTCGGCGCTGCCGTTCGGCAGGCCGATCGTCACGCCGCCCACCGCCTGGCTCGATTCCCAGCGGCTCAGGACTTCGGCGACGAGCGATAGCACGAGCGTCCCGACGACCGCTCCGGCAAGGCTTCTCATGCCACCGACGATCAGCATCGCCAGGGTCAGGAAGGTCATCTGGACATAGAAGTTTTCCGGCCCGAACGCGCCGACGTAGTGGGCGTAGAGGGAGCCCCCGGCGCCGACGACCATGGCGCTGAGCGAGAAGGCGATGCGCCGTTCACGCTCGACCCGGACGCCGATCGCGCGGGCGGCCACTTCGTCCTCGCGCGCACTCCGCAGCCGCAGGCCCGACGCCGTCCGCTGGTAGAGATAGGCGACCGCCATCGCGGCGATCGCCCAGCCGAGGACCATGCCGAGACTGGCGTCGAGCGGGACACCGGTCAGCGTCCCGACCCCGCCGGTCACGGCCTTCCAGCCCTGGGCCACGTTCTGGACGATCACCAGCAGCGCGACGGTGGCGATCCCGGCGGCGATCCCGACCAGGCGCATCAGCGGCACCGAGACGATCAGCGCCAGGAGACCGGCGATCGCCGCCGCGATCAGGGTCGCCACCAGGGTGGAGGTATGGAGCGTGCTGATCCAACCCGGCAGTTCGGGCAGGACGATCGCCTTGTTCGTCACCGGGATCGTCAGCAGGGCGGAGACGTAGGCCCCGATCGCGGCGAAGGCGATGTGGCCGAAGGAGAGCACGCCTGAGTTGCCGATGAAGATGTAGAGACCGACCACCATGACCAGGTAGATCAGCGCACCGATCACCGAGTGCTCGACGCTGCCGCCGCCGCCCGCGAAGGCCAGCGCCAGGGCGACGACGAGGAGGCAGAGCGAGGCCAGAGGCCAGACGGCGCGACCGAAGGCCCTCATACGCGGGTCCCGGCGCGGGCCGTCGGGATGATCCCCTCCGGCCTGACGAGAAGGACGAAGATCACGATCGAGAAGAGGATCGCGTCGCGATAGGGCTGCAGGCCGGCGGGCAACACGACCTGCAGGAGGATCGTCAGCAGGCCGAGGACCATGCCCCCGGCCGCGGCTCCGTAGATGCTGCCCAAGCCGCCGATCACCGTCGCCACGAATGCCACCAGCACGGGCTCGAAGCCCATCGTCGGGCTGAGCGTGCCGCTGCGGGCCGTGATCAGGACCGCCGAGACGCCGGCCAGCAGCCCGCTCAGCGCGAAGGTGGCGAGCATGACGCGGTTCACCCTGACGCCAAGGTGGCGGGCCATCCGGAAGTCCTCGGCGGCCGCCCGCAGTTGGATGCCCATCGTCGTCCGCCGCAGGAAGGTGCCCAGGGCGACCATCAACACCACGGCGGTCACGAGGGTGAGGAGATCGATCCTCGGGATCGAGAGGCCGGAGATCACGAGCTCCTTGTTCAGCGAGGCGCCGAAGGTGACCGAATGCGGTTCGGATCCGGCGATCAGCACCAACGCGGCCTGGAGTATCACGCCGACCCCGAAGGACATGATCAGCAACGTGGTCTGGTCGGCGCCCCGCGCCCGGCGGAACACCACCGCCTCGAGGAGGACGGCGAGCACGATGCCGCTGACTACCGTAGCCAGGGCGAGGAGCGGCCAGGGTAGATCGGCGAGGCCGAACAGCACGTAAGCGCTGACCGCGATCATCGCCCCCTGGGCGAAGTTCATGATGCCGGCGACGCCGAAGATCAGCGCGATGCCGAGTGCGAACAGCGCGTACAGGCCACCGAGGCTGAGGCCGGCGACGAGGTCCTGGATCACCGTGGTCATCGCGACCTCCCGCCGACGGCCCCGAAGTAGGCATCGATCAGCTCCTCGTTGACCACCCCGCTGCCTTCGCCCTCGAGCTTGCCGCCGCGGATGACGAGGGTGCGGTCGGCCAGCTCGGCCGCCCGCACGGCGTTCTGCTCGACCAGGACGATCGCCAACTTCGAGGCGCGCAGTTCGGCGATGTGTTCGAACACCTCCTCGACGATTTTCGGCCCGAGGCCCAGCGAGGGCTCGTCCAGCAGCAGGACCCGCGGTCGGCTCATCAGCGCCCGCGCGATCGCCAGCATCTGCTGCTGTCCGCCGGAGAGCAGCCCGGCGTGCCGACCTCGAAACTCGCCGAGGATGGGGAAGCGTTCATAGGCCTCGTCGACGGCCTCCGCCTTCGAGCCGCCGCGGCGGCCGGAACCGCCGAGCAGGAGGTTCTCCTCGACGGTCAGCCCGGTGAAGATCCGCCGCCCCTCGGGCACGAGGGCCAGCCCTCGGCGCACCAGGGACTCAGCCGACGCACCCAGGACCGGCTCGCCCGCCAAGCTGACCGCCCCACCCACGGCGCCGTCGTAGCAGCCGGCGCTGACGGCGAGCAGGGTGCTGGACTTGCCGGCCCCGTTGGGACCGATCAGCGCGACGATCTCGCCCTCCTCGCAGCTGAACGACAGTCCGCGCACGGCCGCCACCGGCCCGTAGCGCACGGTGAGCCCGTCAACTGCCAGCATCGAGGTCCACCTGTCGCGTTCCGAGATATGCCTCGATGACGAGTTCGTCCTGCATCACGTCCTGCGGTCGTCCGTCGGCCAGGATCGTGCCGCCCGAGAGGACGATGGTGTGGTCGCAGACGTTCGCGATCAGCCTCATGTCGTGCTCGACCACCAGCATGCCGCAGCCGGTCGCCTCGCAGAGCCGGCGCAGGGTGGCCGCCATCTCGTCGGTCTCCTCCTCGTCGAGCCCCGCGGCGGGCTCGTCGACGAGCAGGAAGTGCGGTCGCAGTGCGAGGGCCCGGGCGATCGCGATGCGACGCTCCGCCCCGTAAGGAGTGGTGCCTGCCTCGAGCTGGGCGAACTCGCCCAGCTCGAGGAGGTCGACGATCTCCCCGACCTGGGCTCGTGCCACCCGTCGGCCGGCGCCCTTCGCAACCGCCGCCGCTTCGATGTTCTCCCAGACCGACAGGCGGGGGAACAGGCGGACGGCCTGGAAGGTCCGGACGATGCCGCGCCGCGCCCGGCGGTCCGGTGCGTCGGAGGTGACATCCCGTCCGGCGTGGGTCACCGTCCCCGCGAACGGCGAGACGAAGCCGCTGAGAACATTGATCATCGTGCTCTTCCCGCTCCCGTTGGGACCGATCAGTCCCACGATCTGCCCGGCCGCGAGCGACAGGCCGACTCCGTCGAGCGCCCGGAGCTCCCCGAAGCGGACGGCGATGCCGTCCGCTTCGAGTCGCTCACCGGCGGGCATCTGCCCGAGACCCGGATCCATTCAGGCTCCGTCTGCGAGCGTCACCGTCACCTTGGGGGTCACTTTCTGGACGAAGCGCGGCTTGCCGTTGCTGTATTCGAGGATCGTGATCGGACGGTTGAGCGGAATGTGATCTTCCGTCGTGAACGTCGTCGGGCCGATCAGCAGTTCCTTGTTTTCGAACGCGTCCAGAGCTTCGGAGAGCGCCTTGCCTTCGGTCTTGTCACCGTCTTCTTCGAGCGCGATCTGGATACCTTCCGCGATCGAGTAGCCGACCGCGGCCTGGCCCTTCGACGGTGCTTCTCCATAGGCTTTCGTGTAGGCCGCGATCCACTGCTTGACGCGCGGGTCGGACTCGCCCCCGAACGCCGAGAGCGGCGTGGCGACGAAGAGTTCGCTGATGTCGGGCACCGCGCTGACCCAGGCCGTGCCATCGAAGGCATCGCCGGTCACGATCGGCGCATCGATACCCGCCGCGCGAAGCTGCCGCATCAGCGAGGCGCCGCCCGGCGGGTACGAGCAGAGGGCGATGACCGACGGTTCGGCCGCCTTCAGGTGGTTGATCAGGACGGAGAAGTTGCTGTCTTCGTTTTTGAACGTGTCTTTGCCGATGATTTCGCCTTCGAGTTCGGGATAGAACTTTTCGAAGGCGCTGCAGAGGCCCTGGGTGTAGGCGACGGTGTCATCGAGCAGGACGTAGGCCTTGTCCCAGCCTTTTTCCATCGCGAAGGTGGCGAGGACCGCCGACTCCGTGGCGACGGACGGATTGAAGGTGTAGGCCAGGTCGCCGATCGCCTGCACCCCGAATTTCGGTGACGAGGCGCAAAGCGAGATGCTGACCACGCCGGCCTTCTGAGCGACCGTCGCCGCGGGGCTGCCGAAGTCGAAGTCGCATGAGACGAGCAAAATTTCGGCGCCTTCCGAGAGCAGGTCTTCGGCGACCTGAC
>MKSH01000247.1:9721-12951 GCA_001898095.1 Solirubrobacterales bacterium 70-9 | reverse complement strand
GCTGGGTTCGTCGAAGTCCTTGAGCAGGCCGGTTTCCCCGACGGCGGCCCCGACCACGATCGGCGCGGAGCTGTCCTGTTCGGATCCGGCGGAGGTAGCTCCGCTGCTGCTGCTACCGCCGCCGCAGGCTGCGAGCACGACGGAGGCCAGGACGAGGAATCCAGCCACCGCAAAGCAATTCTTGACACGCCTTGAGAGGTCCATATTGCCTTTCTTGACCTGCGCCACGGGGTTGTCGCAACGCCACTCGTTGTCAGATGCCACATCCTAGAACTTGCATGACATCTCTGTCAAATAGCATTCAATCTGACACCGAGGTTCCCTCGGTCGAGCCCGGACATGGACCCGGATTGCGGTCGCAACCCGGAGGAGAAATCGCCGCGAAGCCGCCTCCCGGTCGTTCGGGTCGGCAGTTACCGAGCGCGTCGTCGACCACCTGTCGCGACCCGGGCGGCGGCTGTGCTCAGGCGTTCAGTCGAGCTGGATCTGGTCTTCGAACCAGCGCACGCTGCGCTCGCCGGCACGTGAGATATGGCCGCGCATCGCATTGCGGGCGACCTCGGGTTCGCGGTTGCGGATCGCGTCGGCCACCTCTGTGTGCTCCTCGATGCTGCGCAGCAGGACGCGGCTGTCGTTGCTGAACGCGGCGTAGCCGATGTTCGGTGGCAGGCGGCGGTATACGTCGCGGATCGCCGCCCGCAGCTGGCGGTTTCCGCTCGCCTCCTGGATCACTTCGTGGAACTCCTGGTTGGCCTTGCTCCAGCGCGCGCCCGCCTTCTCCCGCGCGGCTCCTCTCGGCTTCTTGGCGAATGCCTCGATCGCTCTGGCATAGTCGCGCTCGGAGGCCTGCAACCGGTCGAGCTGGTCGTCCCGGGCGTTGTCCGCCGCGAGCGCCGCCGCATAGCCTTCGAGCTCGGCCCGTAGATCGACGAGCTCGCGCATGTCGCGGGGCGACTGTCCGCGCACGCGGGCGCCGCGATTGCGCTGGATTTCCACCGCGCCGCGGGCCTGGAGAATGCGCAGCGCCTCGCGAACGGGAGTGCGGCTGATCCCGTACTCCTCCGCCAGCGTCCCGTGACGCAGCCAGGAACCGACCGGGTACTCGCCAAGGACGATAGAGCGCTGGATTTCGTCGGCGAGACGCTCGCTCGGAGCCGCGTCGTCATCAGACTTCATCGATTTGATCTCCCTGGCCACGCCCGCATCGTATCGGTGGCTTCGGAAGATCGGGTCCTTTGCCCCGCCTATAGGATGCAAATACCTTTAATTGCATCCTATAGACAGGAGAGACGTATGGATCTGCACCTGGAGGGCCGGTCTGCCTTGGTCACCGGCGGCAGCCTCGGCATCGGGCTGGCGATCGCGAAGCGACTGGCCGGCGAGGGCGCGAACGTGATGATCTGCGGGCGCGACGCGGCACGGCTGGAGGCCGCGGTGGCCGAGCTCTCGAGCGTCGGCGACGTCCGCGGCGTCGTTGCCGACGTCCGCAGCCGCACGGACGTCGAGCGCGCCGTCGCGGAGACCGTGGCCGCCTTCGGGACGATCGACGTGCTGGTCAACAACGCCGGCGGGGCCACGAACATGGGCGGCTTCGACCAGATCGACGAAGACGACTGGATCGAGGCATTCGAGCTCAACCTCCTGTCCGCGGTTCGCGCCTGCCGCGCCGCGCTGCCCTACATGGTGGACGCCGGCTGGGGGCGGATCGTCAACGTCGGCTCCGAGTCCGCCCTGCAGCCGGATGCCTTCCTCCCCCACTATGCGACCCAGAAGGCGGCCTTGCTCTCCCTGACCAAGAGCCTGTCGAAAAGCCTCGCCGGCACCGGCGTCCTCGTCAACGCGGTCTCGCCCGCCTTCGTCAAGACGCCGATCCTCGAAGGGCTGTTGGCGGAGGTGGCCGCGCAGGAAGGGGTCGACGTCGAGGAGGCCGAGCGGCGCTTCCTCGAGCGGGAGCGGCCAAACGTGACCGCCGGACGCGCCGGCCGTCCCGACGAGGTGGCGGCGATCGTCGCCGTCCTCTGCTCCGCGGTCGCAGGCTTCGTCAACGGCGCCAACTTCCGCGTCGACTCGGGCTCGGTGGCGACGATCTCCGGGTGAGCCCGGGTCCGGCCCGGGCGAGATCAGCCGAGCTTCGCCAGGAGCCGGTCGACGGTCCGCCAGGTCAGCGCCTCGACCGTCTCCGTCGGGTTGACCCCGCCGCCGCCCGGGAAACAGGAGGCCCCGGCGACCGCCAGGTTGGGCACCTCGTGGGCGAAGCCCCATGGATCGACCACCGACGCCGCGGGATCGGTTCCCATCCGCGTGCCGCCGTAGGCGTGCGTGCTCACCGGCGAGACGCCGATCGGCGAATGCCAGGACTCGCTTGCCCCGGCCTCGAGCATCCAGCGGTCGAGTCGCCCGGCGAGGAATTCGGCCTGCCGGCGCTCGTTGTCGCGCAGGCGGTAGGTGACCCGGACGACGGGGACACCGTACGGATCGCGGACGCTCGGGTCGAGAGTGAGGTCGTGGTCCTCGTAGGTGAGCGCGTCGGGCAGCGCGTAGGCGAATCCGATCGACTCGAAATTCTCCCGCAGCCACTGCTTCCGCGCCGCCCCCCAGCGCGGCACGCTCGGCGGCAGCAGGCGATGGTTGAGCATCGGCCGGATCTCGTGACAGGCCATCATCACGCTGCCGCCGACGAAGCCGAGGCCGGCGTGGTCGAAGTTGTCGCCGTTGAAGTCGTCGACCGCGGTCGCCTGGGCGCCGGTGCCGCTCCAAAGATTCGTCTTCCGGCCCGGGAAGAGCCCGAAGCCCGCCAGGAAGCAGTGGGTGGAGAAGTGCCGGCCGACCTCGCCGCCGTTGTTGGCGAGCCCGTCCGGGAACGCCCTCGATCGCGAAAGCAGCAGCAGGCGACTGTTCTCGTAGGTGTAGGTGGCGAGGATCACCCATCGGGCCGGCTGGAAGACACGCTCTCCTTCGCGCACGTAGTGGACGCCGGACACGGCACCGTCGGCGTCGACCGCGATCTCGGTGACCCGGGCATCGGTGACGAGCCGCAGGTTCCCCGACGCCTCGGCCTCCGGCAGCCCGATCGAGGAGGGGACCGCCTTCGCGTCGGCCCAGCAGCCGTTCCAGGTGCACTGGCCGCAGTACCGACACTCCCTGCCGGAGCCGTCCGGATCGACGGTGCGGATCGAGGCCGGGGTCGGGAAGGGGTGCCAGCCGAGCCGGCCCGCCGCCGCCTCCATGTG
>MKSH01000247.1:8592-9684 GCA_001898095.1 Solirubrobacterales bacterium 70-9 | reverse complement strand
TTCCGTAATGGTCCTCCACCAGGTCGTAGTAGGGGGCGAGATCGTCGTATCCGAGCGGCCAATCCGTGATCGTGCTGTCGGCCGGGATCGCCTCGCCGCCGTATCTCGCGGTCGCGGCGCTCCTCGACTCGAAGTTCCAGGGCAGCAGCCGCCAGCTGATGTTGGTCGAGTGGATTTTCGACCCGCCGACGCCATTCATCATCAGCAGGCTCACCGGGTTCGTCCGGCGGGCCACCTCGTCGGGTCTCTGGCGAACGGTCGGAACCTCGCCGTTGACCTTGGCGGCGCCCAGGTGGTTACGCCCGAACTGCTGGATTTCGTCGAAGACGTAGTCCCGACCCGAGAAGCGCCCGCCCGCCTCCAGGCCTACGACCTCGACGCCCTCGCGGGCGAGCAGGGCGGCGGCGAGGCCGCCGGCGGCGCCCATCCCGATCACCACCACCTCGCCCGGCCGGGCCTTCATGCCGACTCGCCCTGCGCGGCGAAGAACGGGTCCTCGTAGGTCGAGGGCAGGCCCTTGCGAGGCGTCGCGTCGAGTTCCTGGTCGGCCGGGTCGACGGTGCGCCGCGGCCCGGGGAAGCGGATCAGATCCCAGCCACAGCCGTCGCGGTTGCCGCCGTAGCGAGGATCGCCCAGGAGCCCCTCGTACAGGTGCTCGTCGAGCAGGTCGACGAAGGCTCGGCCGCTCGGCGCTCCGTCGGGCCCGTCGGGGTCCGAGGACTCGTCGCGGTCGAAGACGGCGAGGACCTCATCCTGGAGCTGCGGCTCGAGCGCCGCGAATCGCGCGCCGCAGCGCTCCTGCGCCAGACGGTCGACCCACGCCAGCCCCCACCTGTAGTCGGCGAGGTGCACGTTCAGTTCGCCGGCGAGCTGGTCTTCCACGTATCGCACGGCACCCAACCCGATCGCGCCCGGATCGCGCTCGTCGGCCGGGAACATCCGCTCGAGCACGGCGGCCAGGGTGGCGCTCTCCGCCGGCGCCAGTGGAGATTTTCCCCGGTTCATCGGCCGATCGCGTAGCCCTCGGCCCGAGGGCTCGCTGCTCCCCGCAGGAGCCGGTCCTCGCCGCGCGCGACGGCGCAGACCCGACCG
>MKSH01000247.1:921-8546 GCA_001898095.1 Solirubrobacterales bacterium 70-9 | reverse complement strand
GCCGGCGAGGATAGAAGGAGCTGGGGGCGTTGAGCGACTGGAACTGCGGCGCGTCGATCGCCTGCTGGAGGCCGAGCCCGAAGGCCTGGACGCCGAGCAGGAAATTCATCGCCCACTGGTCCTGCTGATCGCCTCCCGGCGAGCCGAAGCCGATCCGCGCGCCGCCGTCCTTGAGCGCAAGCGTCGGGGTCAGGGTCGTCCGGGGCCGCTTGCGGGGCGCGAGGGAGTTAGGCAGGCCCGGCTCGAGCCAGAACATCTGCGCCCGCGTGCCGAGCGAGAAGCCCAGCCCAGGGATCGCCGGGGAGCTCTGCAGCCAGCCGCCGCTCGGCGTCGCCGAGACGATGTTTCCGTGCCGGTCGACCACGTCGATGTGGCAGGTGTCGCCGATGGCACCGACGGTCGGCTCGCCGATGCCAAGGCCGGAAGCGGAGCCGGAGGTCGCCTGCGCCAGGCGCGGCTCGCGGCCGTCGGGCCCGCCCGGTCGCAGCTCGGCGCTCGCCCGCTCGCCCACCAGCCGCCGCCGCTCGCTCGCGTACCCGGCCGAGAGAAGCGTCTCCAGCGGCACATCGACGAAGTTCGGGTCGCCGTACCAGGCCTCGCGATCGGCGAAGGCGAGCTTGCCGGTCTCGACCACCGCGTGGATGTACTCGGCCGAGTTGTGCCCCATCTCGGCGAGGTCGAATCCGTCGAGCAGCGCGAGTTGCTGGAGCAGCACCGGCCCCTGGCCCCAGGGGCCGGTCTTGTAGATCTCGTAGCCGCCGAAACTCAGACACACGGGCTCCTCGTAGGAGGCCTGCCAGCTGGCCAGGTCCTCACCCGAGAGGAGACCGGGGTTGTCGCGGCCCGAGCTGTCGCGGACCACCGCGCTCGCGAGGAAGGAGTCGATCGCCGAGGCGACGAACCCCTGGTAGAAGCACGCGCGCGCGGCGTCGATCTGCGCCTCGCGACCGCGGGCCGTCTTGGCTTCGCGGACGATGCGCCGATAGGTGTCGGCGAGCGGTCGGTTCCTGACCAGCGTCCCTTGGCTCGGCGGCCCGTCGCCCAGGTACAGCTCCGCGGAGCTGGGCCAGTGCGCTTCGAAGAGCCCACTCACCCCGGCGAGTATTTCGGCGAGCTGGGCCGAGACCGGCGTGCCGTGGTCGGCGTAGGCGATCGCCATCTCGAAGACCTCCTCGATCTCGCAGGTCCCGTGGTCCCGGAGCAGGGTCATCCAGGCGTCGAAGGCACCCGGGACGCAGGCGCAGAGCAGCCCGGTCCCCGGGATCAGGTCGAGGTCGAGCTCCTGGAAGCGCTCGATCGAGGCGGCGGCAGGGGCGACGCCCTGGCCGCAGATCACCCGTGGCGAGTCTTCCTCGGCGCGCGTGAAGATGATCGGAAGGTCGCCCCCGAGGCCGTTCAGGTGCGGCTCGACCACCTGCAGCGTCAAGCCGCCGGCGACGACGGCGTCGAAGGCGTTGCCGCCCCGCTCGAGTATCCGCATGGCCGCCGTCGAGGCGAGCCAGTGCGTCGAGGAGACCATTCCGAACGTCCCAATCATCTCAGGTCGGGTGGTAAAAGCGGTCATTAGGATGCAATCTAACAGAACTGCATCGCGCTCTCGGAAGCACCTCGCCGGTCCCCGGTCCCGGCCGGTCCAGGCCAGGCCCCCCGGCGACAGGTGGCCGCGCGGGTCGATTCGGCCGCGAGGCGCCGGCCCGCCCGGACATCGGGAGGCCGTGACGCCTCGCCCGCCGGCCGATTTCTGGCGCCGCTAGCTGTCCGCGAGCGGTGCTTCGAGGAAGCTCGCGAGGGCGGCGAGGTAGGTGTCCCGCTCCTCCCAGAACGCCAGGTGCGCGCTCTTCTCGAACACCTGGAGCCGCCCCCGGGGCAGCCGGGCGGCCAACGCTCGCGCACTCTCCGGCCTCGCCTGGTCGTGGCGTCCGCAGGTCACCAGGACCGGCGCCTCGATCGACCCGAGCCGCGAGCGGATGTCCCAGTCGCGCAGCCGATTGTCGATCGAGAAGTCACTCGGCCCGAGCAGGGCGTCGAGCACGTTCATCGCGGTTTCCCGAAACGAGACGGCCACGTCTTCCGGGTATTCGACGAGGCACATGTGCCTCGCGTGGAACGCGCGCACGGCACACCGGTAGTGGGGCGATCGCCGGTCTCCACTCTCCTCGCCCGCGCGGATCGCGGCGGCGTGGGGCGCGGGCAGCGCGTCGGCCAGGGCCCACGAGTCCTTCCTGATCGTGTCGCTCGCCGCGGCGCTCGACGCCACCACCAGGCGCCGCACCTTCGCAGGGTGGTCGAGCGCGAACTGCTGCGCCAGCATCCCGCCCCAGGAATGACCGAAGACATCGACCTTGGTGAGGCCCGTCGCTTCGACCACCGCGGCCATCTCGAGCACGAACCGGTCCATGGTCCAGAGCGAGGCATCGTCGGGACCTTCGGAATCACCGCACCCGAGTTGATCCCAGAACACCACCCGCCGGCCGGGCGTGGCGAGCTCACGCAGAGGTGACAGGTACCGACTGGGACAGCCGGGCCCGCCGTGCACCACGACGAGAGCATCGGGACCCTCGCCGTGGGAGGTGACGGCGACGCGGCCGCCTGGCACCTCGACGTGGAATTTGCTCAGGGCCATGCAGGTCACCCGTACGGATCGGCCCAGCCCGGATGCCACGCCCGCATCAGCGGCTCCCGATCGCACCGGACTGCGGGTGTTCCGGCACCGATGCGACGAGCCGCCGGGTGTAGGGGTGACTCGGCGCGTCGAGGACCGTTGCCGTCGGCCCCTCCTCGACCAGCTCCCCGCGCTGGAGCACGTAGATGCGGTCGGTGATCTGACGCACGACGGCGAGGTCGTGGGTGATGAACAGGTACGCGAGCCCGAGCTCGTCGCGCAGCCGCCGGAGCAGGTTGAGGATCTGCGCCTGCACCGAAACGTCGAGCGCGGAGACGACCTCGTCACAGACGATCAGGCGCGGCCGGCGCGCCAGCGTGCGCGCGATCGCCACGCGCTGACGCTCGCCGCCCGACAACTGCGCCGGCCGCCGGGCGGCGTAGCTCGCCGGCAGGCCGACGTGCTCCAGCAGCTCCCCGGAGCTCTGCGTCATCCCGCCCGGCGCGAGCGCCGCAGCCTCCTTCAACGTGGCGCCGACGGTGCGGGCAGGGTTGAGCGTCGAGTAGGGGTCCTGGAAGACCATCTGCACGACGTCGCGGACGGCGGCCGCATCACGGCGTCGGACGGCCGTGCCGACAAGCTCGACGCCGCCGACGCGCACGCTGCCCGCGGTCGCCTGCTCGAGCTGCACGAGGACGCGGCCGAGGGTCGTCTTGCCCGAGCCCGACTCCCCGACCAGCCCGACGCTCTCCCCGGCGGCGACCTGGACGCTGACGTCGTCGAGCGCGACGACATCGCTGCCGCCGCGCCCGCCGAAGACCTTGCGCACGTGCTCGGCGACGACGAGCGGCTCCCCCTCGAGCGGCGTGGCCAGGGTGGCCTCGCCGCCTTGCTCGCCCCCCTGCGCGGCGGCGAGGCGCGTGCCCAACTCCACCCGCAGCTCGTCCGCGCGGATGCAGCGCGCGAACTGGTCGGCGCCGACCTCGGCCAGCGGCGGCAGCGAGGCGGTGCAGGCACCGATGCGGTAATCGCAGCGCGGCGCAAACGGGCATCCGGGCGGACGGCTCCCAGGGGAGGGAACCGAGCCGGCGATCCCGACCAGCTCCTCGACCCGGCGGTCGCTCGGCGGGTCGGCGAGCAGCAGCCCGAGCGAGTAGGGATGGCGCGGCGCACGGGCGAGCAGCGGCGTCGGTGCCACCTCGACGAGGGAGCCGGCGTACATCACGTAGGCACGGTCGCAGACGGAGAAGGCGACCCGCAGGTCGTGGGTGATCAGGATCAGTCCCATCGAGTGCGCGCTCCTCAGCGACCCCAGCAGCTCGAGGATCTCGCGCTGGATCGTCACGTCGAGCGCCGTCGTCGGCTCGTCGGCGATCAGCAAGCGGGGCTGCTCGGCGATCGCTGCCGCGATGCCGACGCGCTGACGCATCCCACCGGACAACTCGAACGGGTAGCGGTCGGCGACCGCGGGGTCGTCGATCCCCACCTCGCGCAGGCGCTCGCCTGCGATCCGCCGTCGCTCCTTACGGCTCAGCCGGTCCCCGCGGCCGCTCGCGAGTGCCTCGACGATCTGGACGCCGCAACGCTCGAGCGGGTTCAGCATCGTGAAGGGGTCCTGCATCACGAGCGCCATTTCGCGGCCACGCAACCGCCGGAGGTCTGCAGCCGACAGGGTCAGGAGGTCGCGGCCGACGAAATCGGCCTCGCCGCTCGCGGTAACGCCCTCCGGCAGCAGGCCCATGACGGCGCGCGCGGTGAGCGACTTGCCGCTGCCGGACTCGCCGACGATCGCGATCGCCTCGCCGGGCGCAACGGAGAACGACATGTCGGACGCGATCGCGATCGACTCCTGACCGCGCCGCGCGCTCACGCAGAGGTCGCGCACGGTCAGCCCGTCCGCGCTCATCGCGACCTCCGCTTCTGCTCGACGCGCTCGTAGAGCCAGTCACCGACGAAATTGGCGCTGACGGTGACCACGACGAGGGCGACGCCCGGGGCGATCGCCGCCCACGCGTTCTCGAAGATGCCGGCGCGATTCTCCGCCAGCATCCGCCCCCAGTCGGCGGACCCCGGCGGCACGCCGAGGCCGAGGAACGACAGCGAGGAGAGCTCGACGACGCCGTAGGTGAGGCGGAGGAAGAAGCCGGCGACGATCAGCGGCACGATGTTCGGCAACAGGTGCTGGAGCATCACCCGCCGCGGCGGCACGCCCAGCGACCTTGCGGCATCCACGTACGGCAGCCCGCGCCGCTCGACCACGGCGGCCCGCAAGGCACGGAAGCTGTTGGGGATGTTGAAGACGATCAGCACGCAGATCGCCAGCGTGTAGCCGCCGCCGAAGACGCCGACCAGCACGATCGCGACGATCAGCGGCGGCAGCGCGTAGAGCGTGTCCATCGTGCGACCCAGCACCCCGTCGACCCAGCCGCCGCGATAACCGCTCAAGAGGGCGAGGGCGGTGCTGATCGCAAGCACCGCGATCGCCACGATCAGCGGCCCGGTCAAGACGCTGCGCGCGCCGTAGATGACGCGCGAGAGAACATCGCGCCCGAGTGCGTCCGTCCCCAGGAGGTGCGCCGCCGAGGGCGGCTGCAGCCCTTCCAGCGGATTGATCTGGCTCGGGCTGTCGGGGGCGAGCAGCCCCGGCACCACCGCGCAGACGACCACGACCAGGAGCAGCAGGGCGGCGACCGCGACGCTCGGCGGGACCCGCGGCAGCGTCCGCGTGCGCGTGCGCGCGGCCACGGCGTCGGTCGTCGGGTCGGCAGTGGCGCTCATGAGCGCGCCCGCAGTCGCGGGTCGATCGCGAAGTACAGGAGGTCGACGACCAGGTTCACCGCGACGATGAAGACGGTGATCAACAGGGTCACACCCTGGACGGTGGGAATGTCGCGGGCGGAAAGCGCGTCGACGAGCAGCGAGCCCACCCCGTCGAGCCCGAGCGTCACTTCGACGAGGATCGATCCGGCGACGAGCGAGAGCAGCAGCACGCCGACGACCGTGATCACCTGGACGCCGGCGTTGCGCAGCACCGAGCGGATCAGCACGTGGCGCTCGGACAGGCCGCGCGCCCGGGCGAAGGTGACGTGGTCTTCTTCGAGCACCTGCAGCACCCGCGCGCGGGTCAGCTTCATCAGCGAGGCCGTGCCGAAGATCGCGAGCGTCAGGATCGGGATGACCAGGTGGCCCGCCCGGTCGACGAAGCCTTCGCCCGTCCCGGCCGTCGGCAGCCAGCCGAGCTGCACGCCGAGGACGTACAGGAGGATCGTCGCCGTGGCGAAGGTCGGCACGCTCGCGCCGGCGATCGAGAAGCCCCCGATCACACGGTCGAGGATGGCGCCGCGGCGGTAAGCCGCGACGGTCCCGAGCACGGTCCCCAGCAGGGAAGTCAGTAAGAAGCTGATCAACACGATCGGAGCGGTCACCTTCAGCCCGTTCAAGATCGCTTCGCCGACCGGCTCGCGCCGCGTCAATGAGTTGCCCAGGTGCAGCTGCACAACCTGTCCCAGATAGCGGACGTACTGTTCGGGCAGCGGGTCGTCCAGTCCGTAGGACGCCCGGATCGAGGCGAGCTGTTCAGGGGTCGCGAAGCGCCCGCCGATCGTCTGCTCGGCCCCGCCGGGCGCGAGGTGGATCAGCGAGAAGATCAGGACGGAGACGACGAGGACGATCCCCACCGAGGCAAGCAGCCGTCGCCCGACGAAGGCGATGAACGTGCGTCTTGACATTGGCCGGCCTGCGCTCGGAGGGGATCGTCTGGTTTTCGGGTCAGCCCGCGTTCGTCACTTCATACGGCCACGCGCTCATCCACCAGAAGGGGTTGAAGCTTCCCCACTGGAGCCCGGAGTTGAGGCCGAGCGAGAGGTCGGGGTAGACGACAGCCGCGTAAGGCACCGATTTCGCCGCCAGCTTGAGCGCTTCGATGGCGAGTTCGCCGCGTTCGGGGTCCGTCGTCTCGAGCTGCTGGCTTTCGGCGAGCAGCGCATCGAACTGCGCGTTCTTGTACTGCGCGATGTTGACGCCCGAGCCGCTCGGGAGCGCGTTTGCGCTGGAGAGCGCGCCCGCGATCACGTTCCACGGGTCCGGGTTCGTCGCGCCGAAGTTCTCCAGTGAGAGCCCTTCGGTCGTGTGCTTGAAGTAGACGGCGTTGTAGTAGGTGTTGTCGTCCACCTGCTTGATCTGCACTTCGATGCCGATCTTCTTGGCTTCCTGGGCGACCGTCTGCCCGATCAGCGACAGGTTCGGGTCACTCCCGGTGACGAGCAGCGTCGTCTTGAAGCCGCCCGGCACGGTGGAGGCCGCCATTTCTTTTTCCGCCGCCGCGAGGTCGTAGCCGGGGGTCATCTGTTCGATCTGCGTGTAGCCGGCTTCTACCTGTTCCTTCGGCAGGAGGGCTTCCATCACGCTCGGCGGCACGATCGTCGTCGCCGGCGTCGCCGCGCCTTTGAAGATCCCTTCGGCGATGACGCTGCGGTCGACGATCTCGGAGAACGCGCGCCGCACGTGGATGTCGCTCCACGGCGCCTTCGAAAGGTCGAAGTTGAACTTGTAGACGGAGTCGTCGGGGACCCCGCTGACGTTCAGCCCCGAGATCTGTTCGAACGAGTCGAGCTGCGAGAGCGGGATCCCGACGATGCCGTCCTCTTCGCCGGAGCTCAGTGCGAGCAGCCGCGTGGAGTCGTCGCTGATCGTGCGAACGTCGAGCTCGGCGATCGGGGCTTCTTCTCCCCAGTAGCTTTCATTGCGGTCGAGGACGGTTTCCGTCGACGGGATGAAGGACTTGAACTCGTACGGGCCCGTCCCCATGTTGAGCACGCCAGGGCTACCGATGTTGGTTTCGTGCGCTTCGTAGTACTTCTTGCTGACGATGCCGGTGTCCGCCACCGAGTACAGGAACTCCGGGTTGGCTTCGGTCAGCTTGATCGTGATCGTGTCGCCCTTCGCCGTGATGTCCTTCACCCCGGCCCATTGGTCGGCGATCAGCGACTGCGTTTCCGGGCCGCGGTGGAGATCGAGCGAGAAC
>MKSH01000247.1:568-790 GCA_001898095.1 Solirubrobacterales bacterium 70-9 | reverse complement strand
ATCGACGCCGTAAAGCGTGTCCCAGACCAGCGCCGCGGCATTGCGGACGACGTATTGCGTCCCCCAGATCGGGTCGAAATTGGCGAGATTGGCCTGCGGCACGAAGCGCAGCGTCTTGGCAGAGCCCTGCGCTATGGCCGGCATCGCCAGCCCCCCGGCGGCGGCGACGACGCCGGCACCGGTCGCGGATTTGAGAAACGTCCTGCGATCCATCATTCACTC
>MKSH01000247.1:0-247 GCA_001898095.1 Solirubrobacterales bacterium 70-9 | reverse complement strand
GGTGATGTTGAAAGGGTAGGTGAAGGGCGTCCAGCGCGTCCAGTCCTCGCCATAGGCGCCGTGCTCCGGCGTATTGCGCCCGACCGCAAAGGCCGGCAGCGGCAGGGCCGGCGTCAACAGGAGATCATAGCTGGCGTGGAAGCGCGCCATCAGCAACGCGAGCTCGTTGCGGCGATAGAGCAGCGCCTCGACGTAGCTTGACGCCGGAATGCGCTCGCCCAGCTCGGCCACGGCAACCAGGCCCGGA
>MKSH01000246.1 GCA_001898095.1 Solirubrobacterales bacterium 70-9 | reverse complement strand
CACCGGCAGCCCCGCCATCGCAGCGAAGATCTCTTCGAAATCCCCCTGCTGAAGCGGCAGCAGCTTCGCCAGCCCGGCCTGGCGGCCCGCGTCGGTCTCGGCGAGGATCACGGTGACGATGGCCTCGTGGCGCTCGGCGCCAAAGAACATGTGCTCGGTGCGGCAGAGGCCGATCCCTTCGGCGCCGAACTCGCGGGCGCGCCGGGCGTCCTCGGGGGTGTCGGCATTGGTGCGGACGCCGAGCGAGCGCGCCTCGTCGGACCAGGCGAGCACCGTGTTGAACGCCTCGCCGACCTCGGGCTCGACCAGCGGCACGTCGTCGCCGGTCACCGCCCCGGCGCTGCCGTCGATCGCGACCCGGTCCCCGGCCCGCAGGACGACCTCGCCGCCGCGGCGGATCTCGCCCTCCTCGGGGTCGATTTCCAGCGCCGCGGCGCCGGTCACGGCGGGGACGCCCATGCCGCGGGCGACCAGCGCCGCGTGCGAGGCCTTGCCGCCCTCCGAGGTGAGGATGCCGACCGCGGCGTGGAAGCCGGCGACGTCGTCGGCCTCGGTGAAGGGGCGGGCGAGGATCACGTCGCGCCCCTCGGCGGCGGCCTCGATCGCGACCGCGGCGGAGAAGACGACCTCCCCCTTCGCCGCCCCGGGCGAGGCGGCGACGCCGGAGGCGATGATCTCGTAGGTCGTGTCGGGGTCGAAGGTCGGGTGGAGCAGCGCGTCGAGGGTCTCGGCGTCGATCGTCATCAGCGCCGCGTCGCGCTCCAGCAGGCCCTCCGACACCGCGTCGACGGCGAACCGCACCGCCGCCTGCGCCGGGCGCTTCGCGTTGCGCGTCTGCAGCATGTAGAGGCGGCCTTCCTCGACCGTGAACTCGGTGTCCTGCATGTCGCCGTAGTGGCGCTCCAGCGTGCGCAGGATGTCGAGCAGCTGCGCGTTCACCTCCGGCTGCCAGGCAGCCAGCTCGCGGATGTCGCGCGGCGTCCGCACCCCGGAGACGACGTCCTCGCCTTGGGCGTTGGGCAGGAAGTCCCCGGAGGGCTCGGGCGCGCCGGTCACCTCGTCGCGGCTGAAGGCGACGCCGGAGCCGGAAGTGTCGCCCTTGTTGCCGAAGACCATCTGCTGCACGTTCACCGCGGTGCCCCAGCTGTCGGGGATGCGGTTGATCCGTCGGTAGGTGACCGCGCGCTCGCCGGTCCAGGAGTCGAAGACGGCGCCGATCGCGGTGCGCAGCTGGGCCGCCGGATCGGTCGGGAAGTCGTAGAGCTCCTGGAATCGGGCGGTCAGCGCGCGCAGGCTGTCGGCGCCGAGCTCGGTGTCCTCGCGCACGCCGCGCTCGCGCTTCTCCGCCGCGATCAGGTCCTCGAAGCGCTTGCCCTCGATCCCCAGCACCACGTTCCCGTACATCTGCACGAAGCGGCGGTAGGAGTCCCAGGCGAAGCGCTCGTTGCCGGTGCGGGCGGCGAGGCCGGCGACCGAGGCGTCGTTCAGGCCCAGGTTGAGGACGGTGTCGAGCATCCCCGGCATCGACTCGCGGGCGCCCGAGCGGACCGAGACCAGCAGCGGGTCCTCGGGATCGCCGAGCCGCTTGCCGGCCTGCTCCTCGAGCCGCACCAGGGCGGCGGCGACCTGGTCGTCGAGCCCGGCGGGGAACTCGTCGGCGCCCATGTAGGCGACGCAGGCCTCGGTGGTGATCGTGAAGCCCGGCGGGACGCGGTCGGGGCCGAGGATCCGCGTCATCTCGGCGACGTTGGCGCCCTTGCCGCCGAGCAGGTCGCGCATCTCCCGTGACCCTTCGGAGAAGTCGTAAACCCACTTCATCGGGCCGCCCCGATCCCCAGTTTCGCCCACCATGAGGAACTTGTATACCAGTTCGTCCGGAACTCCTCCGGTACGCCCCCGGGGCTGTCAGCCGGCGGCAGGGCCGGTGGAGCGGCGCACGATCAGCCGTGCGGGGAGGGTCACCACGCGCCCTCGCCTACTCGGGTCGGCGATCGACTCGAGGGCCATCCGCGCCGCTTCCGCGCCGAGCTCCTCGGCGGGCATCTCGACCGTGGTCAGGGGCGGGGCGATGAAGCGGCTCACCGGCAGGTCGTTGTAGCCGACCACCGAGATGTCCTCGGGGCAGCGGAGGCCGCGCGAGGCGATCGCGTCCAGCGCTCCCACCGCCATCACGTCGGAGGGCGCGTAGACGCCGGTCGGCCGCTCCGGGGCGTCGAGCAGGGCGCTCATCAGGCGCCGGCCTTCGACGAAGGTGGGCGTGACGCTCCCCGGCGCCTCCGTCTTCACCTCTTCCATCCCCGCCGTGACCGCCGCGGCGCTGAAGGCGCCCGCACGGCGGTTGAAGGCGTCGATGTCGGCCGGGCCGGGCAGCTGGGCCACGCGCCGGTGCCCGAGCGAGGCGAGGTGGTCGGCGGCGAGCGTGCTGCCGGCCTCGTCGTCGTGGCGCACCGTGTTGAAGTCGGTGTCGGGAAGGCCGCGGACGGCGAGCACGACGGGCACCTCGTCGCCCAGCTTCCGCGCCAGGATCTCCGCCCCGTCGTTGCGGACCGCCGAGGTGATCAGCGCGTCGACGCGCCGGCGCCCGAAGTGGTCGAGCAACCGTTCGAAGCGCTCGCGGCTCTCCCCCGTCTCCGCCACCAGCGGCACGAAGTCGTCGTCTTCCAGCACCCTGGAGATGCCCCGGATCACCCGCGCGTTGTAGGGGTTGTCGAGGTTGGCGACGACGACGCCGACGGTCTGCGTCACCCCCCGCTTCAGGCTCGAGGCGAGCAGGTCGCGCGAGTAGCCGAGTTCGGCGGCGACGCTCCGCACCTTCTCCGTCGTCGCCGTGCCGATCCGCGAGGACCCGGCCGTATCGAGCGCCCGCGACGCCGTCGAGACGTGCACCCCCGCCGCCGCGGCCACGTCGCGGAGGGTCACCTTGCGCTTCGCGCGCAGTTTCGGGCTCGCCGCCACGTCTTTTTCCACCGCCAATCCTTACCCCCTGGACCCCCGTCCAGTCAATCAATTTTCAGGTGAAAATCCGCTGAGACTCGGTCCGCTCAGAGCGCCAGCGCCAGCGGCTCCTCGAGCAGGGCGCGGATCCGGGCCAGGAACTCGGCGGCGGGGGCGCCGTAGAGGATGCGGTGGTCGCAGGCCAGGGTGACGCCGAGGATGCGGGCGACGGCGATGGATCCCTCGCGGACGACCGGCTTCTCGACGATCGCGCCGACGGCGAGGATCGCGGCCTGGGGGACGTTGATCACCGCCGAGAAGCTCGTCACCCCGTACATGCCGAGGTTTGAGACCGTGAAGGTGCCGCCGGAGAGCTCGGGCGGGGTGATCGAGCCGTCCCTCACCTTCGCGGCCAGCGCCCTGGCGTCGGCGGCGATCTCCCGCAGTCCCTTCTTGTCGGCGTCGAAGACGGTCGGCACCACGAGCGCGTCCTGGGCGGCCACGGCGACCCCCACGTTGACCCGCGAGTGGAGCTCGAGGCGGCCGTCCCTGTAGG
>MKSH01000245.1:4915-6280 GCA_001898095.1 Solirubrobacterales bacterium 70-9 | reverse complement strand
CCGTCCCCGAGGTGCGAAGGATCGACCACGACGACCTCGAAGCGCCCGTTCAGAACGTCGTGGACCGCGACATCGGCGCGGGTCAGCTCCGAGGCCGCATCGAGCAGCGCGCCGAGCTGCGCTTCTTCGCTGGTGAGGCTGTCGAACCGCTCGATGACCGCGAGCGCGTCGCCGGTCGAACTCCGATCAGCGTCCGGAAGTTGCTCGAGCAGGCGCCGCATGGCAACAGTCTAGAAGCGATCCATATAGAGATCGCGCTCCCACGCGCCGACCGAGCCACGCTCCCGACCGAGCTCCCACTCGACCAGCGCCGTGAGCGCGGCGGCCAGCTCGGGGCCGAGGGCGCGCTCGGCGAGGGTGCTCGTGCGAAGCCCGGCGGCGGCGGCTTCGAGCGAGCGGGGCAGGCCCGGCAGGTCGGCCCGATCGGCCCTGGTGGAAACCGGCGGCGGCGGCTCCACGCCGGCATCGAGCCCGGCGGCGCCGGCGGTCAGCTGCCCGGCAGCGGCGAGGTAGGGGTTGCAGTCGGCCGCCGCGTCGCGCTGCTCCAGCCGCGTGCCCGCCTCGCTCTCGGCGAGTACCCGGACCGCCGCGGTGCGGTTGTCGAATCCCCATGAGGCATTGACGGGGGTGAACTGCGCGGTCTGGCGACGGCGGTAGGAATTCGGCGTCGGCGACCCCAACGCCGACAGCTCCTCAATCCCGCCGAGCAGCCCGGCGAGGTAGTGACGGCCGAGCTCCGACAGGTCGCCGTCGCGATGAAAGAGGTTGCGGCTGCCCTCCCAAAGGCTTTGATGGAGGTGCATCCCGTTGCCGGCATGCTCGGTCCAGGGCTTGCCCATGAAGGTCGCGCGGAGGCCGTGACGGCGGGCCACCTCGCCGACGCTCGCGCGTAGTAGGACAGCGTGGTCGATCGCCTCCAACGCCGGCCGGTGGCCGAGGTTCACCTCGAACTGCCCGGCCCCATACTCCACGTGGCAGGACTCGACCGCGATCCCGAGCTGGCAGAAATCCTGGATCTCGTCCAGCAGGGCGGCGAAGCGAGCTGCCGCGGCGACGCCGTAGCCGTCGGTGGACTCATATGCCGGACTGCCGTTCTCGGGCTCGTAGAGGGAGAACTCGAACTCGGCCGCGAGCCTCGGCTCCAGCCCCCGCCCCCGCAGGCCCTCGACCGCGCGGCCCAGGGCGGCGCGCGTGCAGATCGCCGCGGGCTCCCCGTCGATGTCGCAGAGATCGCAGAGCATCACCTCGACCTCGGCGCTCCAGGGCGAGGGACGGGCCTCCTCCCAGACCGGACGCAGGAGAAGCAGTCGGTCATCGGCGACCGCGTCGAGCGTCACCGCCGCCACCGAGGTCATCGGCCGGTCG
>MKSH01000245.1:4029-4901 GCA_001898095.1 Solirubrobacterales bacterium 70-9 | reverse complement strand
GTCAGCTGGGCGCTCATGCACCCACCGCACTTTTGATGCCGAGGGGGGTCCGAACCTGCGCCGCGATGGGCTCCGCCTCAGCGCTGCGGGCCATCGCCGTCGTGTGCGCCCTGAACTCCTCCTCGAACCAGTCCGCGAGCCAAGCCGCCTGTTCGAAGCGGGCGGCGGCCTCCCCGAGCGAGGTCGGGAAAGTCGGATCGTCTTCCGACGGCGCATCTACGGCAACGCTCGCCAGTAGTCCGGCGACGGCGAGGTACGGGTTCGCGTCGCCCGACGCCAGTCGGCAACGCAGTCGCGAGCCATCGACACGCACCGCGCTCACCGGACCGGGACGCGCCCCGCTCGCGTAGCTCTCGACCGTGGGACGAAGGAGCAGGCAGAGGTCGGCGAGCCGTGCCTCGACCGTCTCGGCGTCAGGACACTGGCGGCGGAGGTCGGCCTCGATCTCCATCGCCGCTCCTCCCGGCGCGAGCGCGCCGGCGATCTCGATGCCCGCGGTACGGGCGACGACGGCTGCGTCCGCCGCGGCAAGCGCCCCGACGTAGTCCAAGGTCAACGTCTGCCATGCGCCGCCGGGGTCGGGACCGAGCCCGAGCAGCGGATAGCCGCTCGCCTCGAGCCCACGGACGATCCGCGTCGGCACCGGCGCCGCCGACCCCGGTCGCAGCGGTTCTTCGGCTTCTGGCCAGAGCGGGATCGACAGCCGCACCGTCGGTCCCCGGTCGCCGAAGTTCTCGGCCAGGAGCCGCGCGAGCACCCGGCGCGGATCCACGGGCACCGGCGCGCCGCCGGGCAAGGCCGTGGTGCCCATGGCCAGCGCCTCGCCCGCCTTCCAGCCGCAGATCGTCGCCGAGGCCGGATCGAGCCGCCAG
>MKSH01000245.1:3490-3983 GCA_001898095.1 Solirubrobacterales bacterium 70-9 | reverse complement strand
CTCGGGGTCATCGAGGACCCGGGCGGCGGGAACCCGCCGACCGCGGAGCAGGCCGTGGTGGTCGGCGAAGCAGACGCGGAAGGTGCGGATCCAGCCAGCTTCATAGGCTTCCCGCACCGCCTCGATTCCCGCCGGACCCGAGTGCTCCGGCGCCGCCATCCTCACCTGGCCCGGGCGCCGACCACGCTCTCGGCCGAGGCGGCGACGTGGCGGCGCATCGCCTCGGCGGCCTCGCCTTCGTCGCGATCGCGAATCGCGGTGAGGACCTGCTCGTGCGCCCGCAACGATTCGGGGGCGCGGCCAGGGAGCGTCAGCGAGACCTGCGAGGTTCGGTCGATGACTTCGCCGAGGTCGTCGAAGAGGCGGGTGAGGAGGTCATTGTGGGCGGCGTGGACGACGGCCCGGTGGAAGAGGCGGTCGCCGTCGATCCCGTCGCCGCCGTCGGCGATCGAGCGGCCCATCGCCGCCAGGGCGCCCTCCATCTCGGCGAGGT
>MKSH01000245.1:192-3475 GCA_001898095.1 Solirubrobacterales bacterium 70-9 | reverse complement strand
GCCTCGGCGACCTCGGCCGCCAGCGAGGGGACAATGTCGGCGGGCGGGCGTTTCAGGTAGGCGCCGGCGCCCGGTCGGATCTCGACCAGGCCCCGCACTCGCAGCGCGGTCAACGCCTGGCGTACCGAGGTGCGGCTGACGCCCAGCCGCTCGGCGAGCTCGCGCTCGGGCATCAGGCGGTCGCCAGGCTTCAGCTCCTCAGATTCGATGTACCCGCGCAGGCGGGTCGCGACCACCTCGTAGAGGGGGCTGTGCTCGATCGGCTGCAGATCGGGCTGCTCCACGAATCCCAGTCTAGAACCAGACCCGATGCCGATCAGGCGTCGACGGCGTCGTAGCCTGCCCGCCGCAGCTCCGCGCGGACCTCGTCGGCGTGATCCTGGCCGCGGGTCTCCAGGGTCAGCTGCACCCCCGTCTCGCGGACGTCGAGGTCCGGCGACTCGCGGACGTGCTCGACCGTGATCAGGTTGGCCTGCGCCGCGGCGACCGTGGCGAGCAGGCTCGCCATCCCCCCGGGCCGGTCGGAGACCTTGGTAGAGAGGCGAAGGCGCCGGCCCTGCAGGGTATCCTGGCGCGCGGCGATCTTCGCCAGCAGACCAATGTCGACGTTACCGCCGGAGAGGACGAGGACATTGGGTCGCTCCGGATCGAGCTCGACCTGGGCCGAGATCGCCGCCGCCAGGGAGGCCGCCCCCGCCCCCTCGACCACCAGCTTCGAGCGCTCCAGCAGGATCGCCATCGCCTCTGCGATCGCGCTCTCGGAGACGGTGACCACCTGATCGACCAGGGCTTCGACGAGAGGCAGGGTGACCTCCCCCGGTCGCTTCACCGCGATCCCATCGGCGATCGTCGTGACCGATGGGGCGGTGACCTCGCGGCTGCCGGCGACCGCCTCAGGGAAGGACGCGCAGCGCTCCGCCTGCACCCCGACGATGCGCAGGTCGGACCGCAGCTGGCGGGCCGCCGCGGCGACCCCGGAGATCAACCCACCGCCGCCGATCGGCACGACCAGTGTCCCCGCCTCGGGCAGGTCCTCGAGGATCTCGATCCCGACCCCGGCCTGGCCGGCGATCACGTCGAGGTCGTCGAACGGGTGGACGAAGAGCAGCCCCGCCTCGGCGGCGCGCGCCTTCGCCAGCTCAACGCACTCGTCGACCGACTCGCCCTCGGCGTGGACCTCGGCGCCGAACGCCCGCACTGCGGCCATCTTGCCGACCGAGGCGTCGACCGGCATGAAGACTTCGCAGGGCAGCCCGAAGCGCCGCGCCGCGTAGGCCAGCGACTGGGCGTGGTTGCCGGCCGAGCCGGCGACGACGCCGGCCACCGCGCCGCTCGCGCGCACCTTGGCGAGCGCGCCGCGCAGCTTGAAGGAGCCGGTGCGCTGCAGGTTCTCGGCCTTCAACGCGACCGGCGCGCCGAGCCGCGCCGAGAAGCTTCCGGCGGTGAGGATCGGGGTGCGCTTGACCGAGTCGGCGGAGTCCGCGTGGACCTGGCGCAGGCGAGCCAGCGCGAGCTCCTCCGGAAGATCCGGCGACAGGTCGGCGCCAGGGGTCACGTCAAGGCGACGACGGCGTCGATCTCGACCTCGGCGCCTTTGGGAAGGGCGGCGACGCCGAGCGCGGCGCGGGCGGGGGGCACCTCGGGGAAGAAGGCGGCGTAGGCCTCGTTGATCGCCGCGAACTCCTCCAGCCGCGTCGTGTAGATCGTCATCCGCAGCGCCCGCGAGAGGTCGGTGCCGGCGGCGGCGCAGACGGCGGCGAGGTTCTCCAGGCAGCGGATCGTCTCGATCGCGACCGAGCCGGTGACCATCTCACCGGAGGCCGGGTCGAGCGGGATCTGACCCGAGCAGAAGAGCAGGCCCTGGTGGACGATCGCCTGGTTATAGGGACCTATCGCCTCGGGGGCGTCCTCGGTGGCGATCGCGGTGCGCTCGGCGGTGCTGGTCATGAGGGAACCTCCTGGCGGATGATCGGATTGCGGGCGGCGCCGGCCTCGTCGAGGCGACGGACGGGGGTGGTGTGCGGGGCGGAACGGGCGATCTCCGGATCGTCCTCCGCCTCCTTCAGGATCGCCGCGATCACCGCGACGAAATCATCCAGCGTCTCCTTCGTCTCGGTCTCGGTCGGCTCGATGAGAAGGGCCTCCTCGACCAGCAGCGGGAAGTAGACGGTCGGCGGGTGGATGCCGTGGTCGAGCAGCCGCTTGGCGAGATCGAGCGTCTTGATCCCGAGGTCCCGCTTCATCGGTGCGCCGGAGAGCACGAACTCGTGCCCGCAGAGCTCGCCGTAGGCGAGCGGCAGGCGCTCCAGGAGGCCCTCCTCGCGCAGCCGCGCCAGCAGGTAGTTGGCGTTCAGGACCGCCACCTCGGAGGCTTCGCGCAGCCCCTCGGCGCCGAGCGAGCGGATGTAGGCGTAGGTGCGGACGAAGGTGCCGAAGTTGCCCTGGAACCCGCGCAGCCGACCGATCGACTCAGGTTTGTCGTAGTCGAGGTCGAAGGCGCCGTCCATCCCACGGACGACGCGCGGCGTCATCAGATAAGGCTCGATCCGCTCCGAGACCGCGATCGGACCCGCGCCCGGACCGCCGCCGCCGTGCGGCTGGGTGAACGTCTTGTGGAGGTTGAAGTGGACGATGTCGAAGCCCATGTCGCCGGGCCGGGTCCGTCCCATCACCGCGTTCAGGTTGGCGCCGTCGTAGTAGAGGATCGCGCCGGCCCCGTGGACGATCGCCGCGATCTCCTCGATGTTGCGGTCGAAGAGGCCGAGCGTGTTGGGGTTGGTGAGCATCAGGCAGGCGACGTCCTCGCCGGCCTTCGACCGCAGGTCGTCGACGTCGACGCCGCCGGCCTCGTCGGTGGCGACCTTGACCACCTCGTAGCCCGCCATCGTCACCGTCGCCGGGTTGGTGCCGTGGGCGGTGTCGGGGGTGAGGACCTTGTGGCGGCGCAGCCCGCGCGCCTCGTGGTAGGCGCGGGTGAGAAGGACGCCGGCGAGCTCGCCGTGGGACCCGGCGCTCGGCTGCAGGGAGACGAACGGCAGCCCGGAGATCTCGGCGAGCGAGCGTTCGAGGTCCCACATCAGCTCGAGCGCGCCCTGGGCGGCCGCGGGCCGCTGGAAGGGATGCAGGCGCGCGTGCCCGGGCAGCGCGGCGACCCGCTCGTGCAGGCGCGGGTTGTGCTTCATCGTGCAGGAGCCGAGCGGGTAGAAGCCCGAGTCGAGGTCGAAGTTCTTCTTCGAGAGCCGGACGTAGTGGCGGACGATCTCCGGCTCGGACACCTGCGGCA
>MKSH01000245.1:0-85 GCA_001898095.1 Solirubrobacterales bacterium 70-9 | reverse complement strand
GCCTCGAAGATCGTCTTCTCGCTCATAGGACAACCTCCCCCTTGTTCTTTCGAGATTGAGAGGCCGAGCGCAGCGAGGCCGTCCA
>MKSH01000244.1:584-4043 GCA_001898095.1 Solirubrobacterales bacterium 70-9 | reverse complement strand
TGTAGATCAGCGTGAAGGCGACGTTCCAGCCGCTCAGCACGTGCGGGTCGTAGAGGTGATGCTGGAGCCATTCGGTCGGGGTCTGGCCGAAGAAGACCGCTTTGTCGAAGTCGATCATCGGGTGGAAGTGGATGCCGATGCCGAGTTTGTCGGCGGCCCCGCGGGTCAGGTCGTAGGCACCGAGGACGATGATCATCGGCGCCCAGTCGATGACCAGCTGCAGCATCTCGCGCGGGTGGCGGCCGAGGCAGGCGCAGCCGAGCGCGCCGAGGACCCAGGCGATCACCAAGTCCCGCTGGACCGGGATCCCGTAGTTGTAGCTCCAGACGACGAAGCCGACCGCGTAGAGCGCGAGCGCGACGCGACGCACCGCCGGCCAATGGCCGAAGTTGAGTACGGGCTCCGCCTCGGAGCCCGCCCTGGCAAGGTCGGCGGAGCTCACCCACGTAAATCTAATGTGGCGGCAACGTGAAGCGGTCGCCGAACCCTCTGTCCTTTGTCACCCTGTGGGTGACAAAGGACAGAGGGTCAGCCGCCGGTGGCGACGCCGACGACCAGCAGGCGGCCAGGGCGGCGGCCGATGTTGACGACCCGGTCGGCACCGTCGCGGACGAGGACGGCGTCGCCGCGGGAGACCTGGACGGGCTCCTCGCCGTGGACGGTGATCTCGAAGGTGCCGGAGACGATGTAGAAGAAGAGCTCCCGATGGTGGAGCATCTCGCGCGCCGCCTGCTCGCCTTCGGCGACGTCGAAGGCGCCGCCCGGCTCGTACTCGGCGACCCGCGGCGAGAGGTGCCAGCGCTGGTGGCCGAGGAAGCGGGCGGTGACGCCCTCGGCCCGCGAGGCGAGGACGCTGCCGTCGCCGTCGCGGATCACCTCGAGCGGCCGGCGGTCGACGCGGCTGCCCTCGACCAGCTCCCCGAGGTCGACGTCGAAGAAGTCGGCGAGGCGGACCAGCCGGCTGATCGTGATGTCGGATTTGCCGCTCTCGACCAGGGAAAGGAAGGAGCTGGAGATGTTCGTCGCCGCTTCCAGCTGGCTCAGCGAGAGCCCCCGCCCGGTGCGCAAGCCGCGCAAACGTGTGCCTAGATCCATGCGATCCATTGGCCGGCGATCATCTCATCGCCGGCCCCCTCAGTCGAGGTCGGGGGATCGTCGTATCAGTCGAGCCGCGGGGTCGGACGGGCGGGCGCCGGGGCCGGGGCCGGCCGTCCCGGCAGCAGCTGGACCAGCGCGGCGACGGCGAGACAGACCGCGGCGACCGCGACCAGGGCGAGCTCGAAGGCGCCCGCGTAGTCGCCGCGCGGCCCGATCGCGCCGTAGAAGAGCGCCCCGATCGCGGCGACGCCGATCGTGTTGCCGACCTGCTGGGCGGTCGAGAGCACGCCCGAGGCAGCGCCTGCGTGGAGCGGGTCCATGCCGCCGACCACGGTGGCGACGAGCGGCGCAGTCAGCAATCCCATGCCGATCCCGTCGACGGCGAGCGTCGGGACGAGGAGCAGCGGCGAGCCGCCGGTGCCGATCGCGGCGACCGTCAGCGCCAGGCCGGTGAGCGCGGTGGCGCGGACGACGCCCCCGGCCGCGAGCACCTGGCGACCGAAACGCGGCGCCAGGACTTCGGCACCGGCCGAGGCGACCAGGTAGCCGGCCGCGAGGGCGGTGAAGACGAGGCCCGAGTCGAGCGCCGAGAGGCCGCACCCCTCCTGTAGGTAGATGGCGAGGACGAGGAAGAACGAGGCCATCCCGGCGTAGAAGACGACCGAGGTGAGGACGCCGACGGTGAAGGCGCGCTCGCGAAAGAGCTCCGGGTGGACCAGCGGTGCGTCGCCGGCCGCCGCGAGCCGGCGCTGGCGCAAGGCGAAGGCGAGGGCCAGGGGGACGGCGCCGGCGAACGAGGCGAAGGTCCAGGGCGGCCAGCCCTCGTTGCGACCTTCGACCAGCGGCAGGACGATCGCCACCAGGGTGGCTCCGGCGAGCGCCGCGCCGAGCAGGTCGAGCCGCTCCCCCACCGCTGCCCACGACTCGGCCAGCGCCCGCGGGGCGATCACCAGGGCGGCGAGGCCGATCGGCACGTTGACCAGGTAACAGGCGCGCCAGTCGAGGCCGAACAGGTCGAGCGCAATCAGGGCGCCCCCCACCAACTGGCCGCCCGCCGCCGCCAATCCCATCACCAGGCCGTAGGTGGTGACGGCGCGGCGGCGCTCGTCGCCGGCGAAGGTGACGCCGATGATCGACAGCACCTGCGGGGCGAAGAGGGCCGCGCCGATCCCCTGCAGGACGCGCCCGACGAGCAGCGTCGTGATCCCGGGCGCCGCGCCGCAGAGCGCCGAGGAGGCGGTGAAGAGCGCTATCCCGAGCGTGAAGAGGCGGCGCCGGCCGAAGAGGTCGCCGAGCCGGCCGCCGAGGATCAGCAGCGAAGCGATCGCGATCGCGTAAGTGGCGACGACGAGCTGGATCTGGGAGTCGGTCGCTCCCAGCTCGGCCTGGGTCGAGGGGATCGCGACGTTGACGATGAAGAAGTCGAGGACGAAGACGAAGGTGCCGGCCATCAGCACGGCCATCGTCAGGGCGGTGGATCGGGGGTGCCTCGCGAGTGAGTTCATGGCGAGCAGGTTGCCCGCCGGAGGTAGGGGCGTCGATTACCCGGGAGGTAAGCGGATCAGCGCGGCGCGAACGCGCGGCAGGCGGCGGCGGTGACGTCGTCGGCGGGGAAGAACGACTCGATCGAGAGCTCGGCGACGGTCACGTCGAGCGCCGTGCCGAAGGTGGCGATCGTGCCGAAGAAGGTCAGCTCCGTACCGTCTCGCCCCCGCATCCGGAATGGGACGAAGACGTCGTGGGCGGCGCTTGCGGCGGCCTCGTCGATCTCCTCGCCCGGGTAGGCGCGCAGCTCCTCGAGCAGCGCCGCCAGCGCCGTGTCGCCGCTGAGGCGCCAGTGGCGCTCCAGCCGGGCGAGGATGTGGTGACGCCACTCGCCCAGGTTCAGGGTCCGCGGTGCCAGGCCATCCGGGTGGAGGGCCAGGCGGAGCGCGTTGGCGGGCGGCTCGAGCAGATCCGGCGCGACGCCGTCGGTGAGCAGGCCGAGGCCTCGGTTGGCGGTGATCAGCTCCCAGTGGCGGTCGACGACCAGCGCCGGATAGGGATCGTGCGCAGCGAGGACCTGCTCGATCGCCGCCCGGACCGGACCGAGGTCGGGGTCCTCGTAGGCGAGCTCGCGGTACTCCGGCGCATAGCCGGCGGCGATCAGGAGTTCGTTGCGGTCGCGCAAGGGCAGCTCCAGGTTGGCGGCGAGGTCGATCACCATCGCTCGGCTCGGATTCGAGCGGCCGGTCTCGAGGAAGCTGATGTGGCGGGCCGAGACACCGGCCTCGAGCGCCAGCTCCAGCTGGCTCCGCCGGCGCCGTTGCCGCCACTCGCGCAGCATCGGCCCGACGCCGGTCTTGGGCGCGGCGGCCTGGG
>MKSH01000244.1:0-560 GCA_001898095.1 Solirubrobacterales bacterium 70-9 | reverse complement strand
CCGGGACCGCTGCCGTGCGCCGGCCCAGCTTCGCCCCCATCTTCACCGCTTTGACCGCGCTCGTCGCCCCCGCTTGCAGGGTGAAGCCGAGCAGGAAGATCAGCAGGCCGGGGAAGCGCAGGAACGGCGAGCCGATCATCAGCAGGCCGACCCGGCCGAGGATGTAGGCGGGGGTGCCGACCACCGCGCCGAGGGCGCTGCCGACGACGCTGGCCGAGAGCCGGTCGCGCAGCGAGCCGCCCTGGCGCACGCCGATCAGCCGCGCCGGGACGGCGACGTAGGCGACCATCATCACCCCGATCACGACGCTCAGGCAGAGCGAGAACCAGGGCGGATCGGAGCGGGTGACGACGGTGACGGTGAGTCCCAGGGCGAGGCCGACGACCCCGCCGGAGGCGGCGATCGGGCGCCAGTGGCGGCGCGCCTCGGCGGCCGCCGGGCCGACCTCGGGCCGTCCGTCGCGGGCGATCGCGAAGCCGAACACGGCGTTGAGGAAGAAGCAGCCGATCGTGATCGCCATGACCAGAGCGATCAGCGGGACCAAGATCGGCCCGCGGATC
>MKSH01000243.1:9204-9304 GCA_001898095.1 Solirubrobacterales bacterium 70-9 | reverse complement strand
GTCACTCCCCCGTCCCGATCTTGTAGTCGCCGGCGGCGTCGAGGATCGCGGTCAGCCGCACCACGCAGGCGTCGCCGTGGTGGAGGTTCCAGGGGAACGC